>NZ_JARVRF010000029.1 GCF_030209835.1 Arthrobacter sp. efr-133-R2A-120 | reverse complement strand
GACAAGCGCATGTCGGTGGCCCGGCGTCCATAACGGTCGAACAGGCCCGCCGGAGTTCCGGCAGGGCGCGGCGGGGGTGCAGACACGCTGCTTCCCGTCCCGTCGCCCGTGGGAGGCAACGGCATGCCTAGCTGAACACTCATGGGTTCAGGCTACGCCAGGCAGGGCCGAAGCGTGATATCGCCCACGGGTCACGTTCGTCGGTTGCCCGCCGCTGAAGGCAACGCATGGCGCGACTTCTTACGGAATACATACGGTTGGCCCGCGGGCGCCCGGAACACATACCGCGGGCACCCTGCGAATCTATGCTGAAGGTGTGAACATGCAGCCCGCCCCGCACGCTGCCGAAGTTGGCAATCGCCGCATTCTGCTGGTCGAAGACGAACAGACCATCGCCGACGTCGTCCGGGACTACCTGGTCCAGGCAGGCTTCCAGGTCGATCTCGCGGGCGACGGCTTCACCGCGCTGAGCCTCGCGGCCGCCAGGCGGCCCGACCTTGTCATCCTGGACCGGATGCTGCCCGGACTCGACGGCGTGGAAGTGTGCCGCAGGCTGCGCCTGGCCATGAGCGTTCCCATCATCATGGTGACTGCCCTTGGCACGGAAGACGACCGGATCCTTGGCCTGGAAACGGGAGCGGACGACTATGTGACCAAGCCCTTCTCACCCCGCGAGCTGGTCCTCCGGGTGAAGTCCGTGTTGCGCCGGAGCATCCGGGAATTCAGCCCGGAACCTCCCGTGGAGCTCGCCGGCTTCGAACTGGATCCGGCCTCCCGCACGGTGCTCCAGGATGGCAAGCCCCTCATGCTTACGGCGCGTGAGTTCGATCTGCTGGCATTCCTGCTCCGTCGGCCCAACCAGGTGTTCAGCCGCGAGGATCTCATCAAGGCGGTCTGGGGCTGGGACTTCGGGGATTTGTCCACCGTGACGGTCCACGTCCGTCGCCTGCGCGAAAAGATCGAGGACAACCCCACCACCCCGGTGCTGCTCAAAACGGTCTGGGGAATCGGCTACCGTTTTGACGCGAAGGAAGGTGGACATGCAGCCAGCTGAAATGTTCACGATCCTGGGCTGGATGCTGCTGTGGGCTGTCCTCATCGGCGCCTTGACCCTTGCCTTGCTGCGTTTCCTGCGCGGCGCGTCGATCCTGGTGCAGATCTGCCTCGTGGTGGTGGCCACAGTTGCTGTCCTCGTGGCAGGGATGGTGAGCGCTTTCAATGCGATGTTCATTTCCGCCGTGGACCTCGAAGTCATGTGGTACATCCTCGGCGTAGCCTCGGCCGTGGCGATCGCGATTTCCCTGGTCCTCGGGGCCGGGGTGTCCCGAAACGCCATCCGGCTCGTGGCCGCAACGCGGCGACTCGGCAGCGGAGAAGCCCTCGATGGCTCGTTCCTGCCACAATCAGGGTCGCGGCGGGCCGGACCGGCAATGAACTCCGAGCTTGCCCAGCTCGCCCAGGAACTCGAAGCGAGCAGCATCAAACTGGAGGAATCCCGGCGACGGGAAGCCGCCGTCGAAACCGCCCGCCGCGAACTGGTCTCTTGGATCTCGCACGACCTCCGGACCCCCTTGGCCAGCATGCGGGCCATGGCCGAAGCGCTGGAAGACGGTATGGCCTCCGACGTCCCCGGGTACTATCGCAAGATCATCGCCCAGGCGGATCAGATGGCGGTCATGGTCAACGATCTTCTCGAACTGTCCAAAATCCAGGCGGGAACCCTACGGCTGAGCGCAGAATCCTTGGACCTCTACGACCTCGTGAGCGACGCCATCGCCGATCTCGCGCCGCTCGCCGCCAAGCGCGGGATCCGGCTCGACGGCGGCGGCGACCGCGAGTGCATGGCCGTCGCGGACGGCCCCAGCCTGGGAAGGGCCGTCCGGAACGTGCTGCTCAACGCGATTATCTACAGCCGGCCCGACGGCGGGGTCCTGGTTCGCGTCGGACGCGACGGAAGCGACGCCGTCGTCGACGTCGTGGACAGCTGCGGGGGTATCGACGAGGAGGATCTCGCCCACGTTTTCGAGACCGGCTGGCAAAAGGACCGTTCCCGGGGAGCAGGAATGCCCGTCGATGGGGGTCTGCCGCGATACAGCGGGGCAGGCGTGGGGCTCAGCATGGTGGCGGGGATTGTGAAGGCGCATGGCGGCAATGTCACGGTGGCGAACACGGGGGAGGGCTGCTGTTTCACGCTCCGCCTTCCATCGGGCGCAGAGTCAAGCGCATCCCGCACCAAGGTATTTCCGATACAGAAAGTGCCCGCGGACACCGTTCCGGCAGAGGGCACCAAACAGGCAGGCACATCATGAGCAGGACCACTTCGAAGAAAGCCAGTACCAGGACGGCGGCCCGGTGGGCGGCTGCGTGCGGCGTGGTGGCGATCGGACTCGGGGTGGCGGCCGGCGAGTTGCTGGCCGGGTTCCTGAGCCCGTCCGTCTCGCCCGTCACAGCCCTGGGCGGTGTGGTCATCGACGCCGTGCCGGGTTGGGCCAAGGAACTGGCCGTCAACCTTTTCGGCACCGCCGACAAAATCGCCCTGATCGTCAGCATCGCCCTGGTCACTTTGATCCTCGCCGCAGTCGCCGGCCTCCTGGAGTATCGGCGAAAAGGAGCGGGGCTGGCGCTCGCCTTGCTCGCTGGAGCTGCGGGGCTGGCTGCAGTGCTGACCCGTGCCCAAGCCGCGCCGACAGCCGCAATTGCCCCCGTCGTGGCCACGATCGTCACCATGCTTTTCCTCCGGCTCCTGATCCAGCGGCTCGAAACCTGGCGACCCGTGCCCGAGGCGGCAGACATGCCATTGGCCCGCCGAAGCTTCATGCAATTGCTGGGTGGAACCGCGATCGCAGCGGTCGTCGCCGGGATCGTGACAACAGTGGTGCGCAGGGCAGGAACGGTGGCATCGGACTTCCGCAACGGGGTGGTCCTTCCAGCCCCGGTGACGCCTCCCGAAAAAGTTCCCGACGGCGCCGCTCTCACCTTGCCGGGCCTGCTGCCGCTCGTCACGCCGAACCCCGACTTCTACCGGATCGACACCGCGCTGATCCCGCCGGCCGTGAATCCGCCGGACTGGACCCTGAAGGTGACCGGCCTGGTGGAACGCGAAGTCACCTTGGATTTCGCCACCCTGCTGACGAAGCCGATGATCGAGCGTTACGTGACCATCGCTTGCGTGTCCAACGAAGTCGGCGGAGACCTGATCGGCAACGCCCTCTGGTTGGGCTGGCCGGTCCGCGAACTCCTCGCCATGGCCGGGCCCAAGCCCGGGGCGGATATGGTGCTCTCCCGCAGCACTGACGGCTGGACCGCCGGAACCCCCCTCGAAGCGCTCACGGACAACCGTGACGCTATCCTCGCCGTCGGAATGAACGGCGAACCGTTGCCGCTCGAGCACGGCTTCCCCGTCCGGATGGTCGTTCCGGGCCTCTATGGATATGTTTCGGCCACCAAATGGCTGACGGAACTGAAGGTCACCCGTTTCGCCGACGACCAGGGCTACTGGGTCCCGCGGGGTTGGAGCGATCATGGTCCCATCAAGACGCAGTCCCGCATCGACGTGCCCCGGGACGGCCGCTCGGTCAAGGCCGGAACGGTCCAGTTCGGCGGTGTCGCCTGGGCTCAGCACCGCGGCGTTTCCCGCGTGGAGTTGCGCGTCGACCGCGGGAATTGGCAGGAAGCCAAGCTCGCACCGGGGATCTCCTCGGACACGTGGTACCAATGGCAGCTGGGCCTTGAGTTGGGCTCAGGGAACCATGAAGTCCAGGTCCGTGCCACCGATGCCACGGGTACCCCACAGCCCGAAGCCCAAACCCCCGTGGCACCGGACGGCGCCACTGGGTTCCACACCATCCATGTCACCGCCAACTAGGCTGTGAAGGTCTGAGCGAAACAACCCGGGAGGAACCCTCGTGGCACGATCCGTCGCAGCCCACCGCCAAGCCGTCCAGGAGCTGCTGTCCGGCCTTGCACAGGTAGACGGCACCGAAGAGCTGCCGTTGATGGGGGCGCTCGGCAGGGTACTTGCCGCCGACGTCTTGGCCCCGCTGAGCCTGCCGCCGTTCGCCAACTCCCAGATGGACGGTTTTGCCGTCCGCTCTGCGGACCTGGCCCCCCACGCAGGGAGCGACGCCGGTGCGGAGCTGACGGTCGTGGATCCCGTCCCGGCCGGTGCGGCACCGGTCCGGCTCATGCCCGGCACCGCAGCCCCGATCATGACCGGCGCCATGATGCCCGAGGGTGCCGACGCCGTCGTGCCCATCGAACAGGCAGTGCCTGATGTCTTTCCCGTCCCCGGTGTCCCATCAACCGTCCGCCTTCCCACCACTGAGCCCGGAACGTTCGTCCGCGACGCCGGGAGCGACATCACCGCGGGAACCGTTGCCTTGCGCGCCGGAACGGCCCTCGGACCGGGGCAATTGGGGCTGCTCGCCGCCCTGGGGATGACCGCCGTCGAGGTCCGCACGCCGGTGCGCGTGCTCCTGGTCACCACCGGCGATGAAGTCGTGGAACCCGGTACGTCCCTGCCGGAAGGCAAGATCTACGATTCCAACGGAACCCTGCTCGAAGCCGCCATGCTGCAGTCCGGCCTCCACGTCACGCGGACGGGAATCAGCGGCGACAATCCTACCGAGCTGCTGGCGCTCCTCCGCAGCCTGGGCGGCACTGTCGATCTCATCGTCAGCACCGGGGGCGTCAGCAAGGGCGCCTACGAAGTGGTCCGGCAGGCCATGCTGGAACAGCCGGTCGAATTCGTGTCGGTGGCCATGCAACCCGGCGGCCCCCAAGGGATCGGGACGTTCGACGGTTTGCCCTTCCTGGGATTCCCGGGCAATCCCGTGAGCTGCCTCGTGTCCTTCGAAATGTTCCTCCGCCCGGCGCTCGCCGCCGTCGTCGGAAGCCCTGCATTGCGTCCGAGCCTCCAGGCCCGCCTTACGGAGTCTCTGACTTCGCCTGCCGGCAAGCACCAGGTCCGCCGCGGCACGCTTCTTCCGGGGGGAACGGTCAGGCTGGAGGGAGGTGCCGGTTCCCATCTCATCCATGCGCTCGCCAACTCGAACGCGCTGGTCCAGGTGCCTGCAGCCGTCACGGAACTCGACGCCGGGGCGGAAGTGGAAGTATGGATGTTGTGAATGACACTTCAGACTCCGCCGGCATGGTCGGCGGCCTCACCCCCTTGAGCCAGGATGGCGGCGCCCTTGCGCATTTGAGCCAAGACGGCGGCGCCCTTACGCATTTGCGCCAAGATGGTACAGCCCAGATGGTCGATGTCTCCGAGAAGGCCGTGACCACACGTGAGGCTACGGCCACAGCCACCGTCCACAGCACCGCCGAGGTGCTTGCCCTGCTCGGGGCCGGTGAGCTGCCCAAGGGGGACGCCTTGGCCGTGGCCCGGGTTGCCGGCATCATGGCAGCCAAGAAGACCCCTGAACTCATCCCCCTGTGCCACCCGCTGCCTATTTCCAAGGTCACGGTGGACTTCGAGCTTGGCCAGGACACGGTAGTTGTCCTGGCAACTGTGAAGACCAGGGGCGTCACGGGCGTGGAGATGGAAGCGTTGACCGCGGCCTCGGTGGCTGCCTTGAGCGTCTATGACATGATCAAGGCCGTGGACAAGCACGCCGTGATCAGCGGCATCCAGGTGCTGGCGAAGAGCGGCGGAAAGAGCGGCGACTGGGCCCTGCCCGCCTCGTCCGGCGCGCCCGCCTCGTCCGGCGCGCCCGGCGAAGGACCCCGCGCATGAACGCCTGCGAACCCCGCCGCGGCCCGCGGAAGGCCGGCGTGGTCATCGCGTCCAACCGCGCTGCGGCAGGAATCTACGAGGACAAGAGTGGTCCCGTGATCCTGGACTGGTTGGTCGAACACGGCTACGAGACCTTTCCCGTCATGGTGGTGCCGGATGGTGAGCCTGTCGGTGCCGCCATCCGTGCGCTACTGACCCAGGAACCTGCCGTCGTCATTACCAGCGGCGGTACGGGACTGAGCCCCGATGACCGCACTCCGGAAGTCACGTTGCCATTGTTGGACCGCGAAATACCGGGGCTCATGGAGGGTATCCGCCGCGCCGGAGCCTCCAAGACCCCCATGGCGATGCTGAGCCGGGGCCATGCCGGTACAGCCGGCAAGACGTTCATCGTGAACCTGCCGGGTTCGCCGAAGGGCGTGATGGACGGCCTCGCCGTACTGGACCCTGTTATTGCCCACCTATGCGATCAGTTGGAGGGAAGTCATGACCACTGAAACCGACTTCGAAGTCATCAGCGCGATCCTCAGCGCGGAGCCGATTTCCGTCGACCAGGCCATAGCGGCGGTTGAATCGGACACGGCGGGAGCGGTAGTGAGCTTCAGCGGCGTGGTCCGCAACCACGACGGCGGCAAACCCGTCGACAGGCTCAGCTACAGCGCCCACCTCACGGCGCACCAGGTCATGGCCGACGTCGTCGCGAAACTCGTGGCCGAGCACTCAGGAGAAGCTGCGCAGCCTGTCCGGATCTGGGCAGCACACCGGATCGGCATGCTGGAGATTGGCGAACCTGCGCTCGTCTGTGCCGTTGCCGCCGCACACCGCGGACAAGCCTTCGCAGTGTGCTCCGAGCTTGTGGACAGGATCAAGGCGCAAGTGCCCATCTGGAAGGAACAGTTTTTCAGCGACGGCACGGTCGAGTGGGTCGGGGCAGGGGAGTAGCCCGGGCGCAGGGATCGCGAGCGCTACAACGTCACGAGATTTGTGCGCACCGCATGGATGAGTACTTGGACGCGGTCGCGCACGTCCCATTTGTTCATGATGCGGCCGAGGTTCGACTTGATCGTCGCCTCGGAGAGGTGGAGAGCCTGTGCTATCTCGGCGTTTGACATACCCTGCGCGAGAAACACCACGATCGACAGTTCGCGTTCTGTGAGCGCTTGGGCGCGGGAGAGCGCGACGTGACCGTTGGGGTTGGCCGTGTGCCGGACGGCCGCAATGAGTCCACGAGTTATGCGCGGCGAGAGCACTGACCTGTCAGCGTGCACGTCCAAGATGGCGCTGACGATCTCGTCCGGATGAGTGTCCTTCACAAGATAGCCGGAGGCTCCGGCCCTGAGCGCGGCGATGACGTGGCTTTCGGAGGAGAACGTGGTCACTGCAAGCACCCGGGCGTCCGGGTATTCGGCAGTGATCCTCTCTGTTGCGGCAATGCCGTTCATCACCGGCATTTGGATGTCCATCAGTACTACGTCCGGTTGTAACATGCGGTATTGCTTGATGGCTTCCGTTCCATTAACTGCTTCTCCGGCCACAACTCTGGCCGGAGCTGACTCCAGGAAGATGCGCAATGCGTGTCGCACGAGGGCTTCGTCATCGACGATCAGAACACGCACGCCTTCCATTCCTACAGTTTAGGTGTCGGGAGTCGACTCTCAGATCAGACTAAAGTCGCGCAAGGAGTCGACTTTCGTCGGCAGACCCTGTGCCGGCCGGCTGCGACGATTAGCTTGTTGGTACTTTCAGGCAGAAGGGGATTTGACCGTGTTTGTAGCGAGCGTAGTGGGCGGGCTGGCGTTCCGCCTGGGGCCCGCCGATCTTCGGCCGGATGGGTAGGGCAATGAGACTGTGTGCCTGAGCGTCCGCCCGCTTCGTCTGGATAATTGGGGGATGAAGCGAAGCGGTCCGGCAGAGGCTGCCCGCAACAATGTCCACGCGTCTGCCGGTTGGCGTGGCTTCTGGGCGTACACAGCGTTGCCGGCGGGTGCTCGTCTCGCATTGGCGGCCGTTGTCGCGGTGGGGTTGCTGGTGGATGGTGTGCTGGCGCTAGTTGCCCAGACACCGATGCCCACCGCGGCTGTTTACGTGGGCGCGCTCATCGCAATCGGTGCTTTCGCATGGCGGCCTCCCATAGCGGCGGTGGTGCTCGCGGCATGCGGCCTCGTCGCAACATTTCTTGGTGCGGGTGGGCCTTACTCTCTGGCTCTTGCCGTCTCGGTCGGCTTGGTCACGAGTACGTGCAGTCGGTGGCTGAGTGTCTCATACTGCGTCATCACAGCGGGGTGGGCGCTGGTTGCGGCAGGGGTTGGCCAGGGGCTCGCGCAAGGCGGCGGGATCGGCAGCGTTGCCGCTGGCCTTGCTTCGGGACTAATCGGTTGGGGGTTCCGCGGAGGTCGAGCGAGGGAACATCAGCTTGCTGCTGACATTGATCGGCTCAAAAGAGAATCGGCGGCCGCCGTACAGATGGAGCGGGATCGAATCGCTGATGAGCTGCACAACATCATTGCCCACGACATCACGACCGTTGTGATGCGGGCCCGGGCCCTCGAACTGGTGGACGACCCCGTGGCTCGCGATACATCAAGGCGTGCGATCACTGATGCCGCGACACAAGCCCTCACAGACATCCGACGGATGCTGCGTTTAGTCCAGGGGACGGACGAGACGGTCGGAGAAGCCGGGGCAGGTGCAGTGTCCTTGGCAGCGACGTTGGAGTCCTTACGTCTTGGACTCGGCTCGATGGGAGCTTCGGTCGAGCTCTCCTTTCCCGGCAGTGAGTTGTCCATTTCGAACAGCATCGAGACGACTCTCGTGCACATCGCACGTGAGGCAGCCACCAACGTGATGAAGCACGCTCGCCAGAGCCCGTCGATTCGTTTGGCGGTGACGTCTGATCGCGAATGCATCACATTGCAGGTCTGGAATGCTCCGTCCAGCGGCGGGGAGGATTTGACCGCTGATGCGACGGGCTACGGACTGAAGCGGATGAACGACCGGGTGATGCTGCTGGGCGGAACGTTCAAGGCAGGCGGTGATGAAACGGGGTGGACCGTGACGGCGACGATGCCCAGGTTCTAATGGGCCAGTTACACGAAAGTAGCTATGCCGATGACCTGAGGGGGAGGTGCACGCATCATGATCGAAGTGATCGGACTCACGAA
This sequence comes from Arthrobacter sp. efr-133-R2A-120, assembly GCF_030209835.1. Taxonomy (GTDB): domain Bacteria; phylum Actinomycetota; class Actinomycetes; order Actinomycetales; family Micrococcaceae; genus Arthrobacter. Next base: position 70,383 of record NZ_JARVRF010000029.1, on the reverse strand, counting down.
GTCATACGGCGGACGGACACGGGTTGATGACGTTACCTTCAGCGTCGGCGACGGCCGTATCGTCGGCTTCATCGGGCCTAACGGCGCCGGCAAGACCACTACGATGCGAACCGCCCTCGGCCTTGAGAAGCCCGATTCGGGGCGGGCGTTGTTCGACGGACGCCCATACCGGGAGCTTCCCAACCCACGCCAGAGCGTTGGGGCGGTCCTCGACGCCGGGGCGCTGATCCCTGACCTCCGCGCGATTGAGCTCCTGCGTTACTGCGCAAGTGTTCAGGGCGTGGACAAGGCCCGGGCCGAACGGGTTCTGGCCATGGTCGACCTCGGTGAGGCCCGTAGACGGAGGGTGCGCGAGCTTTCGCTTGGCATGAGGCAGCGTCTCGCGCTCGCCGCAGCCATCTTGGGCAACCCGGGCAACTACGTCCTTGATGAGCCGCTCAACGGTCTCGACCCCTCGGGCATCCAGTGGCTGCGTCACTTGCTCCTCCAACTTCGCGATGAGGGCGCGGCGCTTCTCCTGTCCTCGCACATCATCACCGAGCTCGAGCTCGTGGCTGACGACGTCGTACTGATCAACAACGGCGTGCTCAAACTCCGAAGCAGCCTCGCCGACCTTGCACGAGGAGCCGGGCCGCGGGTCAACGTCATAAGCGAGGACGTCGGCACCTTCATCGCGCTCGCAAAGAGGAACGGCGCCACCATCGTCAAAGCAGACGGTCGCGCCGTGGTCGTCGCAGACCTCACAGCGCGTGAGGTGTTCTCGCTTGCGGCTGCCCATGGGCTTGTCTTGGATGAGCTTCGCACCGAGAGCGTCTCGCTTGACGACGTGTATCGACGGATCGTGGACACGAAAATCGAAGGAGAGGCTCCTTGAGGAGGCTGCGCCCACCCATCCGAATCGCTCGCCAGCAAGACGCGCAACGGCGGAGCGAGCTCGTGTCTGCCGAGACGATCCGGATCCTCCGGACACGGACGTCCGTGGTCGTGCTGTTGCTCGGAGCAGCCGTACCGCTCGCGCTCGGCGTTGGACAAGCGATCTATCGAAAGGTGTCTTCGCCGGCACCGGATCTGACAGGTATCGCGACGGCCGGGGTCGACATCTTCGCGTTCGTGGCAGCTCTGGCTGCGGCCATCGGCGTTGGCCGCGACTACCAGACGGGAGCGATCGCCTTCCGGATGTTGCTCGTCCCGCGCCGCGGACGGCTGCTTGCCGCGAGCGCACTCGGGTACAGCGGGGTTGCCGCAGCACTTGCGGTGCTCGTCATGCTCGTTGTCGGCGTCTTCGCTGCTGTGTTCGGCGGGGCGTTCGCGCCCTTCTCTGCTGACTCCGTCGCCGCGGTAATGCGTTCTATCGCTGCGGTGGCGCTCGCCTCATGCTTCGGTGCAGGGCTCGGGTACGCGGTGCGCTCAGCCACCGTCGCCGCGATCGTCATCATCACCGTCTTTTGGCTTGCGCCGATCACTCTCCTCATCGCCGGACTGAGCGGGGTGCAGTGCGCCACGTCAGTAGCGAATATCACCACCGGGATACTGGTCGGGCAAGCGATCAGCACCACCCCCGAGCCAGGGGACGCCCTCGGGCCCTGGGGAGCGCTCCTCCTTCTTGCGATCTGGTCCGGCGGAGTGCTTCTTCTAGCCGCCCTGCGATTGAAAGGAAAGTGATCCCATGTCCAAGAAAGCCCGATCCTGGCTTTGGTTCCTTGTGCCCACGCTGGTGGTGGCGGCGCTCGTTATCGCAATCAGCATCCCGGGACTCAAGGCCGCTCAGCAAGAAATCGGTGCCGATTCCCTGACGATTCCAATCGTTGCCATGCTCATCCTCGCCGTCGTTGCCGGCTCGCTGTTGGGACTCATCGTGCTGGGCCTTCGAAATCTCGTTCGACCGCGATCTGTCGCCCCATCCCGCGATTAGGATCCGGGGCAAGTCCGGTTCGCGCCGCCCGGTAGGGTTAAGGACATGACCGAACAACTTGCTGTCGCCGTGTTGGGCGCCCAGGGCCGCATGGGTATCGAAGCCGTCAAAGCGGTGGAGGAAGCCTCCGACATGAAGCTCGTCGCGGCGCTCGGCCGCGGAGATTCCCTTGATACCCTGCTCGACGCCGGCGCCAAGTATGTCGTCGACCTGACCGTTCCGGACAGCACCGAAGCCAACGTCCGCTTCGCCGTCGAACACGGCATGCATGCTGTTGTCGGCACCACTGGCTGGGACGCCGAGCGGCTCGCGGCGTTGCGCGAGTTGCTTGCGGCGAACCCGGAGGCAGGCGTCCTTATCGCCCCCAACTTCGCCCTCGGCTCCGTCCTTGCCTCGGCCTTCGCCGCCAAGGCTTCCAAGTATTTCGAATCGGTGGAAATCATCGAGCTGCACCACCCGAACAAGGTGGACGCGCCCTCGGGCACGGCCGTCCGCACGGCCCAGCTCATTGCCGCCGCCCGCGAAGAAGCCGGCGTCCCCGCTAGCCCGGATGCCACGAACACTGCCCTTGACGGTGCCCGCGGTTGCGATGTGGACGGTGTCCGCGTCCACAGCGTCCGTTTGCGCGGACTCGTGGCGCATCAGGAAGTGCTCCTGGGCGGGCCGGGAGAGCAACTGACCATCCGCCACGATTCCTTCGACCGGGCGTCCTTCATGCCCGGCGTGTTGCTGGGACTGCGCAATGTGGCGTCCCACCCCGGGCTCACCGTCGGCCTGGACGGCTATTTGGATCTGGGGCTGTAGGCGCATGGGCTCGCTCTGGAAGGCATTCAAGGAGAACCGCACCAAGATCTGGGTAGGTGCCGTCACCCTGTTGCTGGTTCTCTATCTCGTGGTCACCTTCGAACGCTCGATCCTGCTGCTCAGTGACGCGAACCTGGTAGCCAAGGGAATCGGCGCTGCCTACCTGGTGCTTCCCATCATCGGAGCGTGGGCACTGATCCGCGAACTTGTCTTCGGTGCACGCACGGAGAAGATGGCCAAGGTGCTCGAAGCGGAGGGCGGGCTGCCGGTGGACAACCTGCCCCGTACACCGGGAGGCCGCATTGTGCGTGCCGCCGCGGACGCCGAGTTTGAGAAGTACCGCGTGGAGGCCGAGGCCGCCCCCGAGGACTGGCGGTCCTGGTTCCGGCTCAGCTGCGCCTACGATGCCGCCGGCGACCGAAAGCGGGCGAGGGAATCCATGCGCGACGCCGTGCGCCTCTTCCGCAGCGAGCCCACCGCAGCGGAGCGGTAGCGGCTGTCGCCTCGAAGGAAACACCTTGTATTCGAATATATGTTCGAATACCATGGCTGCATGAGCGATCCTTCGAAGCGGCCGAACGGCTATCCCCATGGCCTGGACGGGCCCATGAAGGCGATGAGCCCGGGCGTCGTCGATTTCCTCTTCCGGCAGCTTGTGGCGGGGGAGCCGCCTGAAGACATGCAGTGGCGGCGCGAGGGAACCGTTCTGGGCGAGCAGCAGCCGGGAGCCGAACTCGCCAGGCGGCTTGCAGAAGCCGACCTTGAATCATTGACCCCCGTTGAATTGTTCGACTATGTGCGGGCAGCCCAACGGCTCGGGGCGTGGGCGGACCGCTTGCGGGAGGCTGCTGTTGCGCAGTATTGCGCGTCGGAGACGCCAGCGAAGCCCGGGCGCCATAGCGACGCTTCAGCCTGAGGCCTTGCTCCCATTTCGCTGAATTTGACGACAATCACGCGGGCCCCATTCTCCTAACCCGCAGCTGACAGGGTAACGTTTTTCGTATGTCTGACTCTCGTGCGAACGTTCCTGCTCTCGGTACCCTTCTGACCGCCATGGTCACCCCGTTCACCAAGGACGGCGAAGTTGACTACAAGCAGGCAGCGGAACTGGCAGTCAAGCTTGTTGACGACGGCTGCGATGGCCTGGTCGTCACCGGAACAACCGGGGAGACGTCCACGCTCACCGATGAGGAAAACCTCGGCATGTTCCGCGCAGTGAAGGAAGCTGTGGGCGGTCGCGCGGCAATCATCGCGGGCACGGGAACCAATGACACTGCCCACTCGGTGCACCTCTCCCAGGAAGCAGCGAAACTCGGCGTCGACGGCCTCTTGATCGTCACCCCGTACTACAACAAGCCGAGCCAGACCGGCGTCCGGGCCCATTTCGAGACCATTGCGTCCGCCACTGAGCTTCCTGTCATGCTGTACGACATTCCCGGGCGCTCCTCCATCCAGATCGCGCCGGAGACCATGATCGGCCTTGCCTCCCACCCCAACATCGTTGCGGTCAAGGATGCCAAGGCCGACTTCGCCGCGGCCACCCGCGTCATGGCGGAAACCGACCTTCTTTTCTACTCGGGCGACGACGGCCTGACCCTCCAGTGGATGGCCATGGGTGCCGTGGGCCTGATTGGCGTCACCACCCACGTCGTCACCCGCCGTTTCCGTGAACTCATCGACGCCATCAACGCGAACGACCTTGGCACGGCACGCAAGATCAACTTCGAGCTCGAGCCCGTGATCCGGGCGACCATGACCCGGGTCCAAGGCGCCGTCGCCGCCAAACAAATTCTTAAATGGCAGGGAGTCCTGCCCAACTCGGTTGTCCGTTTGCCCCTCGTGGAGCCGGACGCCGCCGAGATCGCAATCATCCGCGAGGACTTGGCGGAAGCTGGAATGGACTTCACTGTCTAGAAAGATTCCGCCGGAAAGTAGCGCATTATGACCCAAACCGCCCTTCCCGGACTTGTCACCCCGCCCAAACTTCCGCAGGGAACACTCCGGATTGTGCCCCTTGGCGGGCTGGGGGAGATCGGCCGCAACATGGCCGTTTTCGAAATCAACGGCAAGCTGCTCGTGGTTGACTGCGGCGTGCTCTTCCCTGAAGAGACCCAGCCGGGTGTTGACCTGATCCTGCCCGATTTCTCGTACATCGAGGACAGGCTGGACGACGTAGTTGCCATCGTCCTGACGCACGGCCACGAAGACCACATCGGTGCTGTGCCGTACCTTCTGCGCCTGCGTGCGGACCTGCCGCTGGTCGGTTCCCAGCTGACGCTTGCCCTCGTTGAGGCCAAGCTCCAGGAACACCGGATCAAGCCGTACACCCTCACAGTGGCCGAAGGGCAGGTGGAGCAGTTCGGCCCCTTCGAATGCGAATTCGTTGCCGTCAACCACTCCATTCCGGATGCCTTGGCAGTCTTCATCCGCACCGCCGGCGGCAACGTGCTGCACACGGGCGACTTCAAGATGGACCAGTTGCCCCTCGACGGGCGCATCACGGACCTGCGCCACTTCGCCCGCCTGGGCGAAGAAGGGGTGGACCTGTTCATGGCCGACTCCACCAACGCCGATGTCCCCGGCTTCACCACGGCGGAAAAGGAAATCGGCCCCACCCTGGACCGCTTGTTCGGCCAGGCCAAGAAGCGGATCATCGTCGCCTCCTTCTCCTCCCACGTGCACCGGGTGCAGCAAGTGCTCGACGCCGCCGCCAAGCATGGCCGCAATGTCGCCTTCGTGGGGCGGTCCATGGTGCGCAACATGGCTATCGCCGCGAAACTGGGCTACCTTGACGTCCCGCCGGGAATCCTCGTGGACATCAAGAACATCGACAACCTGCCAGACCACCGCGTAGTCCTCATGTCCACGGGATCCCAGGGTGAACCCATGGCGGCCCTCTCCCGGATGGCCAACGGTGACCACCGCGTGGTGGTGGGCCAGGGCGACACCGTCATTCTCGCCTCGAGCCTTATCCCGGGCAACGAGAACGCGGTCTACCGGATCATCAACGGGTTGCTCAAGCTCGGCGCCGACGTCGTCCACAAGGGCAATGCCAAAGTGCACGTCTCCGGTCACGCCGCCGCGGGCGAGCTGCTCTATTGCTACAACATCCTCAAGCCCCTGAACGCGATGCCTGTGCACGGCGAAACCCGGCACCTCATCGCCAACGGCAACCTTGCGGAGGACTCCGGTGTGCCCTCGGACCGCGTCATCCTCAGCGACAACGGCACGGTCATTGACGTCAGGGACCACAAAGCCAACGTTGTGGGCCAGGTGGAAGTCGGCTTCGTCTATGTGGACGGCTCCAGCGTGGGCGAAATCACCGACGCCGACCTCAAGGACCGCCGGATCCTCGGCGACGAGGGCTTCATATCGGTCATCACCGTGATCAACCGGACCACCGGCAAGATCGTCTCGGGACCGGAAATCCACGCCCGCGGCGTGGCCGAGGACGATTCCGTCTTTGACGAGATCATCCCCAAGATCAACGCGGCCCTGGAAGACGCAGTTCTCCACCACGCGGACCATACCAACCACCAGCTCCAGCAAGTGGTCCGTCGGGTTATCGGCACGTGGGTCAACCGCAAGCTTCGCCGGCGCCCCATGATCATCCCGCTGGTCTTGGAAGCCTAGCCCCGGAGGCCTAGCCCAGCGATACAGGCACAGGCACGCCCCGGAGTCAGTCCATGAACGGCCCGGTTCAAGCGAACCGGGCCGTTCATGTGTCTAGCCAGACCCGCCGCGAAGCCAAGTCCGCGGATTGTCCAACAGGGGCAACATGGTTCCTCTGCGCCCCTGAAATCCGCGGGTTTCCGGACGGCTTGGGGTAGCGTGGCCGATATGGCGACTCGTACTACCTCCGCGCCTAGAGGCAGCTCCAACAGCAAATCCGGCGGCTCGGGCAGCAGCCGGACCCCGGCTAAGAGCGGCAGGAGCGGCACAGGCGCGGCCCGCGGCAAGCAGGCCGCCGTCGTCGAACCCCAACAACCGTGGATCCTGCGTGCGCTTGCTGGTGTCTGGTTAGGAATCGGGCACGTGGTGGGTGCGGGCATCCGCCGGATCGGCCATGACGTCAGTGACCTCGATCCCGCGGACCGCCGGGACGGCGCCGCGCTTTTCAACCTGGCGCTCGGTGTCTTCATAGCAACCTTCGCCTGGTGGGGCTTCAAAGGCTGGTTCCCGGACGTTGTCTACAGCATCGTGAACGGAACCTTCGGCTGGGTATCCCTGCTTCTGCCGCTCATGCTTTTCGTCTGCGCTTTCCGGCTCTTCCGGCAGCCGTGGGACAGCCGCGGCAACAACCGCGTGGGCATCGGCTTCCTGATCATGACGTTCGCCGGCACCGGCCTGGCCCACATTATCGGCGACCAGCCGACTGTGGCCGATGGCTTCGACGGCCTCCGGCGCGCGGGCGGGATGCTCGGATTCCTGGCGGCGTCGCCCCTTGCCGCCATCCACCCGGCAGTCCCCGTCATCGTCTACGGCGCTTTGGCGTTCATCGCCCTCCTGATTGTCACGGCCACGCCCTTCGGCGCCATTCCCCGGCGTATCCGCGGCGCCTACGAGCACCTCATGGGCGTCGACCTGGTCGATGCCGACGCGCAGCACGGCGATTCCCACGACCGCAGCTACCTCTATGAAAACCAGGCGGACGTTGAACCGAAGAAGAAGCGCCGCAAGCGCTTCTTCGGCAAGGACCACGACGACGACGCCAGGCTTGAGGGCTATGTCGGCGACGAGGCCTTCGAACACGCAATCGTCGACGACGACGCCCCTCCCGCGAAGGGCGCGCCGTCCATCCCGCCAGGGGTGCGCAGGCCGACCCAGGCGGAAATCGCCGTCGAGAAGATCAAAGCGGCACAGGGGCTCGGAAAAGCACAAGCCGACCCGAACGCCACCGAAGCGATCCCCCTGGTCGCGCCGACCGCCGCCGTCCCGCCGGTCATCGTGCCTTCGGCGCCGGTCAGCCCGCCCCCGCCCCCGACGCCGATCCCGCAGCGCACCGAACAGCTTTCGCTCGCCGGGGACGTCACCTACACGCTGCCGTCCTCGGACAACCTGACTCCGGGCTCCATTCCGAAGGAGCGCACGGAGGCGAACGACGCCGTCGTTGCCGCCCTGACGGACACGATGCAGCAGTTCAACGTGGACGCCACTGTTACCGGCTTCAGCCGCGGGCCCACCGTGACCCGCTACGAAATCGAACTTGCTCCCGGCACCAAAGTGGAGCGCGTCACGGCCTTGTCCAAAAACATCTCCTACGCCGTGGCATCGAGTGATGTCCGTATCCTCAGCCCCATCCCGGGCAAGTCGGCCATCGGCATCGAGATCCCCAACACGGACCGCGAAACCGTGTCCCTCGGCGATGTCCTGCGAAGCCAGAACGCGAGGCGGACAGACCACCCCATGGTGATGGGCGTCGGCAAGGACGTCGAGGGCGGCTACGTCGTCGCGAACCTCGCCAAGATGCCGCACTTGCTCGTGGCCGGTGCCACAGGTGCGGGTAAGTCGTCCTTCGTGAACTCGATGATCACGTCGATCCTGATGCGAGCCACACCCGATGAGGTCCGCATGGTCATGGTGGACCCCAAGCGCGTGGAGCTGACCGCCTATGAGGGCGTTCCGCACTTGATCACGCCGATCATCACCAACCCCAAGAAAGCTGCCGAGGCGCTTCAGTGGGTGGTGCGCGAAATGGACGCCCGCTACGACGACCTCGCCAACTACGGTTTCAAGCACATCGACGACTTCAACAAGGCTGTCCGCGCCGGCAAGGTTGTTCCGCCGGTTGACTCCAAGCGCGTCATCAAGCCATACCCATACTTGCTGGTGATCGTGGACGAGCTAGCCGACCTCATGATGGTTGCCCCGCGCGATGTCGAAGACTCGATTGTCCGGATCACCCAGCTCGCCCGTGCTGCCGGCATCCACCTGGTCCTGGCCACCCAGCGTCCGTCCGTTGACGTCGTCACCGGCCTGATCAAGGCGAACGTCCCCTCGCGTATGGCGTTCGCCACCTCCTCCGTCACCGACTCCCGCGTGGTCCTGGACCAACCCGGCGCCGAGAAACTCATTGGCCAGGGTGACGCGCTCTTCCTGCCGATGGGTGCCTCCAAGGCGATGCGCGTGCAGGGCGCCTGGGTCACGGAGTCCGAGATCCATCGGGTGGTGGAGCACGTCAAGGGACAACTCAAGGCTGTCTACCGTGATGACGTCGCGCCCGAGGCGCAGAAGAAGCAGATCGACGACGATATTGGAGACGACCTCGAGGTCCTGCTTCAGGCCACCGAACTCGTGGTCACCACACAGTTCGGCTCCACATCGATGTTGCAGCGCAAGCTCCGGGTCGGCTTCGCCAAGGCCGGCCGCCTTATGGACCTGTTGGAGTCGCGCGGCGTCGTGGGTCCGTCCGAAGGTTCCAAGGCCCGCGATGTGCTGGTGAAGCCGGACGACCTCGCTCCGGTGCTGGCAGCCATGAAGGGGCAGGAGGCTCCGGCTACGCCCGACGCGCACACCGCGGCGCTAAGCGACAACGCGAACGCGAACATCGCCGTCGGTGGCTATGCCGAGGACCTGGTTGCCGCCGATCTCGAACGTCGCAAGCAGGTCACTGATTACCACGACGGAGCAGATGGCCTCGATGACGAGGACGACGGCGGCGAGGACGCCTGGTCACTGACCGGACGGTAGCCTAGAGGGGTGACTACATCCGACGGCAGCAAGGCCGGTTCCAGCAGCTCCGATATCTGGAACCTGCCCAACATCCTGACGATGCTCCGGATTGTCTTGGTCCCGTTCTTCGTGTGGTTCCTCCTGGAGGACAACAGCCAGCACGGCATTTGGCGCTGGGCCGCAGTGGTGGCCTTCGCAGTGGCGATCTACACGGACAAGCTCGACGGCGACATCGCCCGGAGCCGCAACCTCGTCACCAACTTCGGCAAGATCGCGGACCCCATTGCCGACAAGTTGCTGATCGGATCGGCTCTCGTTCTCCTGTCGGTGCTGGGGGAGTTGCCTTGGTGGATCACCATCCTCATCCTCGTTCGCGAATGGGGCATCACCGCCTTGCGCTTCTTCGTCATCCGCTATGGCGTGATGCCGGCCTCGCGTGGCGGGAAGCTCAAGACCGTCGTCCAGACTGTCGCCATCTTCCTTTACATCCTGCCGCTGAATTCCTTCGCGCCATGGCTCGTCAGCGTGGCCTTCTGGGTTATGATCGTCGCCCTCGCCATCACGGTGTGGACCGGCGTCGAATACGTCATCGAGGCCGCAAAGCTTCGCACGGCAGGCAAGCGCGCATGAGCGCTGCCGCGGATGAAGTGGCCGCGTCGGCGGTAGCGCTCGCCATCGAGCGGGGCATCACCGTGGCTACCGCGGAATCCCTGACCGCCGGGATGGTTGCCGCCACCCTCGCCGATACTCCAGGGGCGTCAGGCATGCTCCAGGGCGGGGTGGTCGCCTATCAGAATGCTGTCAAGGCCGGAATCCTGGGCGTGTCCGAGGAGTTGCTTGCCGCACTCGGATCCGTCGACGCCGAGGTGGCGGCAGCTATGGCCGACGGGGCCAGACGCGCGTGCGGGGCCGACGTCGGAATCTCCACAACGGGGGTTGCGGGGCCCTTGCCCCACGACGGGAAGCCGGTTGGCACCGTCTTCATTGGCGTCGCCACCCCGGGCGGGGCCGCGGCGCATTCCTACTCGTTCAGCGGCGACCGGCCGAGTATCCGGGCGCAGGCAACCGAGGCCGCATTGGAGCGCTTGTTGGAGTGCCTTGTCCATGCCGACCTACCACACGTAAAGTAGCCGGGAACAAAAACTGCGGCCCAATAGTTGTTACATTGTGTCGCCTCGGAATGGCCGGGGCGCCTAGGATGTAGAAAACAACCGGTGCACCTGCAAGGTGAACCGGACTCACGAGGGAGCAAGGCGATACAGATGGTTAAGCAGCCCGTATCCGTAAACGGCGTTGTCCGCTGGAAGGATGTGGGCTTGGCCGAGAAGGCACCGAGCGAACAGAAGGAGCGCAAAATGGTTGTACTGCGTCACGAAATTGGTGATGTCCTGCGCGATGTCCGCCAGCGTCAGGGCCGCACGCTCCGCGAAGTCTCGCACAGCGCCCGCGTTTCCCTTGGCTACCTGAGCGAAGTTGAGCGCGGCCAGAAGGAAGCATCCTCAGAGCTGCTGTCCTCTATCTGCTCCGCCCTGGACGTTCCATTGTCCGGCATGCTCCGCGAAGTCAGTGACCGGGTTGCCGTCGCCGAAGGCGTCGCTGTTCCGGACACCGTCCCGCAGGAATTCGCCCAGCGCTACGGCCGCGATCTCGACCGCGAGCTCAGCGCCGAACTGAACGACGATTTCACCCAAGGCATGCTCTCCGGAGCCCGCTAGGCGGACCTGAAATAAAGAAGGAGGACCTCCAACTGGAGGTCCTCCTTCTTTGGTCTATGTGGTTTGGTGCGGTCAGTCCTTGCCGATTCCTTCGCCGTAGGCAGCATTGAGCCGTTCAATGTAGTCGGCCAGCGTCTGGATTTCTTCCAGCGGCCACTCACCCAGGCGTTCCCGGAAAACCTGCCGGCGTGCGTCCTGGACCTGGTGCATCTTTTCTTCGCCCTTGGGCGTGAGCCGGATCGATTGTGCGCGTCCGTCCTGGGGGTCGGCTTCTTTGTAGACCATGCCGATGCTCTCAAGGAACGCGATCTGGCGGCTCACCGACGGTTTCCCGACGCCGATGCACGAGGCAAGCTCCGTCAAACGAATGGGGCCCTCTTTCCTAATGATCGTCAGCAGTCCGTAGGCTGCTGGCTCCATGTCGGGATGGACCTGGCGGGATAACTGGTGGGATAGCGATCGTGCGCGTCGCCAGAACATGCTCAGCTGGTGTTCCACCTGTTGGAGGGCGGCGTCGACGTTGTCGCCGGCCTCCACCGTCTCCGGCGCGTCGTCGGGAGTGTTGCTCATGACAACCATTCTAGAGTCCGCTCCCGTGAGAGACTCTATTGGTGCGTATCAGTGACTTCTGGCGGCTGATGGACGATGAATTCGGGGCTGGCTACTCCAGGGTCCTCAGCAGCTCCCTTGTATTGGCCGGCGTCGGCGGCCGTACGGCAAACGAAGCCTTGGCAGCGGGCTACAGCCCCCGCGACGTCTGGCTTGCCCTGTGCGATGTCCAGGACGTTCCTCCGGAGCGACGGCTCGGCAGGGACATCAAGCCTGCCGACAAGGGTTCCAGCACGTTCTGAGTTCCAGTTCATGGCGGACACGCCCGCAAATTTGTTCGAATATCTGTTCGGATGAGGCTATGCTCCTATCAGAGGAAAATTGATCCTGGCGGAGCGGTTTCCGTGTCATTCGAAGCCCGTAGTTGTCCACATAGGCGAAGTCGCACACAAAATTGTCAGCGGCTCGTACTAGCGTCGGATGAGACAGGAAAACGGCCGATCAGGCCAGTCCACAGCGAGAAAGCATCAGAGGTGTGAACCATGGCGGCAAACCAGGATCGTGAGAAGGCGCTCGAGGCGGCGCTTGCCCAGATCGACAAGCAATTCGGCAAGGGCTCCATCATGCGCTTGGGTGACGACATCCGTGCGCCTATCGAAGTCATTCCCACCGGTTCCATTGCCCTGGACGTCGCCCTTGGTATTGGCGGCCTGCCGCGCGGTCGTATCGTGGAAATCTACGGCCCGGAATCCTCGGGTAAGACCACGGTGGCATTGCATGCTGTAGCCAATGCCCAGCGCCAGGGCGGCATCGCTGCCTTCATCGACGCCGAGCACGCCCTCGATCCCGAGTACGCGGCGAAACTGGGAGTCGACACCGACGCGCTGTTGGTTTCGCAGCCGGATACAGGTGAGCAGGCCTTGGAAATCATGGATATGCTGATCGGCTCCGGCTCCTTGGATATCGTCGTGATTGACTCCGTCGCCGCCTTGGTTCCGCGTGCCGAAATCGAAGGCGAAATGGGCGACTCCCACGTCGGCCTCCAGGCCCGCCTCATGAGCCAGGCCCTGCGCAAGATCACCGGCCGGCTGAGCCAGACCAAGACGACCGCTATCTTCATCAACCAGCTCCGTGAGAAGATCGGCGTTTTCTTCGGTTCTCCCGAGACCACTACCGGTGGTAAGGCCCTGAAGTTCTACGCTTCCATTCGCATCGACGTCCGCCGCATCCAGACGCTGAAGGAAGGTGCGGATTCGGTAGGTAACCGCACCAAGGCCAAGATCGTCAAGAACAAGATGGCTCCGCCCTTCAAGATTGCCGAGTTCGACATCATCTACGGCCAGGGCATTTCCCGTGAGGGCGGCATCATCGACATGGGCGTCGAGCACGGCATCATCAAGAAGTCCGGTTCATGGTTCACCTATGACGGCGACCAGCTGGGGCAGGGTATGGAGAATTCCCGCCGCTTCCTGCGGGACAACCCGGAGCTGGCGGCAGACCTCGAGCGGCTCATCAAGGAGAAGCTTGGCGTCGGAGTAGTCAAGCCTGTCGAAGCCGAAAAATCTCCGAAGCTGAAGGCCGTTGACGGCTAAGCGCCAGGGCCGCTCCCGTTCCTCAAGTTCTTCCCGGTCGTGGGGTCCGTCTGCGGATTCGTCCGTGGCGGCGGACCCCGAGGCCAATCCGGAATTGGTAGCCCGGGCCATTGTTTTGCGCCAACTGACCAACTCGCCCAAGAGCAGGCTTCAGCTTGCACGCAAACTGGCTGAGCGGAATGTGCCGGAAGATGTGGCCGAAGCAGTGTTGGACCGCTTCGAGGAAGTCCGGCTCATTGATGACGCCGACTTCGCCGAGATGTGGGTTCGCAGCCGTTCCCAGTCGAGGAAACTCGCCCGGGGTGCGTTGAGGCGCGAATTGGCGGACAAAGGCATCGACACCGAAACCGCAGAGCAGGCACTGGCGCAAGTGAGCGATGAGGACGAGCTGAGTGCGGCCAGGGACCTGGTCGCGCGCCGTTTGAGGTCCGGCACGGACCTTTCCGACAGGACTGAGCGGGACAAGCAAACCCGGCGGCTCGCGTCGATGCTTGCCCGCAAGGGCTACCAGCCATCGGCGGCGTTCCGGATTGTTGGCGAGGTCCTGGACGAAGCCTTGGCGGGGGAACCGGAGTCCTACCGTACCGGGCCGGAGTCACACAGTATCGGGTCACTCGGTGGTCCGGACCCGGACGACTTCGGCTAAGCTGCGCTGCCTGGGAAACTGAGAGCTGCCTGTGAGTATTGCCCCGGGCAGCGGGGTTGGGTGGCTTCTTGATGGTCGTCGGCTAAGGTTCTTGACTAGTGTTCCGAGTCGGGAAGCAGGTCAGATCCAATGCATCCGTTGTCGTTACGGCTTTCGGCAATCATTGTTCCCTTGCTCGTCGCGTCGCTTCTCCAGGCAGGCCCGGCCTCCGCAGACGATGATGCGCCGCCGTCGGGCTATCCCAGTTGGGCAGAGGTACAGCAGGCCCAGGGGAACGAAGCTGCCGCAAGCGCCGAAGTGGACCGTATCAACCAGTTATTGGCCGGCCTCCAGCAGAAGTCCGGAGAACTCGGCGCGGCAGCCATCAAAGCGGGAACCGAGTACGCGAAGGCCCATGACGCGCTGCAGCATCAGCAGGCAGTCACCCAGAAACTGGCTGAGGCGTCCCGACAGGCCAAGGCAAAAGCCGATTCATTGAGGAAGGCCACTTCCTCCCTGGTGGTCAAGGCATACGAGTCGGGCGGCTTCGATCCCGGGCCGTGGTCCCTCGCGAACGCCGCCATCGCACCAGACAACATTCAGAATTTCGCCTTGCTGAACAGGGTTCTGGATCGTACTGCGAAGCTCCACGATGATGCCCTGAGCGCGTCCCAGGCATCCGCTGCCGCGACCGCCCAGGAACAAGCTGCCCGCGACGTCCTGGCCCAATTGGACAGCGACGCCGCGGCAAAGGCGCAGGCCGCAGAATCTGCCAGGCGTGCTGCCGAAGACAGCGTTGCCGCCACGGACGGCCAGCGAAAGACCATGGTCGCCCAGCTCGCGTCCTTGACGTCCACTTCTGCCGCAGTTGCGCAGAAATACCAAGAAGGCCAAGTGGCGCTTGCCGCCTATCAGGCCGCCCAGGAAGCCAAGAGGGAAGCGGCGCAGCGCCAAGCGGAAGCCGCTGCGGCGGCCGCCGCGGCGGCAGCTGCCAGTAACCAGCCAGTCGTCCAGCCGCCGATCAGCAGCGGCGGTGGCGGCGGCTTCGGAGGCGGGGGAGGCGGCGGGGGTAACGTCGTGAACGACCCCGCAGGTGCACGACAATATGCGTCATCCCGCCTCGGCGCCTACGGCTGGGGCCAGGACCAAATGCAGTGCTTGTCCCTGCTGTGGACCCAGGAATCAAGCTGGATGACGGATGCCACCAATCCCAGCAGCGGTGCCTACGGCGTTGCGCAGGCGCTGCCGCCGGACAAGTACTATTCGGCAGGCAGCGACTGGCTCAGCAACTACCGGACCCAGATCGATTGGGGCCTCGGCTATATCCGCGACCGTTACGGTTCCCCCTGCAACGCTTGGCAGCATGAGATGGGCTTCAACTGGTACTAGTCCGAGGGGCTACCCTAGATTGGTGAGTTCCCCTTCCGCAGCACCAGCACCAGCCTCCATCCAGCAGCCCACTCCGGCCCCTGTCATCGATCCGGCACCCGAGTTCGGGGCGAAGCGCACCTACCAGGTCCGCACCTTCGGTTGCCAGATGAATGTCCATGACTCCGAGCGCATGGCAGGACTCCTGGAGGATGCAGGATATGTGCCCTTCGACGGCGGTGTCGCCGACGTCGTGGTCTTCAACACTTGCGCCGTCCGTGAGAACGCCGACAACAAGCTTTACGGCAACCTCGGGGAACTCAAGCAGGTCAAGGCCGCCCATCCGGGCATGCAGATAGCCGTGGGCGGGTGCCTGGCGCAGAAGGACCGCGAAACCATCGTGCGCAAGGCCCCGTGGGTGGATGCCGTGTTCGGGACCCACAATGTGGGTGCGCTGCCGGCGTTGCTGGACAGGGCCCGCCACAACAACGAGGCGCAGCTTGAAATCCTGGAGTCGCTGGACGTCTTCCCGTCTACTTTGCCCACCAAGCGTGACTCCGTGTACTCGGGCTGGGTCTCCATCTCCGTCGGGTGCAACAACACCTGCACCTTCTGCATTGTGCCGTCGCTCCGCGGCAAGGAGAAGGACCGCCGTCCCGGCGAGATCCTTGCCGAAATCCAAGCGTTGGTGGACGACGGCGCAGTCGAGGTCACCCTGCTCGGCCAGAACGTGAATTCCTACGGCGTCGAATTCGGGGACCGTATGGCCTTCTCCAAGCTGCTGCGCGCCTGCGGTGACATTGACGGCCTCGAGCGGGTCCGCTTCACGAGCCCGCACCCGGCTGCCTTCACCGACGACGTCATCGACGCGATGGCCGAGACCGCCAATGTCATGCCGCAGTTGCACATGCCTCTCCAGTCCGGCTCGGACAAGGTCCTCAAGGAAATGCGCCGCTCCTACCGCTCTACCAAGTTCCTGGGGATCCTGGACAAGGTCCGTGACAAGATTCCCCACGCCGCGATTACCACCGATATCATCGTGGGCTTCCCCGGCGAGACGGAAGAGGACTTCCAAGCCACGCTCGACGTCGTCGAGAAGTCACGCTTCGCCTCAGCCTTCACTTTCCAGTACTCCAAGCGCCCGGGCACCCCGGCCGCGGACCTTCCGGACCAGCTGCCCAAGGCCGTTGTCCAGGAACGCTACGAGCGGCTGACCGCCCTCCAGGACCGCATCGCGGCCGAGGAGAACGCGAAACAGCTCGGACGCCGGGTTGAACTCCTTGTCACGGCGCAGTCCGGCCGCAAGGCCGAGGAAACGCATCGCTTGTCCGGTCGCTCCCAGGACCAGCGGCTGGTCCACTTCTCCGTGCCCGAAGGCGCTGAGACCCCACGCCCCGGGGACTTCGTCACCGTGACGATCACCGAGGCAGCTGCCTTCCACCTCGTTTCAGATCCGGCGACGACGGCGGACTACAGCCTGAGGCGCTCCCGTGCCGGCGACGCGTGGGACCGCTCGCAGGCCGATTCCTGCGGCGCTCCGGCACCGACTGCCGCAGGGACCGGGTCCGGCGGCCTGAAGGCCGTCTCCCTCGGCATGCCGTCGCTCCCCGTGCGACGCGGCTAGCCCGACATGGCTGCAGCACCACCGGCCGGATCAGCTGATCCGAAGCCACCCGTGATCGCCGTCGTCGGGCCCACAGGGTCCGGCAAGTCCGATCTCGGCGTCGCCCTCGCCCTTGCGCTCGACGGCGAGGTCATCAACGCCGATGCCATGCAGTTCTACCGGGGCATGGACATCGGCACGGCCAAGATCAGCGTCGCCGAACGCAGGGGAGTACCCCACCACCTCCTCGACACGATGGATGTCACCGAGGAAGCCAGCGTCTCCGCTTTCCAGGCCGACTGCCGGGCCGCCATCCGTGATATCCATAGCCGCGGGAAGCGTGCCATCCTGGTGGGCGGCTCCGGCCTCTACGTTCGGGCAGCGTTGGATGTCCTGGAGTTTCCTGGCACGGACTCCGACGTACGGCGGCGGCTGGAGGAGGAGCACGAAACATCCGGTCTTCCAGCCCTCCAGGAACGACTCCAACATGTCGACCCCGTTTCGGCGGCCAGGCTCGGCGACGCCCGCCGCGTCATCCGCGCGCTGGAGGTTTTCGAGCTCACCGGCCGCCCGTTCAGCTCCTTCATGCCGCAGCGCGAGTACTTCCAGCCGGCCGTGCAGATAGGGCTCGACGTCGACCGTGGAGTACTCCGCGAGCGTTTGGCCGAGCGCGTTCTGGGGATGGTGGACGCGGGACTTCTTGAAGAGGTCGCCCGATTGGACGCCGCCGGACTGCGACAAGGCAAGACGGCATCGCGGGCTCTCGGATACGCCCAGTTCCTTAGGGTCCTCGATGGCGAATCCGACACGGCTACCGCGGCCGAAGAAACCATCGTGGCCACCCGGCAATTCGCCCGGCGCCAGCTCACCTGGTTCCGGGCCGACCCTCGAATCCACTGGCTTGACTGGCAGGATCCGGATTTGGTGGCCAAAGCAGTAGAAATCTGCGCGAGCCCGGCGTCGGTGATTTAGGCGCAACCCTTAGTACAGGTAGCCTTGAGCCATGGATGAAACCCTTGCATTTTCCGCCCCGCAGCCTACCGCTGCCGGCGGTTCCGTGCCCGCCTCCGGTCTTCACGGATTGGCCTTTTCCAAGGGGCATGGAACGGGCAACGACTTCGTCCTCATTGCGGACCCCGAAGACGCGCACCAGATCTCTCCGGAGCAGGTGGCAGCCCTCTGTGACCGCCACCTGGGCGTCGGCGGGGACGGGCTCATCCGAGCCGTCCCTTCACGGTTCCTGCCCGAAGGCGTCCAGCTGCTCGAAGCAGATTCCGATGCCGAGTGGTTCATGGACTACCGGAACGGCGACGGCTCGCTGTCCGAGATGTGCGGCAACGGTGTCCGCGTCTTCGTCCAATTCCTCATCGAGCAGGGTCTTGTCACGCTAAACGCCGGTGAATCCCTGACCATCGGGACGCGCGGCGGTATTAAGAAGATCGTCCGGACCTCTGAGGGATATGCGGTGGACATGGGTCCGTGGGAGTTCATTTTCCCCAAGGATGCCACCAGTAAAGCAATGGACTCCCTCGTCAGCGCCGACGGACTGGAAGTCGCCCGCCCAGCCCTTTCTGTCAGCATGGGCAATCCGCACACTGTGGTGGCATTGGCCGAGCTTTCAGAGCTCAAATCCACGCAGCTCTTCAAGGCGCCCGTCGTCGATCCCAAGCCAGCCAATGGCACCAACGTCGAATTCGTGGTTCCCGCGGAGCCCCTCGTCCACGAAGGCGTCGGAAACATCACGATGCGCGTCCACGAACGCGGCGTCGGTGAGACCCAATCGTGCGGCACCGGCGCCTGCGCGGCCGCCGTCGCGATCCGCCACTGGGCCGGCGAAGGCGCACCCGACACGTGGCGCGTCAAAGTGCCGGGCGGCGTCGTCGGCGTGCGGTTCTTCCCTGGAGAAAGCGGCCGCGAACACGTTGAGCTCAGCGGGCCCGCCGTGATTGTCGCTAGCGGGACGCTTTCCTGATCCGCAGGATGCGGAACGATTTCGACGTGCTCTCCCGGGACACCGAGAAGGAATCGTCGAGGGTCTCGGCCAGCCAGCGCTGAAGCGAGTCCGCTCCGAGGTTTTTCTGCACCACGAGCCACGCGTTTCCGCCTGGGGCAAGCCGTGGCAGCCATGTGAGCAGCAGCTCGTGGAGTCCATCCTTGCCGATGCGGATGGGCGGGTTGGACCAGATGGTGTCGAACGTCACGGCCGGGTCGACGTCGTCGGGCAGGCTCGCGGTGACGTTCCCGAGCTCCAGCAGGGCCGCGTTCTCGTTCGTCAAGGTGACGCAGCGCTCGTTGACATCCACGGCGTAGACGCGTGCGTGCGGAGCCATGAGCCCCATGGTCAACGCAATGGGACCCCAGCCGCAGCCGATGTCCAGCAGGTTTCCCTGCGGCGCCGGCGGTGGAACCTCGGAGAGAAGGATTGCGGTTCCCTTGTCGATCCCGTCGGGGCTGAAGATGCCGCCCGAGGTCTGGAGCCGGCGGGTCGCGCCGGCCAGTTCCACCGTGAGGGGCTTGCGGGTGAACGGCCCCGCGGGCTGTGCGCTGAAATAGTGAGCAGACTCCATAGCTTGCCAGATTAGTGGCCAGCAGCGGGCAAGGGAAACCGCGGGTGGGCAAGGCTGAACTTGACGGGGTCTGATAGTCTGATGCGCATGTTCTTGATCTTTGAGTAGCTGGCACCGCCCGCGACGTAGGCCTGCCTCATGTGCAGCGCCATTCCGCCTTGGCATGTCCGTTCCAGTCGTTGCTTCGTGACGCCTGGACACTCAGCAGATCGTCCCCTCCCCATCCCGGGATCTGTGCACGCAATCCGCGCAGCCCGTCCCGGATGGAGACCCCAGACAGTCAGCAGAGCCTTGCCAGGCATCAGCCCTGCGCGAATTCCGCGCCACAAGAGACGAAACGGCACTATTCTGGAAGTGCCGAACCCCCTAAAGGAGACCATGACCACGCAGAAGAACACCGGACCCGATTCCGACGCCCAGGACATGAGTCCTGAAGAAATCCAGGCTGTCATCGACCGGATTCTCTCCAAGGACGCACCTGCCATAGTTCAGGACCGCGACGAACCGAGGGGCGTGTTTGGCAAGGCCCAGGCGATCTCCCGCCTGGACGAAGAACACAGCATCTACGACGGCGATCAAGAGGATCTGGCCGAGCGCCGGGCCTTGCGCCGTACTGCGGGCCTGTCCACGGAACTTGAAGATGTCACCGAGGTCGAATACCGGCAGTTGCGCCTTGAGCGCGTGGTGCTGGCAGGCCTCTGGACCGAAGGCACCTTGGCCGACGCCGAGAATTCCCTGCGGGAACTTGCCGCCCTGGCCGAAACGGCCGGCTCGGAAGTCCTGGATGGCATTGTCCAGCGCCGCATGAAGCCGGACCCCGGCACGTTCCTTGGCTCGGGCAAAGCCATGGAGCTCAAGGACATCGTGATGTCCACCGGCGCGGACACCGTGGTGGTCGACGCCGAACTGGCGCCGTCCCAGCGGCGCGGCCTTGAGGACATCGTCAAGGTCAAGGTGGTGGACCGCACCACATTGATCCTCGACATCTTCGCGCAGCACGCCAAGAGCCGGGAGGGCAAGGCCCAGGTTGAGCTGGCACAGCTCGAATACCTGTTGCCGCGCCTGCGTGGCTGGGGCGATTCCATGTCCCGCCAGGCCGGTGGCCAGGTGGGTGGTGCCGGTGCCGGCATGGGTTCCCGTGGTCCTGGTGAAACCAAGATCGAACTGGACCGCCGTCGAATCCGCACCCGCATGGCCAAGCTACGGCGCGAAATCGCCGCGATGAAGCCATCGCGCGAGACCAAGCGGGCCAACCGCCGTCGTAATGCCGTTCCTTCGGTTGCTATCGCCGGTTACACGAACGCCGGAAAGTCGTCGCTGCTCAACCGCCTGACGGATGCCGGTGTCCTCGTGGAGAACGCGTTGTTCGCCACCTTGGATCCCACGGTGCGCAAGGCCCAGACCCCCGACGGGATCGGCTACACGCTCTCGGACACCGTCGGCTTCGTGCGTTCGCTGCCCACCCAGCTCGTGGAGGCTTTCCGCTCCACGCTGGAAGAGGTGGCCGACGCCGATCTGATCCTCCACGTGGTGGACGTTTCGCATCCCGATCCGGAAGGCCAGATCGCGGCCGTCCGCACGGTGTTCAGCGAAGTGGATGCCCGCAAGATCCCGGAAATCATTGTCCTGAACAAGGCGGACGCCGCGGATCCGTTTGTCATTGAGCGGCTCAAGCAGAAAGAGCCCCGCCACGTCGTCGTGTCCACGCGCACAGGGCAGGGCATTGCCGAACTCCTTGGAGCCATCAGCGAGGCTATTCCGCGTCCCGGCGTGCGCCTTGAGGTTCTGATTCCGTACAACCGGGGCGAGCTCATCAACAAACTGCACAACACCGACGCCGAAATCCTCAGCCTTGAGCATGAGGAGGAAGGCACCCGCGTGGTGGCCATGGTCCACGAGAACCTGGCAGCCGAGTTGGAGTCGTTCGTCAGCAATGGTTGATCCAGAGGCGGGGGAGCGCGGCGAAACCGTGGGGGAACGGACCGCCCTCGAACTCCTGGACAAAGCCGTTGCCGGTATGGGCGGGCAAAACCGCACGGGCCAACACCAGATGGCAAGGCAGGTGGCGCGGGCGATCGAGACCGGCGAACACCTCCTGGTTCAGGCGGGCACGGGCACGGGCAAGTCCCTCGCGTACTTGATTCCGCTGATTGCGCACGCAATGGAGAGCAACAAGCCCACCCTCGTGTCCACGGCCACCCTCGCCCTGCAGACGCAGATCGTGGGCCGGGACTTGCCCAGGCTCCTGGAAACCATCAATCCGGAGCTGGAGCGCCCGGTCAGCATCGCCCTGGTCAAGGGCCGGGCCAACTATGTGTGCCGGCACAAGCTGGAGGGCGGTTTCCCCAGCGAGGAGCCTGCCGAGGGGCAGTTGTTCTCCCTCGGCGAGGACACCAGCGTTCCGCACCTCGCCGCAGCCATCGGCGGGCCTGCCTCGCAGCTCGGCAAGGAAGTCCTGCGGCTGCGCGAGTGGGCCGGGAAGACCACGACGGGGGACCGGGACGAACTCATGCCGGGCGTTACGGACCGGGCCTGGCGCCAGGTATCCGTCACGTCAATGGAGTGCCTCGGGGCCCAGAAGTGTCCGATGGCGGAGGAGTGCTTCAGCGAGCTCGCGCGCCACCGTGCCGCGGAGTCCGACGTCGTGGTCACCAACCACGCGATGCTTGCCGTCAGCGCCTTCGAAGGCCTGGCCGTGCTGCCCGAATACGACGTTGTCGTGGTGGATGAGGCCCACGAACTCCAGGACCGCGTGACGGGTGCCGTGTCCGGGCAGCTGTCCGTGGCGATGATCCACGCCGCAGCCTCGAGCGCCCGCAAACACACGGCCATCACCGTGGACGCGCTGAACGCGGCCGCGGACCGCTTGGAACTCGCGATCATCGGTGCACCGTCAGGCCTCCTGCCCAACGGGCTCAATGACGAACAACTTGATTGCGTGGACCAGCTCCGGGAAGCCTGCCGTGCGGCCCTTTCCGATTCGAAGGGGGATTCCTCCAACGCGGTCGACGGCGGACGCCAGCTCGCGCGCTCACGGCTGATGCTGATCCTCGAGCTGTGCGAACGGCTGCTCTCCGCCCGGGAAAACAGGGAAGTCGTCTGGCTCTCCCGGAACAGTACCTTCGATCCGCAGCAGGGCTACACCGCGCCCGACGAGGACTCGCCCGCGCTCATCAACATCGCGCCGCTCAGCGTTGCCGGACGCCTCCGGGAAGGGCTCTTCGCGGGCCACACCGTGGTCTTGACCTCTGCCACTTTGGCTATCGGCTCCGCATTCGAGGCCACCGCCGGGGGGCTGGGCCTGACTGGCCAGGGCGCCCCCAGCTGGACGGGCGTGGATGTAGGCTCGCCCTTCGACTACCCGAAGCAGGGCATGCTGTACGTCGCCAAGCACCTGCCCAAGCCGGGGCGCGGCACTTCGCCCGAAGCGCTTGACGAACTTGAAGAGCTCATCAGGGCCTCGCACGGCGGGGCTTTGTGCCTCTTCTCGTCCCGACGTGCAGCCGAGGACGCCGCGGAAGCGATGCGGTCGCGCCTGGACGTGGACATCCTGTGCCAAGGCGAATCGACCATGGCCGCGTTGGTCAGGCAGTTTGCCGAGGAGGAAGACACGTGCCTGTTCGGCACGATGTCCCTCTGGCAAGGCGTTGACGTTCCAGGCGGCTCATGCCGGCTGGTAGTGATTGACCGGATCCCGTTCCCTCGTCCGGACGATCCCCTGATGACGGCACGGTCCCGCGCGGTGGCGCAGGCCGGAGGCAATGGTTTCATGGCCGTGTCTGCCACGCACGCGGCTATCCGGCTGGCACAAGGGGCGGGCCGCCTCATCCGCTCAACGGGGGACAAGGGCGTGGTGGCAGTACTGGATTCACGGCTTTCGACCGAGCGCTACGGCAACTTCCTCCGGGCAGCGTTGCCGCCCTTCTGGCCCACCACGGACCGTTCAGTAGTGCGCGGTGCGCTCGAACGGCTTTACGCCGAGTCGGCTTGAAGAGACCGCATCAGCAAGCAGCGGCCTCAGGCCCGCGAATCCGGCGCTTGTTTCCGACCCCGGAGCCGGTTGGCCCGGAGTTGGAAACAAGCCCCAGTGGTGGTCATCCGTCGTGCCAGTGCGAGGGCACTTCCAGATCCGAGGGCAGCAGAGTTGCGCGACTGCCTCTGGCGGCGTTGAGCTGCGGCTGGGTTAGATACATTGCCTTGGATAGATCAGTGCGTTCAAGCCATGCATCCCTGAGGTCTGCGCCGAGCAGATCGGCCCCCGATAAGTCACTGTCCCGCAGATCCGCGGCAATCAGGTAGGCCCCTCTGAGGTTTGCCCCGCATAACCGGCGGGACCTGAGATTTTTGCCCATCAGATCAGCTCCCGGCTTCAGCGCGGAATCAAGATGATCGCCTCCGGTGGCGAAGTAGGAGGCCCGTACTTCTTCGCTGACTTCCATGAGCGTTGACCTCACCTGGGAGTGAAGTTCTTGAATGTCCAGTGAAAGCAGGTCCGGCAGCTCGCCGCCGACTGCCTGTTCGATCGTGTTCCGGAGCTGTATCGCACGATGTGAGGAGTCGGGATCGAAAGTTCGTGCCTGTGCGTCAGCCAGGTACCAAAGCATCTCATGTAGCCGTCTGGCGGCTTTGAATGCCGAAAACATCTCGTCTTTTATATCAGGGTACGCAAGCCAGCTCTTTCCGGCGAAGAACCCTTGCGATACGTTCTGGCCGGCCCCGAAGCAGTCAAAGACCGTGCAGCCACGAAAGCCTCTTGGGCGCAGGCTGTCGTGGATTGTGCAGGAGAAGTCAGCTGCAAGGTTTTGGCACGGAGAGCCTGCGGGTTTGTCGAGTGCGAAATCTGCAGAGCGGGAGAACCCGAACGCTGTGCAGCAGAGGGCAAAGCAGTTTCCGCAGTCAGGGCGCAGGGATTGCCGGTCGAGGGAAGGTGATGAGGGTTCGGTATGGTTCGCTGACGTTGTTTGCATGTGATCTTCCAGGAGTGAGTTCGGTGTGGGCCGGTGAGCAGGGGAAGTCCATATGGAGTTCCCCTCGCGGGCGCACGGAAACACTGCTCGCTAAGGAGCGGCCTGGAATCGCTGAGAGGCCTGTGGGTCACAGAGAAAGATGAAGTATCACTGGCAGCAGAATACCTGACTACTACCACCGGCGGAGAGGCGGCAGGCCACGGGCCCAGTGCCGTCAAAGCTACCGTGCCGTCAAAGCTACCAAGGACTAAAGCGAGCGCAGGACCGAGACGACTTTGCCCATGATGGTGGCATGGTCGCCCAGGATAGGCTCGTACTGCGTGTTCTGGGGGAGCAGCCACGTGTGGCCGTCGCGCTGCCGGAAGGTCTTGACGGTGGCTTCGTCGTCCAGGAGTGCGGCCACGATGTCGCCGTTGAGTGCGTCGTTCTGCCGCCGTACCACCACCCAGTCTCCATCGCAGATAGCGGCGTCGATCATGGAATCTCCGGCGACCTTCAGCATGAAGAGCTCGCCATGTCCTACCAACTGCCGGGGCAGCGGCAGGACGTCTTCAACGGTCTGGTCCGCCAGGATGGGTCCACCGGCGGCAATGCGCCCTACAAGGGGAACCATGGCCGTGTCACTGGCACTCGCGAGCTCGGTGACGGCCAGGCCGCCGGCGCTACGGAGTTTCGCCGGCGCTTCAACGCCGGGGATGACGGAGCCGCCGTCAAGGGTCAACGGCATGAGGACTTCCATTGCGCGAGGGCGCTTGGGATCGCGGCGAAGATAGCCGAGCTTCTCGAGCTGTGACAACTGGTGCGTGACGCTGGACAAGCTGGCCAAGCCAACGGTGTCCCCGATCTCGCGCATCGACGGCGGATAACCGTGATCGTTCACTGAACGTTGGATGGTCTCCAGGATTTTCTTCTGGCGGACGGTCAGGCTCTTGGGGGCCTTTTGCGGCTGCTGGCTCCGCGCCGAGGCCGACCCGCTGCCAGTGGCTTTCGCTGCCATGTTCGCCAACGCCCTTCCGTTCCACCCGTGCGGCCCTGAGGCGCTTGCCGGGACTAGCGGCCTGAAATGTCAGACCCTCCTGTTGCACTGATTCAGTGCTCGTTCCTTCACTCAAACGTAGGGCAGGCGCAGGCGTTTATCAAACATTTGTTCTAGCGAGTCTCGACATCGTTCGTTGATAAGTGCTAAAAATGTCGTAGCAAAGTTCGAATATGTGTTCTATAAAAGTGATGCAGGCTCCGGTTGTTCGTTCGAATCGTTCGAAGACAACAACGAACAACCGTCCTGCAAGCACTGACTGAAGGCAAGAATTGGCAGCCGCAACCAGGGATTCCGGGACGCGGCATTGTTCAGAAGGGCTCAGCTCATGTCCGCAATCACCATCACCCACACGCCCGGCCGCAATGCGGCACGTGGCCGGCTCCGCCTGACCCGCCGGGGCCGCATGGTCTTCTTCGGCTTCCCGGCAATGCTCCTGGTTGCAGCCCTGCTGAGCCTGGCGGGATTCCTGAATTCGCCGGCCAAGGCTGCTGATTCCACCGCGGAGCTGCAGCCCACCTCCAGTACGAGCGTCACGGTACAAGTGGGCCAGTCTTTGTGGGGGATTGCGGGAATTGCCGCACCGTCCCGGGATCCGCGCGACGTTGTGGCCGAGATTATCCAGCTGAACAACCTCCAGGACGGCCACATCGTGCCAGGCCAGCAACTGTTCATTCCTGCCACTTAGCAGCAACGTTGACCGGGTTGCATGTGCCTGGAACGGTCCCCGGGCCGTCACAGTTTCAGGGCATCCGCCGCTGCACCTTAAACTGTCATGGTGAGTGAGCAGCTTGAACGACTTGACCGACTTCCCCTCCGGACCAACCTCCGCGGCCTGAGCCCGTATGGCGCGCCGCAGCTTGATGTTCCGATTTTGCTCAACGTCAACGAAAACACTCATGGCGTACCAGCTGATGTCCAGGCGGCCATCACCGAAGCTGTCGCGGCGGCCGCCGTCGGACTGAACCGCTATCCGGATCGCGAGTTCACCGAACTGCGCGAGGCCCTCGCGGAATACCTCGGCCACGACCTTGCGGCCGAGAACATCTGGGCAGCCAACGGCTCCAATGAAGTGTTGCAGCAGATCCTCCAGGCTTTCGGTGGCCCCGGCCGGACCGCGCTCGGTTTCCCGCCCACGTACTCCATGTACCCCCTGCTGGCCAGCGGAACCGACACCGCGTACATCGCGGGAGTCCGCGCTGAAGACTATGGACTCGATGCAACCTCGGCCGCCGCGCAGGTCCGCGAGCTCAAGCCGAATGTCGTGTTCCTCTGCTCTCCGAACAACCCCACCGGCACCGGACTCGGCCTCGACGTTGTCGAAGCCGTATACAAAGCCGGCGAGGCGAGCCAGACAATGGTGATCGTGGACGAGGCCTACCACGAGTTCGCCCACGACAACACGCCAAGCGCATTGACGCTCCTCCCCGGCCGGGAGCGCCTTATTGTCTCCCGCACCATGAGCAAGGCGTTCGCCCTTGCCGGTGCACGCATCGGCTACATGGCAGCTGCCCCCGAGGTCGCCGATGCGATCCGCTTGGTCCGCCTTCCGTACCACCTCTCCGCCATCACGCAGGCAACCGCGCTGGCGGCCCTCCGGCACCGCGAAGCCCTCATGGCCGACGTCGAAGACATCAAGGTCCAACGAGATCGCATTGTCAGCGAGTTGACCCGGATGGGCTTCAAGCCGGCCGCCTCGGATTCGAACTATGTGTTCTTCGGCGGAATCGACAACCCCCACGCCCTGTGGCAAGGCCTGCTGGAGCGCGGAGTCCTGATCCGCGACGTCGGCATACCAGGCCACCTCCGGGTCACGGCCGGCACGGAGCCGGAGACCACGGCCTTCCTTGAGGCGCTTGAAGCCTTGCTGGACGGCCAGGCCTCCACACCGGCCTAGACTTGGACAAGCCCCACCACTCCTTCCTCCTAAGGACATATCAATGAGCGAAAACGGCGCCAGCACGGCGGCCGCCCGGACAGCACGCATGGAACGCACCACAAGCGAGTCCTCCGTCCTGGTTGAAATCAACCTCGACGGCACGGGAGTCTCGGATATCAGCACCTCGGTGCCGTTCTATGACCACATGCTGACGGCGCTCTGCAAGCATTCGCTCATCGACATGACCGTCAAGGCGACGGGGGACACCCACATCGACGCCCACCACACCGTGGAGGACGTGGCCATCACCTTCGGCGAGGTCTTGCGCACCGCCCTGGGTAACAAAGCGGGCATCCGTCGCTTCGGCGAGGCCACAGTTCCGTTGGATGAAGCGTTGGCCCACGCCGTCGTCGACGTCTCCGGACGCCCCTATCTGGTTCACGGCGGTGAGCCCGCCGGCCAGGAATACCACCTGATCGGTGGACACTTCACCGGTTCGCTGACCCGTCACGTCTTTGAGGCCATCACCCTGCACGCCGGCATCTGCCTCCACATGAATGTCCTGGCTGGCCGGGATCCGCACCACATCGTGGAGGCACAGTTCAAGGCATTCGCCCGTGCACTGCGTTCCGCCGTTGAGTCGGATCCCCGCGTCGAAGGCATTCCGTCCACCAAGGGTGCCTTGTGAGTACGCACATCCTCAAGGATGGCGCGGTGGTGGATCCGAACGCTGCCGGCCGCATCGTCTCGCCTGAGGGAAAGCCGACCGTGACCGTCCTTGACTATGGCTCGGGCAATGTCCGCTCGGCGGTCCGGGCGCTTGAGCGTGCCGGCGCGGCAGTCACATTAAGCGCCAAGCCAGAAGATGTCCTGAACGCCGATGGGCTCCTGGTGCCCGGCGTCGGCGCCTTCGAAACAGTGATGCGCGAACTCAAGGCAGTCGACGCCATCCGGATGATCGGCCGTCGTGTTGCCGGGGGCAGGCCCGTCCTGGGTATTTGTGTCGGGCTCCAGGTGCTGTTCGAGGCCGGAGTGGAGCACGGAACCGAGGCCGAAGGGATGGGCGAGTGGCCGGGCAAGGTGGAGCTCCTTCCCGCGCCCGTTGTCCCGCACATGGGCTGGAACACCGTGGACGTGCCGGAAGGCTCAAAGCTGTTCGCCGGCGTCGAGCACGAACGCTTCTATTTCGTGCACTCGTACGGCGTGCAGAAGTGGGAATTCGACGTCGTCCAGCCCCGCATGGCTCCGCCGAAGGTGACCTGGTCCGAACACGGCGCCCCCTTCATTGCCGCCGTGGAAAACGGACCGTTGTGCGCCACGCAATTCCACCCCGAGAAGTCGGGCGACGCCGGAGCGCGGCTCCTGCGAAACTGGGTTGAGGGCTTGCGACCGCAGGCAAAACCCCAGCCGCAGGCGAGCGAAGCCGGAGGCGCTGCCTAGTATGTGGTCCGTTATCTTCATGGGCACCGCCGGGCTGCTGGTTGGCGGAGGAATCTCCTTCCACCAGCAGAAGCGTCCCGCCTGGGTCTCCATTTCGTTCTACGTACTTGCCGGCTTGGCATTGCTGGCCGCCTACCTCTTCACCCTGCCTGCCAAATAACTGCGCCTGCCAAATAACTTGCCGGGCAATTGACGCCCGTCCCCACAACACCGAGGACTTCAATGACCACCGCCTCCGAACTGCCTGTTCTGGAACTCCTGCCCGCCGTCGACATCGTGGACGGCCAGGCCGTCCGTCTCCTTCAGGGAGAAGCCGGCTCCGAGACCAGTTACGGCACCCCGCTCGAAGCAGCACTTAACTGGCAGAACGCCGGAGCCGAGTGGGTGCACATGGTGGACCTGGACGCAGCGTTCGGCCGCGGCAACAACGCCGACCTCATCAGCGAAGTCGTCTCGCAGCTGAACGTCAAGGTGGAGCTGTCCGGCGGATTGCGCGACGACGAATCCCTCGAGCGCGCGCTTGAGCTCGGCGTCGCCCGCGTGAACCTGGGTACCGCCGCGTTGGAGAACCCGGAATGGACCCGCCGGGCCATCGACCGCTTCGGTGACAAGATCGCCGTCGGGCTCGACGTCCGCGGCACAACGCTCGCGGGCCGGGGCTGGACCAAGGAGGGCGGGGATCTCTGGGAGGTTCTGGCCCGCCTTGAGGACGCCGGCTGCGCCCGCTACGTGGTCACCGACGTCACGAAGGACGGAACCCTGCAGGGGCCCAACGTCGAGCTGTTGCGCCAGATGGTCGAAAAGACCGGCAAGCCTGTCGTTGCATCGGGCGGCATCTCCAGCCTCGAAGATTTGCGCGTCCTGCGGGAACTCGTTCCGCTCGGGGTCGAAGGAGCGATCGTCGGCAAGGCGCTGTACGCCGGTGCTTTCACGCTCCCGGAAGCCCTGGACGTCGCCGGCCGTCGCTGATGTCGCAGGATCCACAGTCCCCGGCTGCCCACAAGGCTTCGACTCCGGCCCCACGGCAGTTGCCTGGGCACATCGCGGCGGCCCTGGCAGGTGCGGGGGGCGCAGGCGATTCTGCCGGCCAGCCCTGGGCCGGCCGCGACCTGAGCAGCGACGCCGCCAAGATCCATAATTTCGAGGACGACGACGGAACGGCCGACGCCGGGTACCTCGCCGCCGTCGCGGCCCTGCTCGCCGGTACCGGCACCGAGGCGGGCGTGGTGGCTTCCTTGGCAACGGCGAGGGTGTTTGTCCCGGTGGTGGCCCAGCTCGCTGAGGAAGCCGAGGGCGTGGACGGACTCCATGCGGACAAGCAGGCCGACATGGCGCTCGTGACCCTGAAGGCGCCGGACGGCCGCACGGCCATGCCTGTGTTCACGTCGGCTGCCGCCCTTGAAGCCTGGCATCCGCAGGCCCGTCCCGTCGCTGTTTATGCGGCCCGGGCGGCGCTGTCTGCAGTCTCGGAGGGAGCCCAGCTGCTTGTCCTGGATCCCGGTTCGGAGGTCACCTTCGTCGTGCGCCGGCCTGCCATGTGGTCACTGGCACAGCAGCGCGACTGGACGCCGTCGTACCTTGATGATGAACTGGAGTCTGCTCTCAATTCCTTGGCAGGGATGTACCCGGCCGTGCGGCGCCTGGAGGTGCGGCCGGGATCGGGAATGGCTTCGCGCACGGCTGACGGATCGGCCATGGCCGGCGGGGGACCCGGGCCCGAATTGCGCGTGGTGCTGTACCTCGAAGACGGCCTGGACGCCGCCGCGGTACAGGATCTCGTCTCCGGGCTGAACGGGCGTTGGGCGCAGAACGAATTGTTCGCCGAGCGGGTTGACTCGATCGAGGTCAGCTTGCAGCGGGCGGCACAGTAGCCGAAGGCACAGGGGGAACGTCCTTGTCCTGCCCTCGGCAGAACAGAGGATGTAGCTCGTGAATTTCTCTCTCTACCGGGAGATGCTGTCCATCACGTCCGTGCGGCGTCTCTTGTTGGTGGGCATGGTGGCCCGCATACCGCACTCGGCAGCGGGGGTCCTGCTCACCTTGCACATCGTGCTGACCTTGGGCAAGGGATATGCTGCCGCCGGCGCTGCCGCCGCGGTTTTCACCATCGGCATCGCCATTGGCGCGCCGTGGCGCGGACGGCGCGTGGACACCGTGGGCCTGCGCAAGGCGCTTATTCCTTCGGTGGTGTCGGAGTTGGTGATTTGGTCCGTAGTGCCGCATGCGAGCTACGAATGGATCCTTCCGCTCGTCTTCGTCGGGGGCCTGCTGACGCTGCCGATCTTCAGCGTCATCCGGCAGTCCCTCGGTGTGCTGGTTGACGGCGAGCAACGGCGTTCGGCCTATGCCTTGGACTCCATTGGCACCGAAGTGGTTTTCATGATCGGCCCCGCGGTGGGCGCGGTCGTGGCTACCAGCGGCTTCACGGTCCTCGGCCTGACCATCGTGGGTGTGTGCACTTCGGCCGCAGGGCTCTTCCTGCTGTGGTTCAACCCGCCCACCCGCAGTGAGGGCGTCCTGGATGCCGGCCAGACGGCCGACCGGGATGCGGACGAGCTCCATGCGGCTGAAGCCGCAGTGGTGGCATCGGCGCCGGCCCATCTCCAGGAAGCAGCTTCAGAGATGGCACCGACGGCTTCGCAGCCTTCGGGGCTGCGGGGGAAAATGGCCAGGAACTTCACATGGTTCACTGCGGCGGTAGCTGCCGTGTTCGCCGTCGCCGCAGGATCCGGCATGGTGCTGAGCGGCACCGACGTCGGGATCGTCGCGGTGTTGCAGCGCGGCGGGCACGAGAGCCAGATCGGAATTGTCTTCTTCTTCTGGTGCGCCTCGTCGGTAGTCGGCGGGCTCATCTATGGTGCCATGCACCGGCCCGTCTCACCCATCCTGCTCCTGCTTGGCATGGCGGCCCTGACCATCCCGATGGGCTTCGCCGGGGACACCTGGACCCTTGCGTTGTTGTCCCTGCTTCCGGGCCTGCTCTGCGCGCCGGTGTTGTCGGCGGCGTCGGAAAAAGTCGCCGACCTCGTGGATGAGGAGCGGCGCGGCGAGGCGATGGGCTGGTATGGCTCGGCTCTCACAGCAGGCGTGGCCTTCGGTTCGCCGGTTGCAGGCCTCTTTATCGACGGCGTGGGGCCGTGGGCCGGCTTCGTCGCCATCGGGACGGCGGGAGTGGTGCTGTGCCTTGCCGGGCTGCTCCTCCAGCTGCGTCGGCGCCGGATCATGACCACCACCCAGGCCGGCGCGGGGGACCCCGCCAACTGAGTTGCGCCCAAGCCGCCGGGAGACGACGACGGCGGGCCGGCCGAAGAGGCCAGCCCGCCGTCGCGGTCCAACAGGTGGTCCGGGTCAGTTGACCGGGCCGGTGAACTTCTCGCCCGGGCCCTTGCCCGGCTCGTCCGGGATCAGTGACGCTTCCCGGAACGCAAGCTGCAGGGAGCGGAGGCCATCGCGCAAGGGGCCGGCGTGCTGCGAGCCGATTTCCGGCGCTGCGGCGGTGACCAGTCCGGCCAAAGCGGTGATCAGCTTGCGGGCCTCGTCCAGGTCCTTGAGCTCCTCGGCCTCGGGGTCGTCGGCCAAGCCCACTTTGACGGCTGCTGCGCTCATGAGGTGGACGGCGCCGGTGGTGATGACCTCAACAGCCGGAACTTCCGAAATGTCGCGGATCTGCTGGCCTACTCCGGCGTCAGTGCCGTTGGGCTCGTGGTCGAGGGAATTGCTGTCTGAAGTGCTCATGCTGGTAAGCTTGTCACAGACCGACTGGAAGTTGCCATTTTCCATGGCACACGCAGAGCTCGGCCACCCATCGTTAATGTGCGGTTGGTTGCCGATTTCTGTAGAATTGATTTTCAGTTTGCAAGCGGAGTTCTCTCCCACCCGCGTCAGCCGTTTCCCTTCGGGGATGTAAGTTGCCGGGTACCTGGTCGGACACCGTTCAAGGTCAGCCTTGGATGGTGCGAACGCCCCCATTGAGGGGCAGTATCCGATCTTCGAGGCCTTCGATTGCGCCAGCAATTGGGGGCCTTCTCTATTTGCCGGTGGAATACTCATCACAACAACAGGAGCTTTGACATTAGCGAGCCAAGAATCAATGAGCGTATCCGCGTCCCCGAGGTGCGTTTGGTCGGTCCTGCCGGCGAACAGGTTGGAATCGTCCGTATTGAGGACGCCCTACGTCTGGCTGCCGAGGCTGACCTGGATCTCGTTGAAGTTGCACCGCAGGCGAAGCCTCCGGTGTGCAAGCTGATGGACTTCGGCAAGTACAAGTACGAAGCCGCTGTTAAAGCCCGTGAGGCCCGCAAGAACCAGACCAACACGGTCCTCAAGGAAATCCGCTTCCGCCTGAAGATCGACACCCACGACTACGAGACCAAGCGCGGCCACGCGCTTCGCTTCCTGGGCGCCGGTGACAAGGTAAAGGCCATGATCCAGTTCCGCGGACGTGAGCAGCAGCGCCCTGAAATGGGCATCCGCTTGTTGCAGCGCTTCGCTGAGGACGTTGCCGAAGTTGGCGTGATTGAGTCCAGCCCGCGCATCGATGGCCGCAACATGGTCATGGTGATCGGTCCGTTGAAGAACAAGGCCGAGGCCAAGGCCGAGGCCCGCCGCGCGGCGCAGCGTGCAGAAGCCAAAGCCCAGAATGAAGCCA
Source organism: Arthrobacter sp. efr-133-R2A-120 (assembly GCF_030209835.1). GTDB lineage: Bacteria > Actinomycetota > Actinomycetes > Actinomycetales > Micrococcaceae > Arthrobacter. The sequence continues at coordinate 37,006 of NZ_JARVRF010000029.1, read as the reverse complement.
AGGCTGCAGGCCGGATTGACGTTTCAGGCGAGGATGCTCCCTTGACCCAGTCACTCGCGGACTTGCTCCCGGCAGAACTCTTGACCCAGGTTGAGGAAACCCAGGCCGAGGAAACCGCGCCGGAGGCCGTTGAGGCGGAGGTCGCTGAAACCGAAGAGGCTCCGGTCGCTGAAGAAACGGTTGCCGACGAGGCCCCTGTGGTTGAAGCAGTTCCGGTTGCTGAGGAAGCAGTTGTTGTCGAAGAGGCTCCCGTGGTTGAAGCAGCTCCGGTAGTCGAAAAGGCTCCCGTAGTTGAAGCAGCTCCGGTTGCCGCACCGGCACCGGCAAAGGCTCCGGAGCAAGCAGCTCCGAAGCCCGTTGTGCCGGCTGCTCCCAAGCCTGCTGCCACACCAGTACCGAAACCGATGGCGAAGCCCGCGGTTCCGAAGCCTGCAGCTCGACCGGCAGCCCCCAAGGCCGCTCCGAAGCCAGCGGCACGCAAGACCAACTAGTCACGCCGCCGGAGGTATCCCCTCCGCCCGGCTCGAAAGCAGCAGCCGCCCCCTATGGGATGGCTGCACGAAAGAACTGCAGACCCAGTCTGCGGACACGTAAGGAGATCGGTTCCCATGCCGAAGATGAAGACCCACAGTGGTGCTAAGAAGCGCTTCAAGCTGACCGGTACCGGCAAGCTGAAGCGTCAGCAGGCCAACCGCCGCCACTACCTGGAGCACAAGTCCTCCACCCTGACCCGTCGCCTTGCCGGCGACAAGATCGTCTTCAAGGGCGATGCCAAGGTCATCAAGAAGATGCTCGGCGTCTAAGTTCCAAGTTTTCTGGTCGCTGCCATCCGGTAGCTGCCGACTACACCAAAGCCTTCTCAGGCCGGCCGGATTTCCCGGCAGTAGCAGCTTGGGATAAGAATTTTGAAGGAGTACGCACGTGGCACGTGTGAAGCGGGCGGTAAACGCCCACAAGAAGCGTCGGGTTGTCCTTGAACGGGCCAAGGGTTACCGCGGTCAGCGGTCTCGCCTGTACCGCAAGGCAAAAGAGCAGCTGCTGCACTCGTTTGTGTACAGCTACGGCGACCGCCGCAAGAAGAAGGGTGACTTCCGTCGCCTCTGGATCCAGCGCATCAACGCTGCATCCCGCGCCAACGGCCTGACCTACAACCGCCTGATCCAGGGCCTGAAGGCCGCTGAGGTCGAGGTTGACCGCCGCATGCTGGCAGAGCTGGCCGTCTCCGACGCCAACGCTTTCGCCGCGCTGGTCAAGGTTGCCAAGGACTCCCTGCCTGCCGACACCTCCGCTCCGGCCGCCAAGGCCGTGGCAGCTCCGAAGGCCGCCGCCAAGGCTGCTCCGGCTGCAAAGACCGCTACCGCTGTCAAGGCCTCGGTTTCCGAGAAGCCTGCCATCGAAGGCGCTGTTGTTGCCGTTGAAGGCGAAGCTGCACCGGAAGGCCACGCCATCAAGGGCAACGCCGAGTCGAACAAGTACCACGTTCCGGGTTCCACCTGGTACGACGTCACTGTCGCCGAATACTGGTTCTCCACGGTTGAGGCAGCAAAGGCTGCAGGCTTTGAGCCTGCCGGCGGCGAAGCCCGCCAGCAGATCAAGAACTAGTCGCAACTGCCACTAAAGTTCTGTATATGAACGAAACCGGGCGCCCGCAAGAACTTCCGATGTCCAACCCCCGAGCCGATCGGGTCAGGGATGTCGCAAAGCTTGCAGGGCGCCCGGCCCGTTTAAAGCGCGGCCGGTTCCTCGCGGAAGGGCCCCAGGCTGTTCGCGAGGCGCTGGTACTCCACCGGGAGCGGACGACGGCGGGGGAGCCCGGCGTCGTACACGAAGTCTTCGCGAGCGAAAGCTGCCTGGACCGGCTCCCCGAACTGGCCGAGCTCGTCGACGGCGTTGCCCTGCGGCTCGCGAATGACGATGTCCTGGCCGCCATGGCGGATACCGTCAATCCCCAGGGGATTGTGGCCGTCTGCAGTTTTGTGGACGTCAGCCTTGAATCAGTGCTCGACGCCGGGCCGCGGCTGATCGCCGTCATGTGCCAGGTGCGGGACCCCGGCAACGCTGGAACAGTGCTTCGGGCCGCTGATGCGGCCGGGGCGGATGCCGTGGTCTTGACTGCCTCCAGCGTCGATATCTACAACCCGAAGGCTGTGCGGTCCACGGCAGGTTCACTCTTCCACTTGCCGGTAGTCCTGGGAGCGGACGTCGAGGAACTCGTGGCCCTCTGCAAGGAGCGCGGCATCGGGATCCTCGCAGCGGACGGCTACGGCACCCTCAATCTGGACAAGCTCCAGGACGAGAACGCGGCGCGCCGCCTGGGTGCTTCGGCAGCCGCCTCCGACTACGCCCTCGAAGCCCCGACCGCCTGGCTGTTCGGTAACGAGGCGCAAGGACTTTCGGACTCCGAGCTGGCCCTTGCCGACCATCGTGTCGCAGTTCCCGTTTACGGCTCGGCAGAAAGCTTGAACCTCGGCACGGCCGCCACGGTCTGCCTTTACGCCAGCGCACGCTCGCAACAAGGTTCCTGACACTCTCGCTACAGGTACGGTATTGCTTGCAGGGACGCACCCCCTTACGATCCGTTCCTGCCGATTCACTCACATCCCCTGAACCGAAGAAGAGGTGGAGCCCCCGTGGCTGCAAATGGCGGTACCAAGGCAATCGTGGCGGCATTGAGCGCCAACCTGGCGATCGCTGTGCTCAAGTTCGTCGCATTCGTCCTGACGATGTCGTCGTCCATGTTGGCCGAGGCAATCCACTCCGTAGCCGATTCCGGCAACCAGTTGCTCCTGCTGCTTGGCGGGAAGCGGGCGCAGCGGGCCGCAAGTCCCGAGCACCCATTCGGCTATGGCCGTGAGCGCTACATTTACGCCTTCATCGTCTCGATCGTGCTGTTCAGCGTGGGTGGCCTTTTCGCACTGTATGAATCCTGGGAGAAGTTCCAGCACCCCCATGCCATCGAAGGCGATTTCTGGTGGGTCCCACTGGCCGTGCTGCTCGGTGCCATCGTGGCGGAATCCTTCTCCTTCCGGACCGCCATCCACGAGTCCAATCCCTTGCGCGGCAAACAGAGTTGGATCAAGTTCATCCGCAACGCCAAGCAACCGGAATTGCCCGTGGTCCTCCTGGAGGACTTCGGAGCCCTCCTGGGCCTTGTTTTCGCGCTGTTCGGCGTGAGCCTGACCCTTCTCACCGGGAACGGTGCGTGGGACGCGGCGGGAACAGGAATGATTGGGCTGCTGCTTGTGGCAATCGCCGTGGTGCTCGCGGTGGAAACCAAGTCCTTGCTGCTCGGCGAATCAGCCACCAAAGAGGACAACGTGCGGATCACGGAAGCCATTGAGTCCGACGGCACGCGCATCATCCACCTCAAGACCATGCACCTTGGCCCGGAAGAGTTGCTTGTCGCTGCGAAGATCAGCGTGGGCGCGGCAGATACCGGGCAGGCGATTGCTAAAGCGATCGACGACGCCGAACTCAGGATCCGCACGGCAGTACCGATCGCCCGGGTCATCTACCTGGAGCCCGACGTCGAGCGCGTCCAGGTCTAAGCAGCCCCGGGGCAGCACTATGCGGCCAGCGGCCTCTTCCGTTCCAACCAGCCGCTGATGCCCGCGACGCCGAGCCCCAGGATTGCCAGGACAGCCCCGACAAGGGCTGGTGCAACGTAGCCCCAACCCCAGGCGATGACCACCCCGCCGAGGAAAGCGCCAAGGGCGTTGGCGATGTTGAGTGCGGAATGGTTGAGCGAGGAAGCCAGGGAAGGTGCGTCCGGCGAAGCGTCGAGGAGGCGCGTCTGCAGGGGCGGGATAAGCATGGAGCCGATGCCGCCCACGATGAAGACCATGACGTATGCCGACCACGCCCAGTGGGCTGCGACCGCGTAGACCACCAGCGCCAAGGCGATGAGGGGCAGGACCCGGTAGATGGTTCCCATGACCGACTTATCGGCGATGCGGCCGCCCAGGATATTGCCTGCCACCATGCCGAGTCCGTAGAGGGCAACGACGAGGGGTATCAGCGCCTGCGGGATTCCGGCCACGGACGTCATGGTGTGGGAGATGTACGTGTAGGTGGCGAAGAAGCCGCCAAAGCCGATGACGCCGATCAGCAACGCCAGCCACACCTGGATGCGCTTGAGGGCACCAAGTTCCCGGCGGATACTTGCCTCGGGGTGGGCAGGCTCAAAGGGGACAAACTTCCACAGCAACACGCTGGTGGCCAGGCCGATGACGCCCACAACCACGAAGAGCAGGCGCCACCCGAAAGTCTGGCCGAGCCACGTAGCCGCGGGAACGCCGATGACGTTGGCGACCGTGAGACCGCCCATGACCATCGAAATCGCCCAGCCGCGCTTAGTGGGCGCAACCAGGCTCGCGGCGATGACTGCGGCGATCCCGAAGAAGGCGCCATGGGGCAGTCCTGAGGCAAACCTCGTGATCACCATGGTCCCGTAGTCCGGTGCAATGAAGGACGTCAGGTTTGCTATCGACAGGAACAGCATGAGTCCCAAGGCAAGTTGCTTGCGGGGGAGCCGGGCGCCAAGTGCCGCGAAGATAGGCGCCCCCACCACGACACCCAAAGCGTAGGCGGAGATCAGGTTCCCGGCCTCGGGAGTGCTGATGTTGAGTCCTTGCTCGATCTCCTTGAGCAGGCCCATCATGGTGAACTCCGTGGTCCCGATGGCAAATCCGCCCATGGCAAGGGCGAAGATCGCCAGCGCAACGTGCCGGCTTCCGGTCTTTTGGGAGGTCTTGCTGACAGCGGTAGTGGTCATCGTCCTGTTTCTTGGGGGCGAGCGGGAGGCGACTCGAAGGGAACAAAGCCGACTTTCAAGCTTAGTGCGAGACTCCGGCGAATGACCCTGAATGTGACAACTTCCATAGATGAGGGTGGTTACCTGAGGGCCAATAGACTGTTGCGGTGACTGGACTAATAAGCGTGGCCGGCGCCGCCGTCGTCGATTCCCTTGAAAATCCGAAGCGGCTGCTCGTCGCAAGGCGCAGCGCCCCTCCGCAATTCGCGGGAATGTGGGAGTTCCCCGGCGGCAAGCTGGAGGCCGGGGAATCCTTCGAAGACGCGCTGCACCGCGAACTTCTTGAGGAACTCGGGATCACTGTCCGGCTCGGGTCTGAGGTTGAGCCGGACGCAGGCGCCGGTTGGCCGCTGAACGAGCGGGCCGTCATGAGGGTATGGTTCGCCGAGCTGCTTGACGGCGAACCGCGTCCGCTCCAGGACCACGATGAACTCCGGTGGGTTCCGCTTGGCAGTGGGGACGAGGCGTTCACCTTGCCGTGGATTCCTGCCGACCTGCCGATTGTCCGTGCACTGTTGGAACGGGTGGCTTCCGGCCTGCTCGGCTAGAAGAGCGTTGGCTAGAAAAGAGTGGGCTGGCCCGCAGTTGGAAAGGAAGCAGTTGGAACGGAACCCGGCGTTTCCTTGCCCGCAGTGGCGTTCCTGTGGCTGAAGCCGCTGCTGCCGGAGAAACCGTGACGAGCCTTGAAGTACTTGATGCGGCCAGTCAGCCACGTCCGGTATTCCTTCGAGGCATACGAGCCTTGGCCGTAGAGACGCCGGTATTTGCCTACGAGGCCGGGGTGGTTTTCCGCCAGCCATTGCATGAACCATTCCCGCGTGCCTGGTTTCAGGTACAAGGCCCCGGCGGTGACACCAGTGGCACCGGCGTCGGACAGGGCCGTAAAGAGCGACTCCAGGGCCTCATCGCTATCCGTCAGCCACGGCAGGATGGGCATGGCCATGACACCACAAGGCAGACCGGCCTCGCGCAACCGGCGGATGAGCTTGAGCCTGGCGCGTGGTGCGGGCGTGCCGGGTTCCACGGCCGAGGCCAGCGCTTCGTCAGTCATGGCCAGCGAGATGCCCAGATCCACGGGCACCTGGCTGGAGGCGTGCTTGAGGAGGGGGATGTCGCGGCCCAGGAGGGTTCCCTTGGTGAGGATGGAGAACGGAGTACCGGAATCAGCCAGGGCCCGGATGATCCCCGGCATTAGCTGGTAGCGCCCCTCTGCCCGCTGGTACGGATCCGTGTTGGTGCCGAGGGCCACTTGATGGTGGCCCCACGACGGTTTGGACAGTTCCTTGCGCAAGACCTCGGCCGCGTTGATCTTCACAATCACTTGGGAATCGAAATCGTGTCCGGCGTCGAACTCCAGATAGGTGTGGCTCTTGCGCGCAAAGCAGTAGACACAGGCGTGACTGCATCCGCGGTAGGGGTTGACCGTCCATTCGAAAGGCATCTGGGAACCGGACGCCACCTTGTTGAGCACCGATTTGGCGGTGACCTCATGGAAGGTGACTCCGGAGAATTCGGGGGTTGAGACGGAACGCACAAGCCCGGCCAGCGGCAGCAGTGCGTCCGTTGCTGGGGCGGCTCCGGACGGAACGCTGTTGCTGTTGTCTCCGGGTGCCGGATCACGTTGTGGTGAAAGTGCTTGTGCGTCCCATCTCATGGCCTCCATTCGAATATATGTTCGAACTCTTGTCAAGGCCCGTCGAAAGAAAGCCTGCTGAAAGTTCGAACGGGGAACCCGGAAGCCGGGTCAGCTGTTGCTATGGTGGCTTCATGATTCTGCTGACGGGATTCGAGCCTTTTGGTGGCGATTCCAGCAACCCTTCGTGGGCTGCCGTCCTCGAAGCGCAGGAAATTTTGCGCTCCGAAGGGCATGGGGTGGAAACGCTCGAACTACCGTGCGTTTTCGGTGAATCAGCTGCGGTCCTGCGCGAGGCCATGGGGAGGCTGCGCCCGGATCTGGTCATCTGCGTCGGGCTCGCAGGAGGCCGGGAACGGCTCTCCCTGGAGCGCGTGGCCATCAACTGCGATGACGCCCGGATTCCGGACAACGCCGGAAACAGGCCCATCGACGAGCCGGTGGTCCCGGAGGGCCCAGCGGCGTATTTCAGCACACTGCCGGTGAAGTCCGCGCTCCGGGCGCTGCAGATCGCGGGAATCCGCGCCGAAGTCTCGCAGACTGCCGGGACCTACGTTTGCAACCACGTGTTCTATGCCCTGATGCACGAGCTCGCCGGGGCTGTTGCGTCCCGCCCGCGGGGCGGCTTCATCCACGTGCCCTATGACGAGGCCCAGCTGCCGCAGGGTAGTGCCGCGCCTGGCATGGCGACGCTGGACATGGGCCGGGGGATCGCCGTCGTCGTGCGGACTACGCTCGAGACTCAGGTGGACGCGAAGCTGTCCGCCGGCGCTGTTCACTAGGCCGGCGCTGTTCATTAGGCCGGCGCTGCCGAGTCCAGCTCCCACTGCACCACCACGTTCGCGGAAACCGCCACGGATCCAGCTTCAATGGGCACGCCTTCTCTCGCCGAGGCGCGTTTCATGTCGCCCATCATCGGCACCGGCGATCCGTGCTCCGGCCGCTGATCGACGGATAACACGCGCCCCAAGCGGCCGCCGGCAAGTGACGCAAAGCGGGCCGCCTTCGCTTCGGCCTCCCGCCACGCCGCCTCCTGTGCGCGCGCTGCGACGGTGGAGGAATCCGTGAATCCTTGTTCGATCCCGTTGATGCGAAGGCTGTCACCGCCTGCAGCCACCGCCGCGGAGATGGCCGCGGGGGCCGCCGACGGCGGGCCGAACCGGGCAACCATGGTGGTTGATGCAACATAACCAGTGACCTTTTGCCCTTGATTTTCGGCCCAGACGAGTTCGGCACGCAGATTGAGGCCGCTCGTCCGCAGGTCAAGACCGGCCACGCCGTGCCCCCGCAAGGCCTCCGTCACCGCCGAGGCGACCTCACCGGCGCCGCCATAGGCCGCTTCGGCGGCGTCGCGCCTGACCTCGACTGCGAGCGTGAGCGTAAGAAGGTCGGGAACGGCCTCGGCGGTTCCCTCTCCGGTGACAGTGATGGTGCGGACCGGTGTCATGAGGCCATGCTAGCCCCGGGCACCGGCGAACGGCGGCCCAGCCGTGTCACGGGTTAAATCCCCGCCGGACCCTTCTACTAGACTGGGTGTTAGTGCCCGCCGGACCCGTCCAGCGAGCATCGCTCCTGCTTTTGCCATGGCACTGCCTGGTGAAGACCATTTCCGACTCGTAGCTAAGAACAGTAGATGACTGACACTTTGCCGGGCGCTGCCATCCCGAACCCTCTGGATGAAGCCGCCATCACCGCTGCCGTTGAGGATGCCGTCGCCGCGATTGCTGCTGCATCCTCCCTCGAAGAACTCAAAGCCGTCCGCTTGGCGCACACCGGCGAGAAGTCGCCGTTGAGCCTTGCCAACCGTGAAATCGGCAGCCTGCCCAAGGAGCAGAAGGCGGCCGCAGGCAAGCTCATGGGTTCCTCCCGTGGCCGCGTCAACCAGGCGCTCGCAGCACGGACCGCTGTGCTCGAAGCGGAAAACGACGCCCGCATCCTCGTGGAGGAAACCGTCGACGTCACGGCAGCGCCGCGGCGGCGCCGCGCCGGTGCCCGCCACCCGCTCTCCACGCTGCAGGACCGCGTGGCGGACATCTTCGTCGGGATGGGCTGGGAAATCGCCGAAGGACCCGAGGTCGAGTCCGAGTGGTTCAACTTCGACGCCCTCAACTTCAAGCCGGACCACCCGGCCCGCGAAATGCAGGACACCTTCTTCGTGGAACCTCCCGAGGCCCACCTGCTCATGCGCACGCACACATCACCGGTGCAGGTCCGGTCCATGCTGGAGCGCGAAGTGCCCATCTATGTGCTGTGCCCGGGCAAGGTCTTCCGCACCGATGAACTCGATGCCACCCACACGCCCGTATTCCACCAGTTCGAAGGCCTGGCCATCGACAAGAAGCTGAGCATGGCCGACCTGCGCGGCACCTTGGAGCACTTCGCCCGGCAAATGTTCGGTGATGAGGCACAGATCCGCCTGCGTCCCAACTACTTCCCGTTCACCGAGCCCTCCGCGGAGCTGGACATTTGGCACCCCGGTGCCAAGGGCGGGCCTCGCTGGATCGAATGGGGCGGCTGCGGCATGGTCAATCCCAATGTCCTGCGCGCTGCCGGCATCGACCCGGACGAGTATTCAGGCTTTGCCTTCGGCATGGGCATCGAGCGCACGCTCATGTTCCGCAACGAGGTCGGCGACATGCGCGACATGATCGAAGGCGATGTACGTTTCAGCGAGCACTTCGGGATGGAGATCTAACAGTGCGTATCCCACTTTCATGGCTGCGTGAATTCGCGCAGGTTCCGGCCGACGCCACGGCCGAAGACGTCATGGCGGAACTCGTCAAGGTCGGTTTTGAAGAAGAAGCTGTCCACCGCCCCACGGACGAACTCAAGGGTCCCATCGTGGTGGGCCAGGTCCTGAGCCTCGTCAAGGAACCGCAGTCCAACGGCAAGACCATCAACTGGTGCCAGGTCCGCGTGGTCCCCGAAGGCCAGGAGCAGACCCTGACCGGCAAGGGCATCGACCCGTCCGGCGTGCAGGGCATCATTTGCGGCGCCCACAACTTCGTCGAGGGAGACAAGGTTGTGGTGACCCTCCCGGGCGCCGTGCTCCCGGGTGATTTCCATATTTCCGCGCGCAAGACGTACGGGCACCTTTCCGCAGGGATGATCGCCTCGGTTCGTGAACTCGGCATCGGCGAGGACCACGACGGCATCCTGGTGCTTTCCCGCATTGGCCTCGATCCGGAAATCGGCACCGACGCCATGACCCTCCTTGGCCTCTACGACGAAGCCGCCGAAATCAACGTCACTCCGGACCGCGGCTACGCGTTCTCGATCCGCGGCGTGGCTCGCGAGTATGCCCACGCCACCGGAACCGTCTTCACGGACCCGGCTGCCAAGGTCAATGCCCCCGCGGCACTCTCGGGCGGCTATGGCGTCAAGCTCAACGACGACGCTCCCATCTACGGCAAACCCGGTTGCGACCGCTTCGTGGCCCGCACGGTCCGCGGCGTGGACGCCACCCGCCCCACCCCGCCGTGGATGGTCTCCCGGCTGCGCCTGGCGGGCATCCGCTCCATTTCGCTGCCTGTGGACATTTCCAACTACGTGATGCTCGAACTCGGCCAGCCGAACCACTGCTACGACCTCGACAAGCTTTCGGGCGACATCGTGGTGCGCCGCGCCGTCGCGGGGGAGAAGATCACCACCCTCGACGACAAAGTGCGTGCGCTCGACGTCGAAGACCTCCTGATCACCGACGACTCCGGCGCAATCGGCATCGCCGGCGTCATGGGCGGAGCGAACACCGAGGTTTCCGATTCGACCACCAACATCCTGGTCGAGGCAGCGCACTTCGACGAGGTGTCGATCGGGCGCTCGCGCCGCAGGCACAAGCTGCCGTCAGAGGCGTCCAAGCGCTTCGAACGCGGAGTGGATTGGCAGGTCGCCAACGTGGCTGCCCAGCGCGTCGTTGACCTTCTGGTTGAACTTGCCGGCGGGACGGCGGACGAAGCCGGTACCGACGTCGGGACGGCGCCCGACGCCGTGACCATCGAGCTTCCGGCAGGCTACGCGGCCTCCCGGATCGGGATCGACTTCACGGAAGAACAGATCACGGGTTCCCTCAAGGACCTGGGCGCCATTGTCCTGAAGGACGAAGTGGGCGGCTCCTATGTGGTCACGGCACCGAGCTGGCGCAATGACCTGGAAACCAAGGAAGACCTCTCCGAGGAAATCGCGAGACTCTTTGGCTACGACAACATCCCGGCCACCCTGCCCGTGGCCCCTCCAGGCCGCGGCCTGACCCGTACCCAGCAGCAAAAGCGCCGTGTGGTCCAGGCCCTCGCCGACGCCGGGCTCACCGAGGTCCTCTCTTATCCGTTCGTCTCCAAGTCGGCCAACGATACCTTCGGCGTGGCCGAGGAAGGCGCGGCACGGACCGCCCTCAAGTTGGCCAACCCGATCAGCGAGGAACACGGTTACCTTCGTACCTCGGTGCTTCCCGGCCTGATCGAGGTTGCCCGCCGCAACCACTCCCGCGGGTTCCGCGACCTCGCCCTCTTCGAGGCAGGCTCGGTGTTCCTTCCCGACGGTCAGCTGGGTACGGCGTCCATCCCGCCGCTGGGCGTCAAGCCTTCCGACGAGGTCCTTGACGGACTGTACGACGGCGTCCCGGACCAGCCGCTGCACATCGCCGCTGTTTTGACCGGCCATGATTCCCCGGCCGCCGCGGCCCACACTCCGCGTGCCTGGGACTGGGCCGACGCCTTGGATATTGCCCGGCTCGTCGGCGACGTCCTCGGCGTGGAACTCGTGGTCCGCCAAGGCAGCCACCAGGCGTTCCACCCGGGCCGTGCCGCCCAGTTGGCGCTTCGCTCGGGCGACGTCGTGGGCTACGCCGGCGAATTGCACCCGAAGCTGCTTGCAGCCCATGACATGCCGGCACGCTCCGTGGCCCTCGAGCTCAATGCGGACGCACTGTTCGACGCAGCTCCGGACGTCATCGTTGCCAAGCACATCTCCGGTTTCCCGGTGGCCACGCAGGACGTTGCCCTCGTGGTGCCGCAGGATGTTCCGGCAGACGCCGTACTGGCTGCCCTCCGGGAAGGCGCCGGCGAACTCCTCGAAGACGTCGCCTTGTTCGATGTCTACGCGGGCCAGGGCATCGAAGACGGCAAGAAGTCGCTCGCCTTCGGGCTTCGGTTCCGTGCCACGGACCGCACCTTGACAGCCGACGAGGCATCGGAGGCCCGCGAGGCCGCCGTCGCCGTCGCCGCAGAGCGATTCGGAGCAGTCCAGCGCTGACGAGTATCAACCCGGGGATCCAGGGGCTGGCTGTTCACATCCAGTCCCTGGATCCTGCCGATTCCGCCGCCATCGAAAAGATCGCGGCGGAATTGCTGTCTCCGGCCGAAACCCTTAGGGGAAACGCCATGGCACCGGCCCTGCGCCTCGAGTTCCTGGCATCCAGGCTGGCCCAGCAAGACTTTGCGGCCACCCTTCTGGGTGTTCCCGCCTCGAAGCTCCAGGCGGCCTATGAGTGCCCGGACTGCGGCTCTGGCCCGGACGTTGTGCATGGACGGCCCGGATACGTCCTCGACGGCGTCCGCGCACCCCTGGCGCTCAGCGCCTCACGGTCATCGGGCTGGGTGCTGTTTGCCGCCGTCGTGCATCCGGAGCCTGGGCTCCGGGTGGGCGTCGACCTGGAAAACGCGGCGGGCACAGAGTTCGCCGGCTTCGACGACGTTGCCCTGACCGCGCGCGAGCACCGCCGTCTCGACGCGCTCAAACCCGGGCGCCGGGCCCATGAGCGCGCACGATTGTGGGCACGCAAGGAAGCATGGTTGAAGATGACGGGCGAAGGGCTCAGGGTGAGCCCGGACTCCCTCGATGTGCTTGAAAGGCCAGGGTTGTGGGACCTGGATCTCCCGGCCAGCGTTGACGGCCGGGCTCTTCCGCCGGGACTGCTTGCCGCCCTCGCGGTAACGTCCCGCTGAATCCTTGGATTGCCTGAATTCCAGGGTCAGCCGAAAGCGGGCAGCCTTGCCTGGTACAGCCACGGTTCCAGGACTGTGGCCGCGTCGAGTCCCGGGACGTAAGTGTTGGCCGTAGCGATGAATTCCGCCGTGGACACCGAGCCGTGGCGCTTGGCCTCCGTCCAATGCCGCAGCAATCCGAAGAACGCTGCGTCACCGCACGCACGACGGACGGCGTGGAGGGCGAGAGCTCCGCGCTTGTAGACGCGGTCATCGAACATATGCTCCGGTCCGGGGTCGCCGATCACGAGGTCCTGTGCGCCCATGTCGAGCTTGCGCCACGCGGCCCTTGCGCGGTTGGCGAGGGACATGACGCCGGCTTCCTCGGACCAGATCCACTCCGCGTAGCAGGCGAAGCCCTCATGCAACCAGATGTCCCGCCAACTGCTCACGGTGAGCGAGTTGCCGAACCACTGGTGGGACAGCTCGTGGGCAATGAGGCGCTGTGCGTCCCACGATTGCTCCATGTGGTTCCGGCCGAAGATCGAGAGGGTCTGGGCCTCAAGGGGGATTTCCAGTTCGTCCTCGGTCACGACGGCGGTGTATTCCGCAAAGGGATACGGGCCGAAACACTCCACAAAGGTACGCATCATGTCGGCCTGCCGTGCCAGGCCTTCGCGGGCCTCAGTCAACAAACCGGGGGAGACAGCAACGAATTGGGGCACCGGAGCCTGCCGCAGGGCTTCGGCGTGATGGGCCGTTCCGGTGCGGAATCCGCCGAGGGCGGGGCTGAGCTGGTGAAGCCGGTAGCGCCCGATTTGTACGGTGGCGAGATAGCTTGCCATCGGCTCGCCCTGTTCGTAGACCCAGGTTTCGCGGCTTGATTTCCTGCTGTGGGAGACGAGGCGGCCGTTGCAGATGGCGCGGTAGTTGTCGTCGGTGGTGATGCTGATCAAGTAGCTGGACTTGTGCCGCGGATGGTCGTTGCACGGGAACCAGGACGCCGCGCCGTTCGGCTGCCCGGCAACCAGCACGCCGTCTTCGAGCTCTTCCCAACCGACTTCGCCCCACAGGCCCCGGCGCGGCTGCGGATTCCCGTCGTAGCGGAGCTCAACCGTGAAGTGCTGGCCTGCCCGCAACTGCTCTTTTGTGGTGATCACGAGGTGCTCGCCGCGCGGGCTGAACTTCGGCACTTTCTTGCCGTCGACAAGGATTTTGGAAGCCTTCAGGCCCACCAGGTCCAGGATCACGGAGGCCGTGTCTTCCAGCGCTACGCACCGGAGCAGCGCGCGGCCGTTGAGCCGGTTGCTGCCCAGGCTGTAGTCCAGGTCCAGCTCATACCTCAGCACCTGGAATGCCGTGCTCCCGTGGTGCAAGGTGTACGGATCGGCGGCAGTTGTGGTTGTTTCCTGCGCTTGGGTTGTTCCGGGTTCGCTGCGGCTCATGTGCGCTGGCTGCCTCCGTCTAGCTTGGCGTGCTGCTGTCATTGTGGGCTTATATTTCACGCCCTCTTGCCAATCTATGCTACGGCCCCGACCAAGGGCTGACGGGGTTGCCCATCCAGTACGTGCCCGCGGGCACAGTTTCGCCCCGCATGACGAGCGACGCCGGTCCAACCGTTCCGCCCGCCCCGATACTGGCGCGCGGCAGGATGACGCCGTGCGGGCCCATCGTGGCGCCATCTCCGAGGACCACGGTGTCTATGCTCATGATGCGGTCGTGGAAGAGGTGTGTCTGGACCACGCAGCCACGGTTGACCGTGGAGCTTTCGCCAAGCGTGACGAGGTCCGCTTCGGGTAGCCAGTAGCTTTCGCACCAGGTACCCCGGCCGATTTTCGCGCCGAGCGCCCGGAGCCACCACACCAACGCAGGCGTACCGGATGCCGAACGTGCGAACCACGGAGCGCTGACCATCTCGATGAAGGTGTCCACCACTTCGTTGCGCCAGATGAACGAGCTCCACAGGGGATGCTCGCCCTCTTTGATGCGTCCTACCAATATCCATTTCGCGGCGACTGAACTTGCCGCAGCCACGGCACCTGCCGCGAGGACCACGACGCCCCCCAGGACGGCTGCGAGCCAGTAGGTGGTCTCAGTGGCGATCCAGTCGAGGACCAGCATGATGCCGACGGCGATCCCCACCGTCAGGATGACCGGCACCAGCCGGCACAATTCCCAAAGTGCCCGTTTGGTCTTGAGTGCCAGTGGCGGGTTGAAGGTCAGGCTCTGATCTGCGTTGACGGCGGTCCGGCGCAGCCGGACGGGCGGACTGCCCAGCCAGGAGGTGCCCGATTTGGCCTTGGCCGGCGTGGCGGACAGCACGGCGACCAGCGAATTCTTGGGCACGCTGCGCCCTGCGGCGGTCATGCCGGAGTTGCCGAGGAACGATCGTTTGCCGATCTTGGCCGGTCCGATCTTCATCCAGCCGCCGCCGAGCTCATAGGAGGCCACCATGGTGTCGTCGGCGAGGAATGCACCGTCGCCGATGGTCGTCATGCGTGGTAGCAGCAGGACCGTGGAGGCCTCCACGTTACGGCCTACTTTGGCGCCCAGCAGGCGCAGCCACACAGGCGTGAAGAGGCTGGCGTAGATGGGGAAGAGCAGATCCCGCGCCATGTCCAAGACCCGTTCAGTGGCCCAAACCTGCCAACCGACGCGGCTGCGAACGCGGTAGTACCCCTCGGCGAGACCGATGCCCAGCATCCGGGTTGTCGCCAGGATCAGCAGGAGATTACAGAGGAACCAGGCCAGTGCTGCCGGAGGTATAGCAAGCAGGATTTCCGGGAAGGCATCCTGCAGGGAATTCTTGCCTTGGATGAAGGCCAGGACCACGCTAGCGCCGACGAATGCCGAGACGTAGGGGATCAGCGCCAACAGTGCTGAAGCCGAAGCAAATGCCGCGAACCAGAGCCGGCCGATCAGATGGTGCGACGACGGGGTCTCCGGCCACCCGTTCTTGGCTTTGCCACGGCGTTCGGCGGGGGAGCCGGCAACAAGGTGCCCGGCCTTGACCTTGCCCAACACCGCGGAACCGGGCTCCACGCGTGCGCCCGCGCCGATACTGGTTCCTGGCATGAGGGTGCTGCGGGAGCCCACTGTGGCGCCGGCGCCTACATGGATGGAGCCGATGTGGACGTAGTCGCCGTCGATCCACCAGGCGGAGAGATCCACTTCGGGTTCGATGTTGCAGCCGCTGCCCAATGAAAGCAGTCCCGTGACGGGAGGCAGGGAATGCAAATGGACGTTGTTCCCGATCTGCGCCCCCAGTGCCTTGGCATAGTACGGAACCCACGGCGCGCTGGCGAGGCTGATGGCTCCCGAGAGGTCCTGGATCTGTTCCGCAAGCCACAACTTCAAGTGGACTTTGCCGGAGCGCGGGTAGGTTCCGGGCCGGACTCCACGCAAGAGGGTCCTCGCGGCAAGGATCGAGATGGCCATGCGTCCCGGCGGGCTGACGAACACGAGCCAGGATGCTAGGATCCACCACCAGGACACCACGGGAGCGGCTGCGAAACCGGCGAAGTCGGCCAGCACATGATTGGCGGCCATCAGGTAGGTGAGCCATCGCATGCCCACCAGGATGTTGAGGAAAATCCCCATCAAGGTCTGGAAGATCTGCGATTTCCGGGAGGTCGGGCGAACCGTGCGTTCGGATGCCGGCCCCAGGATGCCGCCTTCCGGCAGTGACTGCCGCGCGGCATCGATCAGGGCACCAACTCGCGGGGTCGCGTAGATTTCCGCCACGGTGATGGTGGGGTACCGCACGCGCAGGGCCGAGACGAGCTGGGCCGCGGCGAGGGAGCCGCCGCCATAGGCGAAGAAGTCGGCGTTGAGCGATGTGACGCTGGAACCTAGGATCCTTTCCCATTGCTCGACCACCCAGTGGGCGTCCTCGGGCAGGTTGAGTGGTGCCTTGTCGGCATCCGCGGCGCCCGCGCCCGCCAACGGCCAGGGAAGGGAATGCCGGTCCACTTTGCCGCTGGTCTTCGTCGGAAGCGAGTCCACGACAGTCAGCAGGGGGATCAAAGCAGCGGGAAGGCTTTCCGTGAGCAAGCCGCGGGAAGCTGCGAGGTCGATGTCCTCGGGTCCGGCCGGAGCCAGGTAACCGACCAGTATCTGGTTCCCGGCCGCCGTCGTGCGGACCGCGGCGGCGGCGCCCGCGACTCCCGGGAGGGCCTGCAGGGCGGCGTCGATTTCGCCGAGTTCGATGCGCCGGCCACCAAGCTTGACCTGTTCATCCGCGCGGCCCTGGAAGATGAGGCCGGCTTCCTCGTAGCGGACCAAGTCGCCGGAGCGGTAGGCACGTTCCCACCCCAGGGATGGCATGGGGGCGTACTTTTCGGCGTCTTTGGCCGGATCGAGGTAGCGGGCCAGTCCGACGCCGCCGATGATCAGTTCGCCTGTTTCGCCTTCCGCGACCGGAGCCCCGGCGGCATCGACGACGGCGAGGTCCCAGCCGTCCAGCGGCAGTCCGATCCGGACAGGGCCGTCCCCGCCCAGGGGAGCCGCGCAGGCCACGACGGTAGCCTCGGTGGGGCCATAGGTGTTCCACACTTCGCGGCCGTCCACTGCGAGGCGCTCGGCGAGTTCGGGAGGGCAGGCTTCGCCGCCGAAAATGAGCAGGCGCACGTTCTCGAGGGCTTCCGCGGGCCATAGCGCCGCGAGCGTGGGAACGGTGGACACCACTGTGATGCCGTGGTTGATCAGCCAGGGCCCAAGGTCCATGCCAGAACGCACCAGAGCGCGCGGGGCCGGGACGAGGCAGGCACCGTGCCGCCACGCCAGCCACATCTCTTCGCAAGAAGCGTCGAAGGCCACTGAAAGGCCGGCGAGCACCCGGTCCTGCGGTCCAATCGGATCTTCCTGGAGGAAGATCCGAGCCTCGGCGTCAACAAAGGCTGCGGACGAACGGTGCTGCACGGCCACGCCCTTGGGCGTGCCCGTGGACCCCGAGGTGAAGATGACCCAGGAATCGTCATCCAGCCCTGGGGCACGCGGAGCCGGGTGCGGTGTTGGGCGCTCCCCGGATACCTCGATCCTGCGGCCCTTTGTGACGACGGCAGACACTTTGGCTTCTCCGAAAACCAGCCGTGCCCGTTCCTCGGGATCGTCCGCGTCGACGGGCACATAGGCGGCCGCGATCGAGAGGATTGCGAGGATGGCAATGTAGAGATCGTTGGACCCGGAGGGAACCCGCACGCCGATCTTGTCTCCGGGTCCCAGTCCGGCTGCGTTGAGCGTGGCCGCAAAACCGCGCACCTGGGCCATGAGCTCGGAGTAACTCAGCGACTTTTGCCCGTCATCGAGGGCAGAGGCCTCCGGGAATGTCCGGGCCGTGTCCTCGAGGAGCTCAATGAGCGTGCGCGCTGGCGGCGCTGCTGCTGAGCCTTGCAGCTGGGGCAGATGCGCCGTTTGGAGTTCCAGGCTGTCCGCCGGGATTTCATGTTCCTGGGTCACGTTCGAAGCTTCTCGGATTGAGGTGAACAGAAGGTGTCAGCGGTCGCGTGGCCGTTGCTTCGATTATGGGACTAAGAGTAGCTTGCCCGTGGTTTTGCGGCCTTCCAAGTCGCGATGGGCCTGGGCGGCTTCGGCGAGCGGGTACGTTCCGCCAATCCGGACTTTGAGCGCGCCGCTGGCGGCAGCACCGAAGACCTCGGCCGAACGCCAGCGCCGCTCTTGCGGGTTCTGCAGGAAGTGGCCAAGGGTCGGGCGGGTCAGGGACAACGATCCGCCCGCGTTCAGTCGCTGGGGGTCAAACGGCGGCACCGGTCCGGATGCTGCGCCGAACAGGACGAGCGAGCCGCGGATGCGCAGGCTCGCAAGGGAGCCGTCAAAGGTATCCTTGCCGACGCCGTCGTACACCACGTTGACGCCTTCGCCGTCGGTGAGTTCGCGGACCTTGTCCGCAAATCCGGTGTAGCGCAGGACTTCGTCCGAGCCGGCTTCCCGTGCAAGTGCTTCCTTCTCGTCCGAGGACACCGTGGTGATGACGCGGGCGCCCCGGGCCTTGAGCAACTGCGTCAGGATGAGTCCGACGCCGCCAGCGCCGGCATGGGTCAGGACGGTCTGGCCCGGTTCCACGCGGAAGGAAGAGTTGATCAGGTAGTGCGCGGTCATTCCCTGCAGCGGCAGGGCCGCCGCTGTGTGGTCGTCGACGCCGTCCGGCACCGGAAGCGCCTTGTCGGCGTCTACGAGGGTGTACCCCGCGTAGCTGCGGGCTCCTTCAGCGGTAGCGACCCTGTCCCCGACGGCGAAGTCCTCGACGCCTGCGCCGATGGCCTCCACGGTGCCTGCCGACTCGGAGCCGGGGGTGAACGGATACTCGACCTTGTAGATGCCACTGCGCTGATAAGTGTCGATGAAGTTCACTCCGGCGGCTGCAACTTTGACGAGGAGCTGTCGCGGGCCCGGAACCGGAACCTCTGCTTCGGTGAGTTCGAGGACTTCGGGTCCTCCGGCTAGCCGGGCAATGATCGCTTGCGTCATGTGTCTCCTTCTCCGTCGAGGCACTTTCGTGCCCGCATTCACACAACCATCCTAGGGAGCGGAGTCCGTCGAGTGTCCAGTCAGCGGTTTAGCGCCGTGGTTCGCCGTAATGTGCCCTGGGTCTTCCGGGCGTGTCAGCCCCTGCCGTGCGCGGAGGCAACGGGGCAGTCAAAGCCGCGGCCCGCGGCGAGTCCTACCTCGTTGAGGTACCGCACAACGATGGCGTACGACTGCATCAACGTGGTTTCGGTGTAGGGAATGGAGTGCTTTTCGCAGTAGCTTCGAACGATCTCCGAGGCGCGGCGCAAGTGCGGGCGGGCCATGTCCGGGAACAAGTGGTGCTCCGCCTGGTGGTTGAGGCCGCCCAGGAGGATGTTCATGAAAGGGCCGCCGGAGATGTTTCTGGCTGTCAGGATCTGGCGACGCAGGAAATCGACGCGGGAGTCTGCCGGGAGGACCGGCATGCCCTTGTGGTTCGGGGCGAAGGAAGCACCCATGTAGAAGCCGAACACCATGATCTGGACGCCCAGGAAGGCAAATGCCATCCCAAGCGGAAGGAAGGTGAAGGCGAGGACCGGCAGCGCGAGAAGCCGTGCCAGGAGGATGGGCGTCTCTACCCAGCGGTGCTTGATGGCTCCGGGCCGGCAGATGTACATCAACGACTCCCACTGCAGGCTGATGCCCAGCAGCATGAGGAGCGGGAAGAAGAACCAGCCTTGCCGGCGCGTGAGGAACGCGAAGCGTCCCTGCCTGCCTGCGGCGGCTTCAACATGGAAGGCCAGGGCTCCGGTCTTGATGTCCGGGTCCTTGGAAATCACGTTCGGGTTGTTGTGGTGTGCGCCGTGCTTCTGTTCCCACCAGGAGTAACTGATGCCGGCAACCGACGTGGCCAGGATGCGGGCGGACCAGTCATTGGCCCTGCGCGAGGCAAAAATCTGGCGGTGGCCGGCCTCATGGGCCAGGAAGCTCAACTGGGTGCAAAGGATGCCCAGGGCCGCCGCGATGAGAAGCTGGTACCAGCTGGGGCCGATCAGCGCGAAGCCGAACCAGGTGCCGGTCAGCAAGAGGACCAGGGAAGCAAAAACGCTGATGTAGAAGCCGACGCGGCGCTTCAATAACCCTTCCGCGCGGACCGTCTTGAGGAGTTCGGAATAGCTGAGCACGACGGCGTTGGGTGGCCGGACGCCCTTGGTAGGACGTTCCGTAGTGGAGGTCTGTGACATATGCAGTTGCCCCGTAACACATTAACGGGCAACGCTGCAGCCGACGATCGGCTGCACGGTCTAGATCACCCTCTATTCAGCATACGCTCCCTAAGAGGCTGTGCCGAGACGAGATGCTCCGATAGGGTCCAAAAAAGGCCGTGCATAAATATCGGCAACTATGAATAGTTTTGCTGTATAGTCTTGCCATGACTATTTCTGTTGCCGTCTCCGGTGCCAGCGGCTATGCCGGGGGAGAGGTGCTGCGCCTCCTGGCAGGCCATCCGGACGTGACCATTGGTGCCATCACTGCGCACAGCAATGCCGGTTCCAGACTAGGGGAGTTGCAGCCGCATCTCCATGGTTTGGCCAGCCGGATTCTCGAGGACACCAGCGTGGAGAACCTCGCGGGCCACGACGTCGTGTTCCTCGCGCTCCCGCACGGAGCCTCGGCTGAGATCGCGGCGCAGCTGCCGGAAGGCACGCTGGTGATCGACGCCGGCGCGGACCATCGGCTCGAAGACCCCGCGGCTTGGGAAAAGTTCTATGGCTCGGCCCATGCCGGAACCTGGCCCTACGGGCTGCCGGAACTCCCCGGCCAGCGCGACGCCCTGAAGGGGGCGAAACGGATTGCCGTGCCCGGCTGCTACCCGACGTCGGCCCTCCTCGCCCTCACGCCCGGCTTCGCCAACAAGCTTCTCCAGCCCGACGACGTGGTGATAGTTTCCGCCTCCGGCACGTCCGGCGCCGGCAAGGCGGCCAAAGTGAACCTCATTGGTTCAGAGGTCATGGGCTCCATGAGTCCCTATGGCGTGGGCGGCGGACACCGCCACACCCCCGAGATCGAACAAGGACTTTCCAATGCGGCCGGTGAACCCGTCACTGTGTCCTTTACTCCCACTCTCGCGCCCATGAGCCGCGGCATCCTGAGCACGGCAACAGCCAAGGTCAAGGCCGGCGTCACGGCTGCCGAACTCCGCACTGCCTGGACTGAAGCGTACGACGACGAACCGTTCGTCCACCTGTTGCCCGAAGGCCAATGGCCCACAACCAAATCGGTGCAGGGTTCCAACCACGCCGTCCTGCAGTTGGCCTTCGACGAGCATTCCGGCCGTGTGATTGTCACGTGCGCCATCGATAACCTGACCAAAGGGACCGCCGGCGGCGCTGTGCAGTCCATGAATATTGCCCTCGGCCTGGACGAATCCGCCGGCCTCAACGTCCAAGGAGTTGCCCCGTGACCATCACCGCCCCCCAGGGATTCCGGGCCGCCGGCGTCAAAGCAGGCATCAAAGCATCGGGCAATCCCGACCTCGCCCTGGTTGTCAACGACGGCCCGCTCAAAGCCGCAGCGGCCGTTTTCACTTCCAACCGCGTCGCCGCGGCTCCCGTGCACTGGTCCCGCCAGGTTCTCTCCGACGGGCGCGTTGACGCAGTGGTGCTGAATTCCGGTGGGGCCAACGCCTGCACCGGTCCGCAGGGATTCCAAAATACTCACGCAACCGCCGAAAAAGTGGCGGCTGTCCTAGGGATCTCTGCCTCCGACGTCGTGGTCTGCTCCACCGGACTGATCGGTGAGCAACTGCCCATGGACAAGATCATCCCGGGCATCGACGCGGCGTACGCGGAGCTTTCGGAGAACGGCGGTCCGGCGGCCGCTACGGCGATCATGACCACGGACAGCGTGGCGAAGGAAGCAGTCTTCACGGGCACCGATGCCGAGGGCAACACGTTCACGGTAGGTGGCATCGCTAAAGGCGCCGGCATGCTGGCTCCTGGCCTCGCAACCATGCTGGTGGTGCTCACCACTGATGCCCAGGTCCCGGCGGAAGAGCTCGACGTCGTGCTCCGCGACGCCACGCGCGTCACCTTCGACCGCACGGACTCGGACGGCTGTATGTCCACCAACGACACCGTCGTCCTGCTGGCCTCCGGAGCCTCCGAGGCCATCCCGTCCGCCGAGCAGCTCGGCGCCGGAATCACCCAGGTGTGCGCCGAGCTTGCCCGCAAGCTGATCGGTGACGCCGAAGGCGCCAGTCACGATATCGCCATCCGCACGTTCAATGCGGCGAGCGAGCGCGACGCCGAAATCGTGAGCCGTTCCGTGGCCCGCTCCAACCTCTTCAAGACCGCCATCTTCGGCAAGGACCCCAATTGGGGCCGCGTCCTGTCCTCGGTGGGCACCACGGACGCGATCTTCGAGCCGGACCAGCTCAACGTCTCCATGAACGGTATCCAGATCTGCCGTAACGGCAGCATCGGTGACGATCGCAACCTCGTGGACCTTGAACCCCGCGAGGTGCTCGTGGAAATCGACCTGCAGGCCGGCGACGCCGAGGCCACCATTTGGACCAACGACCTCACGCACGAGTACGTGCATGAGAACAGCGCCTACTCAAGCTAGATGGGATGACCATGACTGCGCACACCCGCGAAAATACGTCGATCGGCGCCGATTCGGCAAAAACAGCCCAGGACAAGGCCGCGACCCTCATCGAGGCGCTGCCGTGGATCCAGCGCTTCGCCGGCACCACCATGGTGATCAAGTACGGCGGCAATGCCATGGTCAACGAGGAACTCCGACGTGCCTTCGCGGAGGACGTCGTCTTCCTCCACCACGTGGGTATCCACCCTGTCGTGGTGCACGGGGGCGGCCCGCAGATCAACTCGATGCTGGGCCGGCTCGGCATTGAATCCGAATTCAAGGGCGGACTGCGCGTCACCACCCCCGAGGCCATGGACGTGGTCCGCATGGTGCTCACCGGACAAGTGGGCCGCGAACTCGTAGGCCTCATCAACTCCCACGGGCCTTACGCCGTCGGCATGTCGGGGGAGGACGGCGGACTTCTGCGTGCCGTGCGCACCGGCACCGTGGTGGACGGCGAAGAAGTGGACCTCGGCTTGGTGGGCGAAGTAGTGGGAGTCGATCCCACGGGTATCGAGGACATCCTCGCAGCCGGCCGCATCCCGGTGATTTCCACGGTCGCCCCCGAGATCCTTGACGAAGGCGACGGCACGGGCTCCACCACAGGCCAGGTCCTCAACGTCAACGCAGACACCGCCGCAGCGGCGGTCGCCTCAGCACTAGGCGCATCCAAGCTCGTCATCCTGACCGACGTCGAGGGCCTCTACGCCAACTGGCCGGACAAGTCCTCGCTCATCTCCTCGCTTACGGCGACCGAGTTGCGGGAGATGCTGCCGCGCCTGGAGTCCGGCATGATCCCGAAAATGGCCGCCTGCCTGAAGGCCATCGATGAAGGAGTGGAGCAGGCACACATCGTGGATGGCCGCCTGCCGCACTCCATGCTCCTGGAAACCTTTACGACCGCGGGCATCGGAACCCAGGTTGTCCCTGATGAGGAAGTGAACGCATGAACGAAACTGTTGGTTCTCGCTCGACCGGCGATAGGGGCCCCGCCCGCTTCGCGGTGCCCGACCACACCCGGGCCCCTATCGCCGGATCGAGCACCAAAGCTTCCGTCATGACTGGGGTAAGTAGTGGAGCCGACTGGCTTGCCCGCTATTCTTCTTCGCTCATGGGCGTCTTCGGCACCCCGCAGCGGGTCCTGGTCCGTGGTGCGGGGGCCCTTGTGTGGGACGCCGACGGCAAGGAATACCTGGACCTCCTGGGTGGGATTGCCGTGAACGCCCTGGGCCATGCCCATCCGTTCGTCACGTCGGTCATCGCCAGCCAACTGGCCACCCTGGGCCATGTTTCCAATTTCTTCACGAGCCCCACGCAGATCGCGCTCGCCGAGAAGCTGCTGGCCATCACCAAGGCCCCTGCCGGCTCCAAGGTGTTCTTCGCCAACTCGGGCACCGAGGCCAACGAGGCCGCGTTCAAGCTGGCGCGGCGCAACAGTTCTGGCAAGCGCACCAAGATCATTGCCCTCGAAGGCGCCTTCCATGGCCGCACGATGGGTGCCCTGGCCTTGACCGCCAAGGAAGCCTACAGGGCTCCCTTCGAGCCGTTGCCCGGCGGCGTCGTCCACATTCCGTTCGGCGACATCGAGGCGCTCCGTGCCGCCGTCGACGAAAGCACAGCGGCCGTGTTCCTTGAGCCCATCCAAGGCGAAGCGGGCGTCCGCCCGCTCAGCGTCGAGTACCTGCGGGCCGCCCGCGAAGCCACCAGCAAGGTAGGCGCGCTGCTGATCCTGGATGAGGTCCAGACCGGCATCGGCCGCACAGGAAAATGGTTGGCCTGCGAAGACGCCGGCATCGTCCCCGACGCCGTGACCCTCGCGAAGGGCCTGGGCGGCGGCTTCCCGGTCGGCGCGCTCATCACCTTCGGGGAGCCGACGTCGTCGCTCCTGACAGCCGGTCAGCACGGCACCACGTTCGGCGGGAACCCGGTAGCCACGGCTGCAGCCCTCGCCACCCTGCATGCCATCGAAAGCCAGGGTGTGCTGGAGAACGTGCGCACCGTCGGCGCGCGGCTGCGGGCCGGTCTGTCCGACGTCGACGCCGTCACCGAAGTGCGGGGCGAAGGCCTCCTGATCGGTTTCGACCTTGACGCCGACATCGCGCCCGCCATGGTGACTGCTGCGCTCGATGCAGGGTTCATCATCAACAGCCCCGGCCCGCACACCATCCGGCTGGCTCCGCCGCTCATCCTGACCACCGAGCAAGCCGACCGTTTCCTCGACGCGCTGCCCGGCATCATCAAGGCGGCGGCAGCCCAAACCGCTAAGGACGCACAGTGAACACCACCCGTCACTTCCTCAAGGACACGGACCTCACACCGGCCGAGCAAGCCGAAGTGCTCGATCTCGCCGTGCGAATGAAGGCCGCCCCGTACAGCGTCCAACCGTTCGCAGCTGACGGCAACGGTCGTAAGACCGTCGCCGTCATCTTCGACAAGACCTCCACCCGTACCCGTGTCTCCTTCGCCACCGGCATCGCCGACATGGGCGGCAACGCGCTCATCATCAATCCGGGCGAGGCGCAGATCGGCCACAAGGAATCCGTTGAGGACACCGCAAAGGTCCTCGAACGCATGGTCTCCACCATCGTGTGGCGCACCTCGGCGCACTCCGGTCTCGTAGCCATGGCCGAAAACTCGAAGGTTCCCGTCATCAACGCCCTGTGCGATGACTACCACCCCTGCCAGTTGCTGGCGGACCTCCTCGCGGTCAAGGAGCACAAGGGCGAACTCAAGGGCCTCACCATGGCCTACCTGGGCGACGCCGCGAACAACATGGCCAACTCCTATCTCTTGGCCGGTGTCACGGCGGGCATGCACGTCAGGATTTCGGGTCCGCAAGGCTACTTGCCAGCGGCCGACATCGTGGCGGCAGCGGAAGAGCGCGCTGCCGAGACCGGCGGTTCCGTGCTCATCACCACCGACGCCACGGAAGCCCTCCGCGGCGCCGACGTCGTCGCCACCGACACGTGGGTGTCCATGGGCCAGGAAGCCGAAAAAGAAGCCCGGATGCAACTCTTCCGCGAGTACTCCGTGGACGAGGCCGCCATGGCGCACGCCGCACCGGACGCCGTCGTGCTCCACTGCCTGCCCGCCTACCGGGGCTATGAAATCTCCGCAGGTGTTATCGACGGGCCCCAGTCCATCGTGTGGGACGAAGCCGAGAACCGCTTGCACGCCCAGAAGGCGCTCATGGCCTGGCTGATGCACAAGTCGGGACTCGCGTTCGTCGACGGTCTTTCCCCCGTTGGGGGCACCGCTTCTCCCGGAAAAAGCGCTGGCGAGAGCACGTTCTAGTGTCCACCCATCCTGCGTCGCAAGGCGCCAGCCCCGCCACCAAGACTGCCCGGCAAGCGCGGATCACCGCGATCCTGACGGGTCAGTCGGTGCGCTCGCAGGCGGAGTTGGCCGCTTTGTTGGCGGACGACGGCGTACAAGTCACCCAGGCGACCCTCTCCAGGGACCTCGTGGAACTTGGGGCGGTTCGCGTGCGCGGCAAGGACGGTGCCCTTGTCTACGCGGTTCCCGGCGAGGGTGGCGACCGCAATGCAAAAAGCGGCGTCACCCAGGAAATCCTGGACGCGCGCCTGTCTCGACTGTGCGGCGAACTGCTGGTCACCGCCGAGGCTTCGGGCAATATCGTGGTGCTGCGGACGCCGCCCGGTGCCGCCAACTTCCTCGCCCTGGCCATCGACCACTCGGTGATGCCGTCTGTATTGGGTACGATCGCAGGCGACGACACCTTGCTTTTGGTTGCCAGGGACCCCGACGGCGGGGCCGAACTGGCGGCCCGATTCCTCCAGCTGGCCCAGGAAGCCGGACCGGGAAACTAGTCCAGGCCGGCAACTGAACCATTCCGGCACTATTCCACCCGGGCCTTCGGCCCGACCCAAGCATTTGACTCAAAAGAACCAAGCAACAACAAAGGAGCACTCTCGTGACTGAGCGCATTGTTCTGGCCTACTCCGGTGGCCTCGATACTTCCGTAGCCATCGGCTGGATCGGTGAAGCCACCGGTGCCGAGGTCATCGCCGTGGCGGTCGACGTCGGACAGGGCGGCGAGTCGCTGGAGACCATCCGCCAGCGCGCCCTCGGCTGCGGCGCCGTCGAGGCCTACGTGGCCGACGCCCGCGACGAATTCGCGAACGAATACGCGATGCCCACGCTGAAGGCCAACGCCCTCTACCAGGGCCACTACCCGCTGGTTTCGGCGATCTCGCGCCCCGTGATCGTCAAGCACCTCGTCAAGGCCGCCCGCGAATTCGGTGCCACCACCGTTGCGCACGGTTGCACGGGCAAGGGCAACGACCAGGTCCGCTTCGAGGTCGGCATCCAGACCCTGGGCCCGGACCTGAAGTGCATCGCACCTGTCCGCGACCTCGCCCTGACCCGCGACAAGGCCATTGCCTTCGCCGAGGAAAAGGGACTGCCGATCGAGACCACCAAGAAGAACCCGTACTCGATCGACCAGAACGTCTGGGGACGCGCCGTCGAAACCGGTTACCTCGAGGACATCTGGAACGCTCCCACCAAGGACATCTACGACTACACGGCCACCCCGGAATTCCCGCCGGCACCGGACGAAGTCACCATCACCTTCGAAGCCGGCGTGCCGGTGGCCATCGACGGCGTCAAGCGCACTCCGCTCCAGGTCATCCAGGAGCTGAACCGCCGCGCCGGTGCCCAGGGCGTTGGCCGCATCGACGTCGTCGAGGACCGCCTGGTGGGCATCAAGTCCCGCGAAATCTACGAAGCTCCAGGCGCGATGGCCCTCATCACCGCCCACAAGCACCTCGAGGACGTCACCATCGAGCGCGAGCAGGCCCGCTTCAAGGCCACCGTCGGCCAGCGCTGGTCCGAGCTGGTCTACGACGGCCAGTGGTTCTCCCCGCTCAAGCGCTCCCTGGACGCCTTCATCGAGGACACCCAGAAGTACGTCTCCGGCGACATCCGCATGGTCCTGCACGGCGGCCAGGCCATCGTCAACGGACGCCGCTCCGACACCTCGCTCTACGACTTCGACCTCGCCACCTACGACACCGGCGACACCTTCGACCAGTCGCAGGCCAAGGGCTTCATCGAGCTGTGGGGAATGTCCTCCAAGGTCGCCGCAGGCCGCGACCTGCGGGTTTCGGTCAAATGACGTCGGTGGGCCCACGGACGCCGGGGTCCCCGGCCGAGCGCAGCGAGGTTGGGGAGCGTTCGGGGACGAAATCGGAAGCAACGAACACTGGCGCACTGTGGGGCGGCCGGTTCGCCGGCGGCCCCGCGGACGCGCTTGCCGCGCTGAGCAAGTCCACGCATTTTGATTGGCGGCTGGCCCGATACGACATCGCCGGTTCCAAGGCGCATGCCCGCGTGCTGCACAAGGCGGGGCTGCTGGACGACGCCGAACTAGAAGGCATGCTCGCCGCGCTCGCCCAGCTGGATGACGACGTCGCGAGCGGCGCCTACCAGCCTGCCGAGAGCGATGAGGACGTCCACGGTTCCCTCGAGCGCGGGCTCATTGAGCGCGCGGGAACCCACCTGGGCGGCAAGCTCCGTGCAGGCCGTTCGCGCAACGACCAGGTGGCCACCTTGGGCCGAATGTTCCTGCGCGACCACGCCCGCATCATCGCCCGCGGTGTGCTCGCCACGATCGACGCCCTTGTTGATCAGGCCAAGGCCCACCAGGGCGTCGCCATGCCTGGACGGACGCACCTGCAGCATGCCCAGCCTGTCCTGCTGAGCCACCACCTGCTTGCCCACGCCTGGGCACTGTTGCGCGACGTGCAGCGGTTCCAGGACTGGGACAAGCGGGCCGGCGTCTCGCCGTACGGGTCCGGCGCCTTGGCCGGTTCCTCGCTTGGACTGGATCCTGAGGCCGTCGCCGCGGACCTCGGGTTCTTCTCAGCGGTCCACAATTCGATCGACGGCACTGCCTCGCGCGACGTTTTCGCCGAGTTCGCGTGGATCTGCTCGATGATCGGCGTGGACCTGTCGCGCGTCTCCGAGGAAGTCATCCTGTGGGCCACCAAGGAGTTCTCCTTCGTCACGCTCCATGATTCGTACTCCACGGGGTCTTCGATCATGCCGCAGAAGAAGAACCCGGATGTCGCCGAGCTCGCCCGCGGCAAGGCGGGGCGCCTCATCGGCAACCTGGCCGGCCTGTTGGCAACGCTCAAGGGCCTGCCGCTCGCGTACAACCGCGACCTGCAGGAGGACAAGGAACCGGTTTTCGACGCCGCGGACACCTTGGAAGTGCTGCTCCCCGCCGTCTCGGGCATGATCGCAACGCTCACCTTCAATACCGGGCGCATGGCATCGTTGGCACCGCAGGGCTTCGCGCTTGCCACGGACATCGCCGAGTGGCTTGTCCGCCAGGGGGTGCCGTTCCGGGAGGCACACGAGCTCTCCGGTGCCGCAGTGAAGCTGGCTGAAGGACGCGGCGTTGAGTTGTGGGACCTGACGGACGAAGAGTACGCGGGCATTTCGGAGCACTTGACCCCCGAGGTGCGCACCGTGCTCAGCACCGAAGGCTCGCTCAACAGCCGCAACTCGCAGGGCGGAACGGCCCCGGCCGCCGTCGAACGCCAACTGCTTGCCCTCGAAGCGGAGCTCGCAGCAGTACGGACGTACGCGGCCTGACAACAAGGCCCCACGCCGGCAGTTCGCGGCGGTGTTTTCGAAAGACACCGCCGCGAAATGCCGGCCGTTGTCAGTTAATGGTCGTTAACAGCCGTTAACTCTGTCGGATACTATGGCGCTATGACCGAGATCACTACCTCAGCGCTTCTTGCCGAGCTCCACAAAGCAGCCGGCACTGTCACCGACGTTGTCGCCAAACTCGACGACGCCGATGTTGCTGCTCCCTCCGAGCTGCCCGGGTGGACCCGCGGCCACGTACTGGCCCACATTGCCGGCATTTCGAACGCCATGGCCAGGCAGCTGGAATACGCCGCGCGCGGTGAGACCATCGACATCTATGACGGCGGCTACGAGGGCCGTACGAAGGCCATTGAGCTGGCAGCGAGCCACAGCCTCGCTGAACACCGTGACGCCACCGAAGCGGCCCTCTCGCGGGCCCTGAGGGCCTTCGACGGGCTCGTGGAGTCCGGCTGGAACACCCGGATCAGGTTCCGGAATGGAACAGTGCTCGACGGCGGCCTGGCGCTCTGGCGCGAACTGGTCATCCACGTCACGGATCTGGGAATCGGTCGCGGCCCGGAAACCTGGAGCCGGCAATTCTGCGAGCACCTCTTCGATTTCCTCTCTGCCCGCGTGCCGGCAGACCAGAAATTCGTGCTTCAGCCCCTGGGCCTCCCGCAGCTGGTCATCGGCTCGGGGCGGCAGTCAGTCGCCATCAACGGCATGATCACGGATATCGCGGCCTGGCTCGCCGGCCGGACGCCTACCCTAGGGAGCCTGCGGGCTTCTGCCGACGCGGACGGTGTTGACTTGCCGGAGCTTCTCCCGTGGCCATCGAGCGTTCCCGCGGCGAACTAGCGCTGACGCGCGTGCTTGCCGCCGCCCGCCACAGATGCATCGTGGCGTAGGAACGCCATGGGCTCACGTTGCGGAAGTCGGCAGGCAGGCCTTCGGCGGCCGCTAGATTCTTGAGGCCGTTCCGGACCGCTGCATCGTTGGCGAGGAAGACGTCCGGATCGCCGATGACCCTCATCGCCATATAGCCCACGGTCCACGGTCCGACGCCGGGCAGGGGCAACAGTTTGTCAGCGAGCGTTTGGGGGTCGTCGCCGTAATCGAAGTCGAGTTCCCCGCTGGCCATTGCTGTTGCCGCTGCCAGCACGGAATCGATGCGGCGCTGCGGGCCCCTCAGCAATTCCCGGCCTGAGCGGGCGATTTCCTCTGCCGTGGGAAACAAACGGTCCAGGCCCAGTGCGTGCCCTGCGTGCCCTTCCGGCAGGCGGGTTCCAGCATCGGAAAGTTGGGTCAAAGCGGTCCGGGCGGCGGCTACCGTGATTTGCTGGCCGATCATCGCCCGGATCAGCAGTTCGTGGGGATCCACGGCCCCCGGGACCCTGATCCCGGGCGTATCGCGAACTGATGGGCCGAGCCTGGCATCGGAGGCCAACGCCTCGTCCACGGCCACGGGATCGGCGTCGAGATCGAACAATCGCCGCACCCGGCTCAACAGGACGGGAAGGTCGTGGAGATCCAAGGTGCTGACGGCCAGGGTCAGCGCTCCGCCGCGCGCCCCGGCGTCGTACTCCACCGTGAACACCGCATTGCCGCGGGGCAAGCGGAGGGTTCGCGTATAGCTTGTTGAACTCGCCAGTTCGACGCCGGGAACCGCGCGGGCCGCGAGGAAATCGAAAATCCCCGCGTCGAAAGGCTCCCGGTACGGGAGCTTGAGGGTCAACGAAGTGGCCTCGCCCTGCTTGCCTTGATGGCCTAAGGGCTTCGCGGTGGCCCGGAGTGCTGTGGGAGTCAGGGTGAAGACTTCGTTGATGGTGTCGTTGAACTGGCGGACACTGTTGAACCCGGCAGCGAACGCCACGTCCGAGAGTTTCATCGAGGTGGAGACCAGGAGCGTCCTGGCGGTCTGCGCCCGGCTGGCCCGCGCCAAGGACAGGGGACCGGCGCCGAGTTCATGGCTCAGGATCCTATTGAGCTGGCGGGAGGAGTAACCCAGCCTGGTGGCGAGTCCTTCGACGCCGACCCGGGAGATCGCGCCGTCGTTGATGAGCCGCATGGCCCTGCCGGCGATGTCCGAGCGCAGGTTCCACGCAGGCGTGCCCGGAACGGCCTCCGGAAGGCAGCGTTTGCACGCGCGGTACCCCGCCTCGTGCGCCGCGGCCGAGGTTTCGTAGAACGTGACGTTTTCGGCCTTGGGTGTCCGTGCCGGGCACGACGGCCGGCAGTAGATGCCCGTCGAGCGGACGGCGGTGAAGAACTGGCCGTCGAACCGGGGATCCCGCGCATCGATGGCACGGTAGCGTTGCCAAAAGTCCATGACTTCATCCTTTCAGCATCGGCAAGCACTTCCTAGCGGAAATCGGACATTGCCGACGACGGGTCCAGCTGGCGGTTTTTTGCTAGGGTCTGGGCATGACAACGCAGGGTGCATCCCCGGACGCCATCCGGCGCCTCCTTTCCGGAGATCCGCGCGACGTTGCCCCCTTGCTTCTCGGCGCCGTGCTGAGCCACCGGACACCCGAGGGCACGGTGTCCGTCCGGATCAGCGAGGTGGAAGCGTATCTGGGTCCGCGGGGCTCGGCCCAACCCGATCCTGGATCCCATACCTTTGGTGGACCCACCGCCCGGAACGCTCCCATGTTCGGTCCGGCAGGCCACCTCTACGTCTATTTCACGTACGGCATGCACTATTGCGCCAACATTGTCTGCGGTCCCGACGGCGTTGCGTCCGCGCTGCTGTTGCGGGCAGGCGAGGTGGTGGCCGGCCAAGCCCTGGCACAGTCCCGCCGTCCGGCGTCGAGATCGCTGACCGATCTTGCCAGCGGGCCCGCCCGGCTAGCGTCCGCCCTGGGGCTGACCACGGCGGACAGCGGCCGGGATGCCCTGGCCGAGCCCTTCGGCCTCGAACTTCCGGTCACCCCGGCAGCGCCATCGGCAGTCGCGAGCGGTCTCCGCGTAGGAGTATCGGGCGACGGCGGTTCCGCCGACTACCCATGGCGGTTCTGGCTCTCCGGGGATGCCACGGTGTCCCGCTACAAGCCGGGCCGAAGTCGCGCCGCCGAGAAGCCTTTGTAGGAGCCCAGGAGGAATCCGTCAGGCGGCGTGTTCGGTCCGGGCAGGCTCGGCGACATACGCACAGTGGTTGTCGGGCACCTCGAAGGGCGCCAGGCGGCCAAGCAACGACTCGCGCACGCGGGGCCATTCCTCGCGCAGGATCGAGAAGACCGCCGTGTCGCAGCGGCTGCCGTCGGGGGCGAATCGGTGCCCGCGCAGCGTGCCCTCGTAGCTGGCCCCGAGACGCTGAATGGCCGAGGCGCTGCGCGTATTGCGGGCATCGCAGCGGAAAGCAACCCGGTGTACGTCCAGCACATCGAACGAGTAGGCCAGCAGCAGTTGCTTCGCTGCCGGATTGACGTGGCTGCCCCAGAACGGGCGGCCGTAAAAAGTGCCGCCGATTTCCAGGCGCTGCTGGCGGGGACTGTACTCGCACAGGGAGCTGGTTCCGAGCAGCGCACCAGTGCGCTGTTCGACCACGGCAAACGGTATGGTTGCCGGATCTTCGAGGCGGGCTGCGAAGAGTTCGGCCAGTTCCGCGGCGCTCAAGGGCTGCTCAGCGGCCATGCCGGACCACATCCCGGAGTCTACAAAATCGAAGAGCGGACCGGCATGTGCGGGGGAGAGCGGGACCAGGCTGATGCCGTGTCGGGTCAGGGCAACGTCGTGCTGCATTGCAGCATTGAAGCACCACCGGGGCCGGACTGAAAAGCCCAGGAGGTTAGCGCAGGGTGAACATTGCGTGACGCACCGGCGCGCGGGCAGTTTCACACACGTCAAGCAAAACCGCTGTAGAATGGACGGTCCGTCTTTTTCGATAGGGGAACGTTTCGATGCACGACGCTGATTTGATCCACGAACGGGAGTACGTGGCCGGTCTCTACTCGCGTCTGGATGAGCTGCGGGAGGAAAAGCGCCAACAGCTGGCGCAGGTCCGGCGCGCCGGAGCGGTGGGCACCATGCAGAACGTTTCCGAAAGGGACGCGTTCGCGGCACTGTACGAGGACCGCCTCGCTCAGCTCGACGCCGTCGACGACCGTCTCGTGTTCGGGCGCCTCGACCTGGACACCGGAGAGGCGCAGTACATCGGCCGCATCGGACTGTCCACAGCGGATCTCCAGAGGCTCATGGTCGACTGGCGCGCCCCGGAAGCCGGCCACTTCTACCAGGCGACCGCCTTCGACCGGCAGGGCGTCCGCCGTCGTCGCCACCTGATCCTGCAGGGCCGTGAAGTCAAAGCGATCGAGGACGATGTCCTGGATGCCAGCATGCTGGCGGACAACGCCTCGCTCCAGGGTGAGGGGGCACTCCTTGCCGCCCTGAATTCCAAGCGCACCGGCCGCATGTCGGACATCGTCGGCACCATCCAGTCCGAGCAGGACCGGATCATCCGTTCGTCCATGTCGGGTGCGTTGGTTGTCCAAGGCGGTCCAGGCACCGGCAAGACAGCCGTGGCGCTCCACCGCGCCGCCTACCTGCTGTACACCCACCGCGACCGCTTGAAGTCCGCGGGCGTGCTGCTCGTTGGACCCTCGTCGTCGTTTATGCACTACATCGAGCGGGTCCTGCCTTCCCTCGGCGAGACCGGCGTCGTCATGGCGAGCCTTGGCCGCCTCATGCCCGGGATCCATGCCGTGCCTGAACAGGATCCCGATGTCGCAGCGCTCAAGGGCAAGCTGAACATGGCCGACGTGATTGCGAACGCTGTGGCCAACCGGCAGCGGACTCCCGCCGAGGACCGCATCCTCGAGGTTGACTCCCGCAAGCTCACGCTGTCCGTGCGGCAAGTCCGCCGCGCCCGGGACAGGGCACGCGCCACAGGCAAGCCGCACAACGAAGCACGCGTGTCGTTCGTGAAGATCCTGCTGCGCGAGCTCACCGAGCAGCTGACGGAGATCGTCGAGGAATCGAACATCGGCAACAATGCCGACCGTTCCTACCTTGCCGAAGACGTCCGCTCGGCACGCGACGTCAGGATCGTCCTGAACCTGTGCTGGATGCCCATGACTCCCGAGAAGCTCGTTTCCGAGCTCTTCAGCAAGCCAGCCATCCTGGAGGCCTGCACCCCGCACCTCACGCCGTCGCAGCGGGCCCTGCTGCTTCGCCCCGCGGATGCCCCGTGGACAGAAGCCGATGTTCCGCTGCTCGACGAGGCCGCTGAGCTCCTCGGCGAGCTGGATCCTGCCGCCGGCAGGGGACTGGCGCAACAAGAGCACGACCGTGCCCGTGACATCGCCAACGCCAAGCAGACCCTCGTCAACATGGAGGCCATGGGCGTCGACGTGTTGATGACGGCCGAGGAGCTGGCGGACCAGAACCAGGAACGCGAAACACGGCTGACCGCGGCAGAACGTGCCACGAGCGACCGTTCATGGGCGTTCGGACACATCGTGGTGGACGAAGCCCAGGAGCTCTCGCCCATGCAATGGCGCCTTTTGGTCCGCCGCTGCCCCCTGAAGTCCTTCACGATCGTTGGCGACATCGCCCAGACGAGTTCCTCCGCCGGTGCGAATTCCTGGCACAGTGCCCTCGCGCCGTCGTTCGGGGACCGCTGGCAGCTCGAAGAACTCACCGTCAACTACCGCACCCCCTCGCAGATCGCCGAAGCGGCGGTCCGCATGGCGAACCGCGCGGGCCTGGTTGTCTCGGCTCCCAAGGCCGTGCGCGAAGGCAAATGGTCGCCCATCGTGGACCGCGTGGACGAAACCGGGATGGTGGACCGGCTCGTTGAGATCCTCCCGGAAGAACTGGAAGCGATCGACGGCGGCCTCCTCGCCGTGATTGCCGACGGCGCCCTCCTGCCTCGGGCTGCAGCAGCCCTCCGTGGGGTCTATGGCCACCGCGTAGGCACTGGAGCGGGCAGCTACTCCCAGGACATCGTGGTCATCAGCCCCCGGGAAGCCAAGGGTCTGGAGTTCGATGGAGTGGTGGTCCTTGAGCCCGCTGCCATGCTGAACCACGAACACGGCAAGGTGGGCGATCTCTACGTTGCCATGACCCGTCCGACGCAGCGGTTGCGCCTCATCACCGCGGCGCCGTTGCCTGCGGGTATCGAGCGCTGAGCCATGTACGCAAGCTGATCGGCAATCCTGCTAACTTAGAACTCGTGTCACACGTAAACAACCTCGAGTCCCAGCACAACGACCCGGGCTTTGCCAATATCTGGCAAGAGCTCAAATGGCGCGGCCTTATCCACGTTTCCACTGATGAAACGGAACTGGAAAAGCTGCTCGCCGGGGACCCGATCACGTATTACTGTGGCTTCGACCCCACGGCTCCGTCACTGCACCTTGGCAACCTTGTCCAGCTCCTGCTCATGCGCCGTCTGCAGTTGGCCGGCCACAAGCCGCTCGGCCTGGTGGGCGGCTCCACCGGACTGATCGGCGATCCGCGCCCGACGGCGGAACGCACCTTGAACACCAAGGACACCGTTTCGGAGTGGGTCGGCTACCTTCAGGCCCAAGTCCGACGCTTCCTCAGCTTCGAGGGCGACAATGCCGCACGCATGGTGAACAACCTTGACTGGACCGCGCCCCTGAGCGCCATCGATTTCCTGCGCGAAATCGGCAAGCACTTCCGCGTGGGCACCATGCTCCGCAAGGATGCAGTTGCCTCCCGTCTCAGTTCCGACGAGGGCATCAGCTACACCGAATTCAGCTACCAGATCCTGCAGGGCATGGACTACCTCCAGCTCAACCGCGACTACGGTTGCGTGCTGCAGACGGGTGGCTCGGACCAGTGGGGCAACCTCACGAGTGGCACGGAGCTCATCCGCAAGGTCGACGGCAAGGTTGTCCACGCCCTGGGCACGCCCCTCATCACCAACTCGGACGGCACCAAGTTCGGTAAGAGCGAAGGCAACGCCATTTGGCTCGACGCCCACATGTGCAGCCCCTACGCCTTCTACCAGTTCTGGGTCAACACCGCTGATGCCGACGTCGTTGACCGCCTCAAGGTTTTCACCTTCCTTAGCCGCGCCGAGATTGAGGAACTCGCAGCCGCTGTTGCCGAGCGCCCGTTCGCACGCGAAGGCCAGCGCAGGCTCGCTTTCGAGGTCACCTCGCTGGTGCACGGTGTGGACGCGACCGAAAAAGTGATCGCCGCTTCGGCTGCGTTGTTCGGCAACGGCGACCTCTCGGTTCTGGACGAAATGACCTTGGCGTCCGCAACTGCCGAGCTGCCGTCTGCCTCGATCGGCGCGGATGGCCTGGGGATCATCGACCTCTTGGTTGCGTCCGGACTTTCCGAAAGCAAGTCCGCTGCTCGACGTACCGTGGGGGAGGGCGGCGCCTATGTGAACAACAGCAAGGTGACTGACCCCGACGCGGTCATCGACCCGGCGGAACTGCTTCACGGCCGTTACCTGTTGCTGCGCCGTGGAAAGAAGAACCTGGCTACTGTCGAAGTGACCGTCTGACGCTTATGTAGCTCCATGGCGTGTTCCGGTGTGGGCGCGCCAGACGGAGTGTTGCACGCCCTATTGCACGCTCCTCCGAAGCCGACTTGCGCGGCTCCGGGGGAGCGTGTATCGTTTTCTGAGTTGCTGCCGCTGAAGCGGATAAATTGCGACAAAATCCCATTGAATGTGAATAATCCGGTTTAGACCAAAAGTCTGGAAATCGGACGATTTATCGACTCTATGGGTAAATTCGATTCGCTTGGGTGAATTTCCGGAGAAATCCTGGATTTGCAAAGTTGAAATGAATGAAATAAAGTAGAAACATCGCAGCGAGGAAATGCGGAACGTCGAATTCAATTGAATTTGTTCCGAGAAGTAATCGGATTGTGTCTGTTGTTTGAGAACTCAATAGTGTGCCAAGTTTGTTGATACCGATTTAT
>NZ_JARVRF010000010.1 GCF_030209835.1 Arthrobacter sp. efr-133-R2A-120 | reverse complement strand
AACCCGCTAAGGATGTGTGAGGTCTCTTCTCCTGCAGCCACGTCCAACCTCTCTTTTGGCGCATTCATCGTCGCCTCAGGTCCGGCAGGGTAACTGCCCGTCATGAACGCGGCGTGTGCGACATATCGGTTACAACAGCCCGGTCATGTGCGCCGGGCAGGTTCTCTTGAGCTCAAGCTGCGCTATTCGCGGCGGGCGGTTGCCCTGCAGCCAAAGTCTTCACTGGCCACTGTAGCTTTGTACGAGCCGCGATGCGTAGCCGCGCTGTCGTGAAGGCGTTGTATGTCACACTCAAGCTGTTACATCGTAGGCAGTTGTAGCTGCAGTAGGGCCATGGCCCCGTCTGCGGCCATGGCTTTAGCCGTGGCTGGGGCGCGGATTATGGTGGAACGCGGGACAATGGCTTGAAGCACACGCCCAAAGGGTGTTGGCTTGTAGTAATCGAAATCACTTCAAGAGGAGGAAACGTGAGCGAGGCCGACGCCGCCACATCGGTAAATGTGGCGGAAAGATTGGGTTTCAAAGATGGGGATCTAATTCAGGAACTCGGTTACGACGATGATGTCGATTTCGATTTGCGTGATGACATTGAGGAACTCACGGGTTCCGAGCTGCTTGACGAAGACGATCACGAGGTAGTGGATGCGGTCATTTTCTGGTGGCGTGATGGTGATGGAGACCTTGTCGACGCCCTCGTGGATTCACTGACCACCTTGGGTGAAGGCGGCGTGGTCTGGGTGCTGACCCCCAAGTCCGGCCGCGACAACTACGTCTCGCCCTCGGATATTCAGGACGCTGCTCCCACCGCCGGCTTGCATTGCACTACCTCCGCAGGCGTCTCCAAGGACTGGAGCGCCACTCGGCTTGTAGCGCGCAAGAAGAACAAGTGACCCACTCCAGGTTGAACCCTCCCGGGCTGCGTCCGGGAGTTCCCGTTGTGGGCCAGGAAGCCCCGAATTTTGAGCTCGTAAACCAGTTTGGCGAGCCGGTCCGCTTGTCCGATCTCCGCGGCCGCAACGTCGTGGTGGTCTTTTATCCCTTCGCCTTCTCCGGAATCTGCACGGGGGAGCTGTGCGAGATCCGTGACAATCTAGGTATTTTCGAACACGCCAACGCCACAGTCCTCGGGGTGTCCGTGGACAGCAAGTTCGCTTTGCGGGCATACGCGGACAAGGAAGGCTACGAGTTCGATCTCTTGGCCGACTTCTGGCCGCACGGCGAAGTAGCCGAGAAGTATGGCGTGTTTGATCCAGCTACCGGCATGTCCTTGCGGGGCACTTTCATCATCGATGCCGCAGGCATCATCCGTTACGTCGTCGTCAATCCGCGCGGGCAGGCACGCGACCTGGCGGAATACCGCGAGGCATTGTCCGCACTTGGCCAGGCCTAGCGGCGATGAGCGCCCAACGGCCCGGCGTCGGAATGACTGGCTTCGCCATCCTTCCGCCGGCCCCAGCAGTTGAACTGGATACAGGCGAGGTGGACGTTCTCCGCCGAGCCGACGGAATTCTCGGCGGCAAGCGGCTTGCTGTTCTGACCGGAGCAGGCCTGAGCACCGACTCCGGAATCCCTGACTACCGCGGCCCGGGGGCCGCACCGCGGAACCCCATGACCTACCAGGAATTCATTGGAAGTCCTGCCAACCGGCGCCGGTACTGGGCGAGGAACCACCTTGGTTGGTCGCACCTCCGGCACGCGGACCCGAATGCGGGGCATGCCGCCGTCGCCCTCCTTGAACGGCGCGGACTGATCACCGGGCTTATCACGCAGAACGTGGACCGCCTGCACGAGGACGCCGGCAGCGTCAATGTGGTGGACCTGCATGGCCGCTACGATCGCGTGATCTGCCTTGAGGAAGGACACGTCTTTACGCGGCAGCTCGTCGCGTCCATTCTTGAGGAAATCAACCCCGGCTTCCTCGAAGCCGCCCAGGCTTCCGGCGTCGTGGAAATGGCACCCGACGCGGATGCATCCGTTGAGGATCCCGAACTCATCCGATCGTTCGTCGTCGCTGTTTGCCCCGTTTGCGGCGGAACGCTCAAGCCCGACTTCGTGTACTTCGGTGAAAATGTGCCCAGGGATCGGGTGCAACGCGCGTATTCCATGGTGGACGAAGCCGGGGCGCTGCTGGTGGCAGGTTCCTCGTTGACGGTCATGAGCGGGCTGAGGTTCGTCCGGCACGCAGCCAAACTCGGCAAGCCGGTAGTGATCATCAACCGTGGACCGACCCGCGGCGACGGGTTCGCGAGCCTCAAAGTGGAAGCGGGGGTCAGCGGCGCGCTGGCCTGGCTCGCTGCGGAGCTTCCCGACCTACTGCCCGCGGATTCGCCGATTAGTGTTCCGGGCGAATGATCCGGTAGAGTACATGTTCGTTGGTTGAAGCGCCGAGGGCGCTGAAATCAGTGTTTGGGTCTTTAGCTCAGCTGGTAGAGCGCCACGTTTACACCGTGGATGTCATCGGTTCGATCCCGGTAGGACCCACCAAGCAAGGAGAGCCCCTGAGCTGTGAAAACGCAGCTCAGGGGCTCTTTTCTTTCTACGCGCGGACGTCCCGGACTCCCTGGGGTCTTGTTCGCACCAGATCGAGCCCGAGCACGTGGGGTATG
The DNA here is from genome assembly GCF_030209835.1 of Arthrobacter sp. efr-133-R2A-120. Lineage (GTDB taxonomy): Bacteria > Actinomycetota > Actinomycetes > Actinomycetales > Micrococcaceae > Arthrobacter. The sequence goes on along the minus strand of NZ_JARVRF010000010.1, from coordinate 81,420 downwards.
GAAACATAGCACCGCGATGAAGCGCACCGCGATGCTAAAATGCGTCGCGGGATGGTTTCGGAAATGGACGCAGGTGACGGGGTGAGGGTGGCTACCGAGCGTCCGAACGCCCGTGCCACAATGAAAGACGTTGCGCGGGTCGCCGGAGTCGGTGTGGGCACAGTCTCCCGTGTCGTCAACGGCAAGTCGAACGTGAGCGAGGAGAGCATCGCCGCGGTCAACGCTGCGATTGACACGCTCGGATTCCGTCGCAACGACAGCGCCAGGATGCTCAGAACCGGAGCGACTGCCAGCATCGGGCTGCTGGTCGAGGATGTCGCAGACCCGTTCTTCTCCCTGCTTAACCGCTCAGTGGAGGAGGAGGTGCTGCGCCGCGATTCCGTGCTCCTGACCGCCTCCTCGGACAAGGATCCGGAGCGCGCGCGCAAGATGATCCTCACCTTCTGCGCCCGCCGGGTCGACGGCCTTGTGATCACTCTCCCCGAAGGCGGCGACGAGGAATACCTGCGTGCGGAGCTCGACGCCGGTACGAGCATGGTCTTCGTCGACCGCCCGCCCCGGGAGCTGGATGTCGACGCCGTGATCGTGGACAACCGCGGCGGTGCGCGCACCGGCGTCGCGCACCTGATCGGCTACGGGCATAGGCGGATCGCGTGCTTCACCGATCGGCCGGACCTCTATACCGCAAGCGAGCGGATCGCCGGCTACCGGGCCGCACTCAAGGAAGCTGGCATCCCGTTCGACCCCGAACTCGTCTACTCCAGCTCGACCACCCGCGAGCCGGTGGACGAGCCCCTCGGGCGGATGTTGGCGTCGGCTGACCCGCCGACCGCAGTTTTCGCCGGCAACAACCGCACGAGCATCAACGTGATCGGCGCGCTGCGCATTCACAACACCTCCCTGGCGATCGTCGGTTTCGACGATTTCGAACTTGCCGACGTCGTCGTGCCCGGGATCACGGTAGTGGCGCAGGACCCAAAAGCGATGGGGCAGATCGCGATGGGGATGCTCTACAAGCGTCTGGATGGCGATGTCTCGTCCTCACAGACCGTCACGCTGAACACTCGTCTCATCGTGCGTGGCTCGGGAGAGCTGAGTCGCGACGCGGTGCTCGCCGCGCGCTGACACCAGTTCGCACGCCCCAATAAATCCCCTTGACTGACACTTAGCGCGGTCGCCATTTACCTCTCCAGCGTTGACGCGGTCTTGGTGTGATGCGTAAACTCGGCCGCGTGGAAACGTTTCCACGAATCGTTGCCCCGTCACCGCTCGGCGGCGGACAGCGGTGATGAGCGCTGATGCTCGATACCCGTGAGCCAGGTCAAGGAGGACGCCCCACGATGTCAAGCCCACACGACAGCCCGGCTGTACGCCCACGGAGCCGGAGAAGGCCACGTCGATCGCGGCTCGCGCCGGCGATGGCGGTTGCGGCCGCGCTTGCGATCGGAACCCCGGTCGAGGCATCCGCTTCTCCGACCGTTACCGACCTTTCCAACGAAGTCAACCCGTTCGTTGGCACCGAGAACGAGGGCAACGCCTATCCGGGGGCGACGCTCCCGTTCGGAATGGTGCAGCTCAGCCCTGACAACACCAACAGCTACGGTTCCACGTCGTACAGCAACGACGCCGGTCGCGTGTGGGGATTCAGCCACCGGCACGTCAACAGTGCGGGTTGCCCGGCCGCCGGTGAACTCCTGGTCTCGCCCAGCACCACCGCCACGCCCACCACCTCGCGAAAGTTCACTGGCATCCAGCCCGGAAGCGAGTCCGCCACAGCCGGTTACTACGGTGTCACTCTCGACAACTCTGTCAAGGTCGATCTCTCGGCCACCACCAGAGTGGGTGCGCACAGGTACACCTTCCCGGCCGGCACTACCTCCAATCTTTCCTTCAACACGGGGCAGACGCTGCGCACCGCCGGCGCTAGTTCGGTCTCCTGGGTCGATGGGACCACTCTCGAGGGCTGGATCGACAACGGTGGGTTCTGCAGCGGAAACGAGAAAAAGTCCCGCTACTTCTTCAGCGCGACCTTCGACCGCGCTCCGCTGTCGACCGGCACCTGGGGCAACAACGCCCAGTTCGCCGTCGGCCGGAACTCCAGTGAGGTCACCGACGGCAACAACGGTTTCGTCGCCACGTTCGATACCACGGCCGACCGCGATGTCGAGGTGAGCGTCGGGGTCTCGTACGTGAGCGTCGAAGGCGCCCGCGGTAACCGGATCGCCGAGGCGACCGCCGACGGCACGCGGTTGGCGTTTGATCAGATCCGGGCGAAGGCCCGCGACGCCTGGAACGCCGAGCTCGGCCGGTTCGGCATCACGGCGTCCGCCGAGCAGCGCAAGATCTTCTACACCCAGCTGTATAAGACGCTTCTGTCGCCGACTATCGGAAGCGACGTCGACGGCCGGTATGCGGGAATGGACGCCAAGACGCACACCGCCAATGGCTGGAACTACTACCAGACGTTCTCGCTGTGGGACACCTACCGCACTCAGGCGACTTTCCATGCGCTGTTCGCGAAGAATCGCGCCGCCGACATCGTGCGCTCGATGTACCAAGCCCGTGTCGAGGGCGGCTGGCTCCCGCGCTGGTCGCTCGGCTCGGTCGAGACGAACATTATGGCCGGCGATCCGGTCTCGCCCTGGATCGCCGAGAACTTCACGCTCGGCACGGTGCCAGCCGACATCGCCGACCGCATGTGGGACTACCTCGTCGAGAACGCCACCACGGCGCCCCCCGCCGGCGTCGCATCCGTCGGCCGGCAGAGCGCCGCGTTCTACCTGGCCAAGGGCCACATCCCGTTTTATCCGGAGTGGGGCGGTGGCCTCGGCGGCCAGTACGAAGAGTACCGTCACGGCGGCTCGGCGACGATGGAGTTTGCCGCGGCGGACGCCAGCATCGGCGCCGCTGCTCAACGGCTTGGGAAGACCGGCCAAGCGGCAGAGTTCCTGGCCCGCGGCACCAACTGGACGAAGCTCTGGAACCCGGATGTCACACTCAGCGGCGGTTTCAAGGGTATCGTCAACGCCGTCACTCCCGAGGGCCAATTCGTCCCGGTTCCGGAGCGCACGGATGTGACCAGGTCCGGTTTCCACGAGGGAACCCCCTGGCACTACCAGTGGATGGCGACGCAGGATGTGGTCGGCCTGCAGGAGAAGATGGGCGGTCGCGAGGAGTTCGTCAAGCGACTCGACTATTACTTCAACCAGCCGGCCCTCCAGTCTGCACCGGGGGTCTCTCCGAGCAGCTGGGCGGCGGGTGGAAGCACGTACTACACGAGCATAGGGTACAACCCGGGCAACGAACCGATGATGATGAACCCCTGGCTGTACGGCTTCGTCGGTGAGCCGGCCAAGACCAACGACGTGCTCGCGGCAAACCTCAACCGCTTCCCGAACACCCCCGGCGGCGGAGTCGGCAATGATGACCTCGGCACCCTCGCCGCGTGGTATGTGATGGCCTCGCTCGGCATCCAGCCGGTGATGCCCGGCTCGGGGATCATGGCGCTCAACGCTCCCAAGGTTCAGGCCGCCACGATTACCCTCGAGAGCGGTGAAAAACTACGGATCACCGCTGCAGGCGCGAACGAAAAGCTGCCGAGCTACATTGCTGGTGTGACCGTGAACGACAAAGAGCACACGGCTGCCTGGGTCGATGTGGACGATCTCCGGAACGGCGCTCGGCTCGATTTCGCACTGTCCGGCACTAAGGCAGGCCTCGACTGGGCCACGGCCCGGAAGGATTGGATCCCGAGTGTCTCCGCTCCGCGCAAGGCCACTCCGGTGATCGTGCCGGGTGCGGACTTGACCGCGATCGCCGGCAGGGAGAAAACCATCGAGGTCGCGAGGGTCACGTTCGGCGGCGCCGTCGAACCGATCACGGCAACGGTGTCGTGGGCAGGGGGAGCCCCGGTCGCGGCAACAGTCACGGAGGAGAACGGCGTCTGGGTGATCAGTTCCACGTCGACGTTCGCAGCGGCCGGAGCCGTGAGCGGTGTGGTGACCATTGCCAGCGCGGCGAACGCGCCGAGTTTCGCGCCTGCACTGTTCGAGCCGAGCTCGGCCAACCTCACGGTCGTGGTCACTGCCGCACCCGTCGATCCGCCGGTCGATCCGCCGGTCGATCCGCCCGTCGACCCAGGAGTTGCCGTGGTTCCTCCAACCACCGGAAGCGCCGGCACCACCGTTAAGGCAATGAGCGGACTGGCCGACACCGGCATGGCCCCAACCGTGTTCTCCGTGCTGTTCGCGGCTCTCGCCGCCATTGCACTTGGCTCGGCCTTCGTGATTCGCCGCAAGCGGGCAAACGGCTAGGAGACCGAGCAAGAGCCCCTGAGCTGCGGACACGCGGCTCAGGGGCTCTTGCTTTTAATCCAGTGCGTTGAGGCCCCGATGGTTGTGGCCCATCGTTTGGCGGTTCAGAATGGCAGCATGACAGCGTCCGGAGATGCAGCGCGCGACAAAAGGCTGGCGGAGATAGGTACGGCGGTGTTCGCCGCGGCCCCGGCCACCGTCGCTGGCCTGTTGCCTTGGGTGCTGACCCGCTGGAAAGTGCGGCGGCCCGTGCCCGGCGGACTGGCGGCCCAATGCGCAGGTGTTCTCCTGATCGGCGCCGGCGCAGCGGTGATCACCAATTCCTTTGCGCGGTTCGCCCTTGAGGGAGTAGGCACGCCGGCACCTTTTGCGCCACCAAAGAACCTCGTGGTCAGCGGCTTTTACAGCTTCGTGCGGAACCCCATCTACGTGGGCATCGGTGCCGCGATCACCGGGCAGGGCCTCCTGCTGGGCCAGCCGAAGCTGTTCGGCCTGGCGGCGCTGGGCGCAGTTCCCGTGGTGGCTTTCGTCAGGTTGTATGAGGAGCCGACGCTCGCACGCAAGTTTGGTGCCGAATATGAGTCTTACCGCGCCAACGTACCGCGCTGGCTACCTCGCCTCACGCCTTGGCGGCAGGGCTAGCGTCGTACCTGATCCGTTACGGGGAATTGGAAGAGCTCTCCACCGCGACTATTGGGGGATGCCGCGGTGGAGAGCTCATAGATGAATATACAGAGAATTTTTGGATATGGAAAGGAAGCTATTCTCCGTCCGGCGAGTCTCATCCCAGCAGCAAGCCACTATGATGGTGGTTGTTCAGTGGATTGAACAAGCGTTGTGCCTCAGGCCGGAGTTCCGCTGCCCCCGGGTAGCGTTTCTGCCTGGCACACGCCCACTCTGCGCCAGACGCACGACCCGCGAAGGAGAATCATGGCCGATTCCCGCACCCCCCGTTCCGCCGAAGGATTGGGAAGCTCCTCGCCGGCGCCTGCCGTGACCCGCGCTGCCGCGGTCCTGGATGCCTTGGCGGAGGCCCCTTCGGGCAGGCTGACACTCAGCGATCTATCGAGGGAGCTCGGGATTCCGAAGTCTTCCACGTCAAATCTGCTGCTCGCTCTTGAGGAAGCCCGGCTGATTACCCGCGAAGGTGCGGACTTTTCACTTGGCCGGAAGCTGGTTGAACTTGGTGCCGCCTATCTCAGCCGGCTCGATGAAGTACAAGAGTTCTACAAGTTCTGCGAGCAGGCACCAACGCTCTCCGGCGAAACCGTGCGGATTGCGATGATCGACGGCGATCACATCATTTACCTGGCCCGCTACGAAGGGCACCCGGCCGTCCGGCTCACATCGAACATTGGCGACAAAATGCCGCTTTCCTTGAGCGCAGTCGGAAAGGTTCTCCTGGCCCAGCTTCACGACCATGACATTGAGGCGATGTTCCCCGACGACGTGGAGCTCCCTGTCATGACCCCGAAGTCCCTCCGGAGTGCCGCTGAGCTCAAGGCCCAGGTGGCCGCGATCCGCAAGCAGGGCTATGCACTGGAGGACGAGGAGTCCACGCTCGGCGTGGTTTGCCTTGCCGTGCCCGTCCCCACCCATGGGGCACATGGCCCCAGCCTCGGCCTCTCGGTGACGGCACTCAAGGCCACTTTTTCCGAGGAGCAGGCTGCCCTGATGGTGAAGGAGCTCAAGGAGCTCGCCCACTCGCTGGGCAACCCGATGGGCTGATTGATTCCGCCGCCCGACGGGGTCAAAACCCGCCGCCCGACGGGGGTCATAAATAAATCTGATTACACCACTTGAAAGTTGTCCAACGTGCTGTACTCTGTTCAATATAGTGATTCACGCCATGGCGGCTGACGCTATCTCGCCAGGCCAACGGGGGTCTGGAGTGTTCTTGAGGGAGTGCTTGTGACAACTCGTACTAAGACAAAGCTTGCTGATATGGACGGCGCAGTAGTTGAGCCGGAACAGCTGCGAAGGGCAACTCTTGCCAGCTCCGTAGGATCCGCTCTGGAGTACTACGACTTCTACATTTACGGCCTGGCTTCGGCCCTGATTTTCGGACCGCTGTTCTTCAAGCCCTTGGGTGAAAGCGGCGCACTGATTGCGTCGTTCGCCACCTATGGCGTTGGATTCGCGGCGCGGCCCTTCGGCGGTATCTTCTTCGGATTCATCGGAGACCGATTCGGCCGCAAGGTGGTCCTCCTGCTGACCATCGGAATGATGGGCCTCGCCAGTTTCGCCATCGGCTTGCTGCCGACGTTCGAACAGGCGGGCATGCTCGGCGCGGTCCTGCTTGTGGTGCTTCGCATCGTCCAGGGCCTCGGCGCCGGAGCTGAACAGGCAGGTGCAACAACACTGATCTCCGAGGTCGCTCCGCCCAAGCGCCGCGGCTACTTCGCTTCGCTGCCGTTCGTGGGCATCCAGCTTGGAACCCTCCTCGGCGCCGGCACTTTTGCGCTCATTGGCATGGCAAACAAAAGCGTGCTTGAAGGCTGGCTGTGGCGTGTGCCGTTCCTCGCCAGCTTCATCCTGATCGTCGTGGCGATCTTCATCCGTCTCAGGCTGAAGGAAACCCCGGTGTTCCAGGAACTGGAGAAGCACAAGAACGTGGTGAAGAACCCCGTTGGCGAACTTTGGAAGCACTCCAAGAAGAATGTGCTGGTGGGCATCGGCCTCCGCATGGGCGAGAACGGCAACTCCTCGATCTACTCGGCGCTGCTCATCTCGTTCATGTCCGTCAAGGAAGGCGTCTTTCCCGGCGACAAGTTCATCGGCCCGGTCGGTCTGCTGATCGCCGCGGGATTCGCCGCCGTCATGGTGGTGACCTTCGGGGCCCTGTCTGACCGTATCGGTCGAGTGAAGGTGTACCGCTACGGCGCCCTGTTCCAGGCAATCTTCGCTATTCCCGCCTTCTACTTGGTAACTCTCGGCAACGTCACCCTCGTGTGGGCCGTCATGGTGGTCGGCATCGCCCTTGGCGTGCAGTCCATGCTCGGCCCGCAGTGCCCGCTCCTGCCCGAGCTCTTCGGCTCGCAGTACCGTTTCACTGGTGTGGCATTGAGCCGCGAACTGTCCGCTGTCCTGGCCGGCGGACTCGTGCCCCTCGTTGGCGTCGCGCTCCTTGCGGCCACGGGGAACTCGTGGGTGGTCCTGGCTGTCTACTCGCTGGTCCTGGCGCTGATTTCATACATCACGACGTTCTTCACGCCGGAAACAGCCGGCCGCGACCTCCTTTCCCTGGAGGACGCGAAGTAGGGAATCCCGTACCACGAAGTACGCAAGCAGCGACGGTCCCCTCCGAACTTCGGAGGGGACCGTCGCTGTGTTGCGCCCCCGCCCCGCCATTTGGCGTGCCACGGGCAAGCCCCACACAGCAAAGCGGCCCCTCCGGAAACCGGAGAGGCCGCCAGGATGGCGCTGGGTTGTTGGCGGTTTAGTAGAAGTGCACCGTGTCCACGAGGTGGGGGAGTTCCCCGCCGTCGAGGAACGTACGCAGGTTGCTGGCGAAGCGCTCGGCGATGAGGCGGTTCTCCGCGGCACTGAGTGCCGAGGTGTGCGGCGAGACCATGACCTTCGGGTGGTTCCACAGCGGGCTGTCCTGGGGGAGCGGCTCGACGGCGAAGACGTCCAGGCAGGCGTAGGACACCTGGCCGTTTTCCAGTGCTTCGAGCAGCGCCTCTTCATCAACCACGGTTCCGCGGCCAACGTTGACAAAGACCGAGCCGGGCTTCATTGCCGAGAAGACCTCGTGGTTGAAGAGTTTCTCCGTGTAGGGAGTCCCGGGGAGGGTGTTGACGACGGCGTCTGCCGTAGCCAGGAGTCCCGCCAAGCCATCGTTGTCCGCGACCTCGTCGATCCCTTCGATCGCTTCGACGTTCCGCTTGGTTCCGCTCACCTTCATGCCGAGTGCGCGGGCGATCCGGGCGGTCTCAAGGCCGATTTCGCCGAGACCCGTGATGACCAGCTTGGAGCCGTTCACAAGTTTGGTGGGGGTGCGCAACTCGGGCCAGACCTTTGCAGCCTGGTCCTGGGCAAGTTCCGCGCTGCGCTTGAAGCCGTTGAGGATGCCCAAGGCTGCGAACTCGGCCAGCGGAAGGGCGTGGACGCCTGCCGACGTGGTGACCTTGAACTTCTGCAGGGTCTCACTGTCGAGCCCGGAGGCCTTCACGGCGCCACCGGCACCTGCGGCCATGGCGTGGATCCACTGCAGGTGCGGGTTGCTCTGGGCGATGCGGGCCAGTCCGGCCGGATTCTCGTTGGGGAAACCGTAGAGGATCTGGGCCTTGTTCAGCATGGACCAGTAGCGTTCCTCTTGCTCGGGAGTCCGCTTGAAATCCGGATCGCCCGAGTGGTCGGCCGGGAAGCGTTCCGGGGGAAGGAGCTCGGGTTCGTAGAGCACCGTGATGCTCGGATCTACTGCGCGGATACGCTCCACATGCTCAGCTTCGAGCGGGACTGCGATCGCGATGGTGAGTTCATCAGTCGTCATGGTGTTCATCATACTGAATTGAGGCTAGGATATTGAACAGTTTTTGAAAGATGAACCACAAAGAAGTGAGGTGTATGCGAAAGATGACCGCCAAGACCGCAGGTTTTGTGGGACTCGGGCTGATGGGCTTCCCCATGGCAGCCAATCTGCTCGGCAACGGCTGGGAGGTGACTGCGTGGAACCGTTCCGCCGAGGCGCTCGCCGAATTGGAGAAGCTCGGCGGAAAACGCTCGGAGTCGGTTGCCGGGCTCCGGGATCAACCCATCATCATTTTCATGCTTCCGGATCTCTCCTACATCCAGGATGCCGCCGCGCCACTGCTCGAGTCCTGGCGCTCGGAGGTGCCGCTTCCGGGAACCACGATCATCATCATGAGCAGCGTGTCCCCGACCGCCGTGCAGGAATTCGGCCGGACTGTCCGTAGCGCAAGCGGCGGGAACGCCGTCGTCGTCGATGCCCCGGTCAGTGGAGGCACCAAAGGTGCGCAGGACGGCACGCTGGCCATCATGGTGGGGGCCGCCGAGGAAGACTTCCAACGATCACTTCCCGCGCTCCAATCCATGGGCACCACCGTCCGCCGCATGGGCAACCTGGGTGCCGGATCGCTGGCGAAGGCCTGCAACCAGTTGATCGTCGGGACCACGACGGCGGCGCTCGCGGAAGCCGCAGAACTCGCCGAGCGCTCGGGCATGGATGCTTCTGCCCTTTTCGATGTCCTGGCCGGCGGGCTCGCCGGAAGCCGGGTCCTGGAGATTGTCGGCCCACGCCTGGCAGCCAAGGATTACGCGCCCACAGGTCCCGCGAAGTTCATGCACAAGGACCTCAAATTCGTCCTCGAAAGCGCCGAAGCGGCCGGTGCCGCTGTTCCGATGGCGACTGCCGGCGTCGAACTCTACCGCGAACTGATTGATCAGGGCCTGGGCGACCAGGACCTCGCAGTTGTCCGCCAGGCCATCGCCAACCTCAGCGACTCTTCCGTCAGCCCTTCGAACTAAGTTAGGAAACAACCATGAGTGGACTCTTTGATCTCACCGGGCGCGTTGCGCTCGTGACCGGATCCAGCCGCGGCATCGGCAACGCGCTAGCCCGCGGGCTGGCCGACGCCGGTGCCACCGTTGTCCTCAACGGCATCAACACGGAACGCCTCAAGGACGCGGAAGCCGCCATGGCAGCGGACTTCGGGCCCGGCCGCATCCACAGCTGCGCGTTCGACGTCACCAGCGACACGGAAGCGGCCCGCGGAATTGCCTGGGTCGAGGAGAACGTCGGCCCCCTCGATATCCTCGTCAACAACGCGGGAATCCAGCACCGCGTCCCGATGCTGGACCTGGATGTGAAGGACTGGGAGCGGGTCATCACCACCGACCTGACGAGCGCTTTCCTCGTGGGACGTGAAGCCGCCCGCCACATGATCCCTAGGGGCCACGGCAAGATCATCAACATCTGCTCCGTGCAGACTGACCTGGCCCGCCCCACGATCGCCCCCTATGTCGCCGCCAAGGGTGGACTGCGGAACCTGACACGCGCCATGACCGCCGAATGGGCGGCCTCCGGCCTTCAGATCAACGGGATCGCTCCGGGTTACATCCACACCGAGATGACCCAGAACCTCGTGGACGATCCCGACTTCAACTCCTGGATCCTGGGCCGGACGCCTGCCCACCGGTGGGGCACCGTGGCGGATCTCGCTGGTCCGGCAGTCTGGCTTGCCTCCGAGGCTTCGAACTTCGTCAACGGCCAGACGATCTTCGTCGACGGCGGAATGACGGTGGTCGTCTAATGAGCGATTTCCAGCTTCCCCAGTCTTCACCCGCGGTTGTGGCGCACGCCGCCGGTGACCTTCGCATCGAGGACATAGCCCTCGTTGTTCCCACCCCAGACCAGGCCGTCGTCGAGATCGCCTACGGTGGCATCTGTGGCTCGGACCTGCACTACTGGCTCCATGGCGCGGCGGGGGAATCGATCCTCAAGGCCCCGATGGTGCTCGGTCACGAAATCGTCGGCACAGTTGTCCAGCAGGCCGCGGACGGCAGCGGTCCGGCCGCCGGAACCGCCGTCGCCGTCCACCCCGCGACCCCCGCCCCGGGTGCCGCCAAGTATCCGGAAGACCGGCCCAACCTCTCCCCGGGCTGCACCTACCTCGGCAGCGCAGCACGGTACCCGCACACGGACGGCGCCTTCAGCCGTTACGCCACCCTGCCGTCCCGCATGCTTCGGGCCCTTCCGGCCACGCTGGACTTGCGCACCGCGGCGCTTGTGGAGCCTGCCAGCGTTGCCTGGCACGCCGTCGCCCGCGCGGGGGACGTGGCCGGAAAGACGGCGCTGGTGATCGGAAGCGGTCCGATCGGTGCGCTGGCTGTTGCTGTCCTCAAGCGCGCGGGGGCATCCCGGATCGTGGCCGTCGACATGCACGACAAGCCTCTTGAGATCGCGCGTGCAGTGGGCGCCGACGAGGTCCTCAAGGGCGATGACGCGGAGGCGATCGCCGCCGTGGAGGCCGACGTCGTCATCGAGTCCTCCGGCAGCCACTTCGGACTCGCATCGGCCATCAAGGGCGCCGTCCGCGGTGGGAAGGTGGTCATGGTCGGGCTGCTGCCCTCAGGACCGCAGCCGGTCTTCATTTCGTTGGCCATCACCCGCGAGCTCGAACTGCTCGGGTCCTTCCGATTCAACAACGAGATCGACGAGGTCATTGCGGCGCTCGCGGACGGTTCGCTCTACGTGGACCCGGTAGTGACGCACGAATTCACGCTGGACCGTGGACTGGAGGCCTTCGAGGTGGCCAGGAACTCGGCCGAATCGGGGAAGGTCCTGCTGAACTTCCAGCCTGTGGCCTAAGCTCTCAGGCGGTGAGGCGATGAGCCGAGCGGCACTGGCGGTCAGCCGTCAGCGCCGCTCGACTGGAACGAACACCCGTGGCTGGCCTTCCCAACTGGGTGACAGGTCTGCGATGGTCTCCCGCATGATGTTGGACGAGGCCTCGCGGGCTTTGTCACCATCCCCGTCGCTGATGCCCTGGGCTACATCCAGGTGCCACTGCAAGGCCGCTTCCTTCGGATGTTCGGGCATGAGCCCGTGAACCGTCCGGCCGGTGAGCGTCTCCGTGACCTGCCCGATCAAGTTCGCGAACATTTCATTGCCGGAACCGGAGAGCACCAAGGCGTGAAAGCGGATGTCAAGGTCCAGGAACGTGGGCATGTCGCCCGCGCGGCCCGCTTCACGCATGGCCAGGGAGATCTCCAACAACTCGCTGCGCAGCGACTCCGGAGCGTTTTCCGCAGCCAGCTCCGCAGCTACGGGCTCGACGGCGGAACGGAGTTCGGCGAGGGAGCGCAACTGAGCGCCGCGGCCTTCTCCGGCCAGCCGCCAACGGATGACAAGCGGATCGAAGGGATTCCAGCGGTGCGCGGGGAGGACCCGGATGCCAACACGCTTGATGGTTTCCACCAGTCCCAATGACTGCAGTACCCTGACGGCCTCACGTACCACCGACCGTGACACCTTGAGCTCCTCCTCAAGGTGCTCGGCCAACATGACGTGACCGGTGGGGAGCTTACCGCCGACGATCCGGGTACCCAGGTGCTCGACAGCGCGGTAGTGGAGACTGGTTGACATAGTCGTAAGCATAGTGGCGTTGACCACTCTGCTACCGGAAGCCCGAGCGCCGGGGAACTCCCCACGGTGCTGGCTCGCAACATAGACTCTTTTGTGACGCGGACGTTTCCAAAACGTGGGCGCAACTTTCCCAGACGTGGTCCGAATACGTATGGTTTATTCCAGCTACTGCTCTAGAAAGCGTTTCCTCGCTTCTAGCAGGACTCGATGCACAAGAATGAATTGGAGTTTTGATGTCAGCACACATCGGTGTCACCGGCCTCGCGGTGATGGGCGCCAATCTGGCCCGCAACCTGGCCCGCAACGGCTTCACCGTTGCCCTCCACAACCGCTCCGTCGAAAAGACCGACGCCCTGCTGGCCAAGCACGGCACGGACGGCGACTTCATCCGCACGGAAACCCTCCAGGAACTCGTGGACTCCCTCGAGAAGCCCCGCCGCGTCCTGATCATGGTGAAGGCCGGCAAGCCGGTTGACGCTGTCATCGACCAGCTCGTTCCCTTGCTGGAGCCCGGCGACATCGTGATCGACGCCGGCAACTCGCACTACGAGGACACCCGCCGCCGCGAAGCCGCGCTGGCCGAGAAGGACCTGCACTTCGTGGGCGTCGGTGTTTCCGGCGGCGAAGAGGGCGCCCTCAACGGCCCCTCCATCATGCCCGGTGGTTCCAAGGAGTCCTACGAGGCTTTGGGCCCGCTGCTCGAAAAGATCTCGGCCAAGGTTGACGGCCAGCCCTGCTGCGCCTGGATCGGCACCGACGGCGCCGGCCACTTCGTCAAGATGGTCCACAACGGCATCGAATACGCCGACATGCAGGTCATCGGCGAAGCCTTTGATCTCCTGCGCTCCGGCGCCGGCATCGAGCCGGCCGAGCAGTCCAAGATCTTCGCCGAATGGAACAAGGGCGAACTCGCTTCCTTCCTGATCGAAATCTCCGCGGAGGTCCTCGGCCACGTGGACGCCAAGACGGGCAAGCCGTTCGTCGACGTCGTCGTGGATGCTGCCGGCCAGAAGGGCACCGGCCGCTGGACGGTCATCTCCGCCCTTGAGCTCGGCTCCCCTGTATCGGGCATCGCGGAGTCCGTCTTCGCGCGGGCCCTCTCTTCCCAGGCAGAACAGCGCAAGCTTGGCCAGGAGCTGCTCGCCGGCGAGGAAATCGCCGTCGAGGTCCCGGAGAACTTCGTCGAGGACGTCCGCCAGGCGCTTTACGCCTCCAAGCTGGTTTCCTACGCCCAGGGCCTGGACATGCTGACCTCCGCCGCGAAGGAATACGGCTGGGACCTCAAGCTCGATGAAATCGCTTCGCTGTGGCGCGGCGGCTGCATCATCCGCGCCGAGCTGCTCAAGGAAATCACCAACGCCTACGCTGCCGTTGAGAAGCCGGCCAACCTGCTGTTCGCTCCGGCCTTCACCAAGGCCATTGCCGGCGCGCTGCCGGCATGGCGCCGCGTGGTGGCCACGGCTGTCCAGCTGGGCATCCCGGTTCCGGTGTTCTCCTCCTCGCTGGCCTACTACGACGGACTTCGCCGCAAGCGCCTCGCTGCAGCGGTCATCCAGGGACAGCGCGACCTCTTCGGAGCGCACACCTACGGCCGCGTTGACGCCGAGGGTACCTTCCACACCCTGTGGGGCGAAGACAAGTCCGAGATCTCGGCAGTCGACACCCACTAAAAACCCCACTGTCCCGCAGATTGGGGCAGGCCCTTTCGTGTCGACTCCGTCGCCACGTAGGGACCCTGCTGCCCCACTCTAGGGGCAGGCTCGATTCGGTTCAAGACAAAGGCCGGTGCTTCCGCGTTACTGTGGAGGCGCCGGCCTTTGCCGTAGGTACGTCCCGAAGGAAACTCCACACGCCACCCGAGGAGCAGTCCATGCCGCAACGCGTCGCATTTGTCACAGGTGCGTCTACAGGAATCGGCTTCGAAGCCGCCATCAAGCTCAGCAAGGCAGGAATGGTGGTGTACGCGGGGGCTCGGCGCGTCGAAAAGATGGAGCCGCTCAAGGCCCACGGAATCAAGGTGTTGTCCTTGGACGTCAATGAGGATGACTCGATGAAGGCCGCCGTGGACCTCGTCCTGGCCGAGCAGGGGCGGATCGACGTACTGGTGAACAACGCCGGATACGGATCCTACGGTTCCTTGGAAGAGGTTCCGTTGGATGAGGGCCGGCGCCAGTTCGAGGTCAATGTCTTCGGCCTCGCCCGGATGTCCCAGCTGGTGATTCCCGTGATGCGTGCTGCGGCCTCCGGCAGGATCATCAACGTCTCCTCGATCGGCGGCAAAATGTATGAACCCCTGGGAGCCTGGTACCACGCAACCAAATTCGCTGTCGAGGGCCTCAGCGACTCCCTGCGCCTGGAACTAAAGCCCCATGGCATCGACGTGGCTATCATCGAGCCCGCCGGCACGGACACGGAATGGGGAACCATCGCGGGGGAGAGCCTGCTGACGGTCTCAGGACATGGACCATATCGCGAGCAGGCCGGGATCGTGGCAGCCGCTCTCGCATCGACGTCGGGAACTGCGCTGTCGACGCACCCGCGCACCGTGGCGGGCGCCATTGTGCATGCGGCAACGTCACGAAGGCCCAGGACCCGATACCCGGTGGGTAGGGGGGCCTGGACCATTCTCGCCTTGCGGAGGGTACTTCCCGACCGGGCGTTCGACACCGTTTTTTGGAACGCCTACAAACGCTTTTCCGATTAGATCCGGTATTCGATGTAGTACTCGGCGGGGTCGACCGCGGGTTTGGTTTCGCTCTTGGCATCACGGTGGCGCCACGTCGCCGGGACGCCGGTGATAATCGACTCAGGCGGTGCGTCCTTGACCACCACGGCGTTGGCGCCGATGGCACTGTCGGCGCCTATGGTGATGGGACCAAGGACCTTGGCCCCCGCTCCGATGGTGACCCGATCTCCGATGGTGGGGTGCCGCTTGACCTTGGCCAACGAGCGGCCACCCAACGTCACGCCGTGGTAGATCATGACGTCTTCGCCGATCTCGGCAGTCTCGCCGATCACCACACCCATGCCATGGTCAATGAAGAACCTGCGGCCGATGGTAGCGCCGGGGTGGATCTCGATGCCGGTCAGGAACCGGGTGAGTTGCGAGATGATCCGGGCCGGGAAGCGCAACTCAGGCTTTTGCCACAATTTGTGGGTCAGGCGGTGCGCCCAGATGGCATGCAGGCCGGAGTAGGCAAAGAAGTTCTCAAAGGAGCCTCGGGCCGCCGGGTCATGTGACCGGGCGGCCTCGAGGTCTTCCATAAGTCTTGCGAAGAAGCTCACAAAGACCTTTCTACAGGAAATGAAAGAAAGCGGTTGCGCGGGGTCCGCAATCAGCCGCGAATGTCGTCAAAAAGCACCGTGGAGATGTAACGTTCGCCGAAGTCGGGAACGATTGCCACGATGAGCTTGTCCTTGTTCTCCGGACGCTTTGCGAGCTCCAGCGCACCCCAAACGGCCGCACCGGCCGAGATGCCGCCCAGGATGCCTTCCTTGGTGCCGAGGGCACGTGCGGTGGCCACGGAGTCCTCGAGGGTTGCGTCGAGAACCTCGTCGTAGACGTTGGTGTCGAGGATTTCCGGAATGAAGTTCGCGCCGAGACCCTGGATCTTGTGCGGGCCCGGGGCGCCGCCGTTCAGGATGGGGGAGTCCTTGGGCTCAACGGCCACGATCTGGATTTCGGGCTTGCGCTCCTTCAGGACCTGCCCGACGCCGGTGATGGTGCCGCCAGTGCCGACGCCGCCGACGAAGATGTCCACTCCGCCTTCGGTGTCCGCCCAGATTTCCTCGGCCGTGGTGGCGCGGTGGATTGCCGGGTTTGCCTCGTTGGCGAACTGCTGGGCCCAAATGGAGTTCTCCGTGTTGGCGACGATCTCCTGTGCCTTCTCGACGGCGCCACGCATGCCTTCAGAGCCCGGAGTCAGGACAATCTCGGCACCGTAGGCGCGCAGCATGACCCGGCGCTCGGTGGACATGGTTTCCGGCATCGTGAGGATGACCTTGTAACCGCGCGCCGCGCCGACCAGGGCCAGCGCGATGCCGGTGTTGCCCGACGTTCCCTCGACGATGGTGCCGCCCGGCTTCAGCGCACCGGACTTCTCGGCGGCGTCGACGATGGCGACGCCGATACGGTCCTTGACGCTATTGGCGGGGTTGTAGAACTCCAGCTTCACCGCAACCGTGGCGTCCAAGCCTTCGGTGAGCCTGTTCAAGCGGACCAGGGGGGTTCCGCCGATCAGCTGGGTGACGTCGTCGTAGATCCGTGCCATGTAATCATGCCTATTCTCTGAATTCGCTGAAATAGCTACTGCTGAGGTCAGCCTAACGAGCGGTGCTACACGCTGCTACGCGCGGAGCCACGAAGAGTAATATTTCCGGGCCTTGGCGAGCTTGGGGTTGATGATGACCTGGCAATAGCCCTGCTCCGGGAACTTGGCGTAATAGTTCTGGTGGATGGACTCGGCTTCGTAGAAGTCCGGCAACCTGCTCACCTCGGTCACAATCGGCTTGGACCACAGTTTCTGGTTCCGGAGGATGGCTTCTTCGAAGAGGATCTTTTCTTCGGTGGTGGTGTAGAACATCGAGGACCGGTACTGGGTCCCGACGTCGTAGCCCTGGCGGTTGAGGGTGGTGGGATCGTGCAGGGCGAAGAACATGTCCAGGATGATGTCCGCCGGAATGATGTCCTCGTCGAAAGTCACGGCGACGACCTCCGCGTGGCCCGTCATTCCGGAGCAGACGTCGTAATAGTCAGGGTTGCGGATGTGCCCGCCGGTGTAGCCGGAAACCACGGAACTGACGCCCTTGGTCTTCTGATAGACAGCGTCAAGGCACCAGAAGCAGCCTCCACCAAGTACAAAAGTTTTCATGATCTCTTCAATGGCTGGGAGTCCTGGATGATTCCCGCACAACCTTACGGGACTGTGACGGCGCAGACCTGGCCACTGGCAACAATCTCAAACAGTCCGGTTGCCGCAAGCGCGTCTTGGCCGCCGGATGCGCAAGAATGTAATGCATGGAAGCTGTGAACACCGCGGTTGCAGATACAGGATCCGGGGAAGAACCGGAAAACGGTACAGCCGGAACTCCAAGAGCCAGCACCCCTACGCTCGGTCAGGTCTTATTGGCAGCGGAGGAGCTCTGGCCGGAATCGCTCGCCGAGGAATGGGACGAGGTAGGGCTCGTGGTCGGACGGCCGACAGCCACCGTCACCAAGGTCATGTTCGCCGTGGATCCGACCCTCGCCGCCATTGAGGAAGCCATTGAATGGGGCGCCGAACTCCTCGTCACGCACCACCCTTTGTTGCTCAAGGGCGTCACCTCCGTTGCTGCCACGAGTGCCAAGGGCCTTGCTGTCCATCGGCTCATTGAGTCAGGCACCGGGCTGCTGACCGTGCACACCAACGGGGACTCCGCCGTCGGAGGCGTTTCCGATGTCCTCGCCGACGCGTTCGGGCTGGACAACGTTGTCCCGCTGGCTCCTGCGGCCCACGGCCTGCCGGAAGAGGGGATCGGCCGGGTCGGCGACCTGCCCGAACTCATGACTCTCGGAGATTTCGCCGCCCGGGTGTTCGAGATCCTGCCCTCAGTGGCCGGCGGCGTGCGGGTTGCCGGGGACAAGGACGGGCTCGTGCGCCGCGTCGCCGTTTGCGGAGGTGCCGGTGACAGCCTCTTCGACGCCGTCCGCGCCAGCCAGGCGGACATCTACGTCACCGCGGACATGCGGCACCACCCGGCCTCCGAAGCGCGCGAAGCTGCCGTTGACGGCAGGCCGTACCTCGTCGACGTATCGCATTTCGCGAGCGAATGGCTCTGGTTGCCCGCCGCGGCCGAAGCGCTCGGCAACGTGCTCGCGGACCAGGGTCACGACGTCGAGATCCGGGTGGCTTCCACCAACAGCGATCCGTGGGACTTCATTCTCACTCCCGGCTAAGGCTGGGGCGCGAGGCAGGGGAGCGCGCTAGGCGCTAGAGTCGAGACAAGCAGGCCCAAGGCCTGGCAGGGGCTGAATATCAGTCCCGGCACGATCAAGCGGAGGTAAGCGTGGCCAAGGCAGCACCGGCGGAACAGTTGAAATTGCTCGAACTGCAGGGGTTGGATGCGAAGCTCAAATCCTTGGCGAACCGCCGTCGCGCTTTGGAGACCGATCCCCGCATCACCGATCTTCAGGATGCCCTCAGCGTGGCCAACGGGGCGCTCGGGGCCGCGAAACTTGCCGTCCACGACGCCGAAGCCGAGCTTCGCAGGTCAGAGGCCGACGTCGAACAAGTGGCTGGGCGCATTGCGCGCGACGAAGCCAGGTTGAACAGCGGTACCGGACTTTCCAAGGACCTCGTCGCGCTGCAAAGCGATATCGCCTCACTGAACAAGCGTCGTTCGGACCTTGAGGATGTCGAGCTGGAAATCCTCGAACGCCTGGACGGACTCCGGGAGCGCCAAGCCGCGCAACAGCAGATCGTCGATGACATCCAGGGTTCGTTCTCCGGGATCCGTGCCGAACTTGACGCCGCGATCGCCGAGATTGTTGCCGAAGAGACGGATGTGCGAGCCCAGCGGACCGGTTTCGCCGAAGGGCTCGACGCCGCGATGCTGGCTATCTACGAAAAAACCCTTGCCAAGCGCGGGGTGGGCGCCGCGAGGCTGTTCCACGGCAAGTCCGAAGGCTCGGGAATGACACTCAGCCCCGGCGACCTTGCCGAGGTCAAGGCCGCTGCCGAGGACGAGATCGTGTTCTGCCCCGATTCCGGCTGCATCCTGGTGCGCTCCGCCGAGTGGAACTAGCCGCCTGTTCCCCACCCCATTAGTTGGGGAGGATGATGCTGAGGGTGTGCGGCTTGCGTGCCGTGCCTTCCGTTAACTCCGCCGTCCACATTTCCGAAGCGGCCTTGAGCAGCTGTTCGGGCGTCTCCGGGGCCTTGCCTCGACGGCTCAACAAATGCCGGACCAGTTCGCCACGGGTGTGCTTGGCGAAGTGGCTGACGACGGTACGTTTGCCATTGGACTCGGAAAAGACGTTGACGGAGACAGTCTGCGCCGCTGGCGGGGCCCAAGCCGCGGCGTAGGTGCTGGAGCGGCAATCCACCAGCAGCTCGCCCTCCACCCGCGAGGCGAGGGCCTGCGTGAGCTGCGGCTTCCAGAACGAGGCGAGGCGCCCGACGTCGGGCAGTGCCGTTCCCATGGACAAGCGGTAGGCGGGCACGCGGTCGCCGAAGCCAATGGCGCCCCACAGGGCGGACACCACAAGGATCGACTCCACCGCCTTGCGGCGCTGTGCCGGTGTCAGGGTCTTGTAGCCGAGCGCGTCGTAGAGAACACCGGAATACACCTGGTGGGCAGGGGCCGCGGGTTCGGCGTTGAGCCGGGTATTGCGTTCGACGTCGTCCTTCAACGATGCGCCCACCCCCAACAATGCGAGGGCGTCCTCATGTGCGCTGACCAGGCCCAACGCGTCGAGCACTTTGGCCCGGTAGCTGTTGAGGTCCGGAAAGCTCAGGGACTCCCATTCGACGGCGGAGCCCTTCTCGGCGGGGGTCTTGCCTTCGGAAGGCGGCAACAGAATCAGCACCAGTCGATATTAGCCGCAATACAGGCTCCACCCGTCGGGCGCACAGTCCGGCGGCGCCGTCTGGAAAATGTGGAGGGCCCGACGCCGGTAGACTGTAAGGCGGATGGGTTGACTAGGCGGCCGCGCGCCACGTGAGTGGCTCGAGGAACGTCCGGGCTCCATAGAGCAGGGTGGTGGGTAACGCCCACTCGGGGTAACCCGCAGGCCAGTGCCACAGAGAACAGACCGCCTGCGTCTGCGTGTGCCAGCACAGGCAGGCAGCAGGTAAGGGTGAAACGGTGGTGTAAGAGACCACCAGCTCCTTGGGTGACCAAGGAGGCTAGGTAAACCCCACCCGGAGCAAGGCCAGACAGGACACGATCGAGGGCTGCTCGCCCGAGTGTCCGGGTAGGCCGCTGGAGGGCGTCGGCAACGGCGTCCGTAGATGGATGGTCGCCACTCCTTCGCCTGCAATGGCGCGGGAGGACAGAACCCGGCGTATCGGTCAACCCATCCCTCAGCCTTGTGTGAGTGATTTCACGCATTCCGGCGGCCAAAGCCTCCCGTGCCAGACCTTAGAATGGACAGTGAACGTAGAAGTTCCACCGCCGGTTCTGCGTTCGCAGCCGGCGGTTTTTCTTTGCAACGTTCGAGGTGTCCGGGCAGACCGAAGTCCCGCCGATGCCAGTGCCGTTGGATTACTCCGGGCGGCCACCATCTACGTACGAGGACGTATGTAGCTGACCCTAGGAAGGTAGTTCTGTGAGCCAGTCATCAGATTCTTGTCTTGATACGTGGATGGGCCGCGAAGCGCTGGCCGAGGCCATGATTCCGGTGATCGGCCGGCTGTACCGTGAAAACAACGTGGTGACGAGCATCCACGGGCGCAGCCTCATCAACAAGTCGTCGATGAACATCTTGAAAGCCCACCGCTTCGCGCGCCGGATGAGCAAGGACGAACTCCGGCTCGAGGAAACCGCGCCGCTGCTGAACATCTTGGCCGAGCTTGAACTCGGGGCTGCTGCGATCGACATCGCCCGCCTGAACGAGAAGTACAAGGCCGAGGCCCCGGGAACGCCCCTGGAAGACTTCCTGCGCGCCGAACTTGCCGAGGTTGTCGGGCGCCGCGGCGCGGATGACCGGACCAGCACCGACGTCGTGCTCTACGGTTTCGGTCGTATCGGCCGCCTGCTGGCGCGCCTCCTCATCGAAAAGGCCGGCGGCGGGCACGGCCTGCGGCTGCGCGCGATCGTGGTCCGCAAGGGTGCCGAGAACGACCTCGTCAAGCGCGCCAGCCTGCTGCGGCGCGACTCGGTGCACGGCTCCTTCGAAGGCACCATCCGCGTGGACGAGGAATGCAACACGATCACGGCCAACGGTGTCCAGATCCAGGTCATCTACTCGGACAACCCCTCCACCGTTGACTACACGGCCTACGGCATCAAGGATGCGCTCGTGGTCGACAACACGGGCCGCTGGCGCGACGCCGAGGGCCTGTCCCAGCACCTGCAGAGCAAGGGTGTCGCGCGCGTGCTGCTCACGGCTCCGGGCAAGGGCGAGCTGAAGAACATCGTCCACGGCATCAACCACTCCTCCATCGAGGACACGGACACGATCGTCACCGCGGCCTCGTGCACCACGAACGCCATCACCCCGGTGCTCAAGGCACTCAACGACAAGTTCGGCGTCGTCCACGGCCACGTGGAAACCGTGCACTCGTTCACGAACGACCAGAACCTGATCGACAACTTCCACAAGGGCGACCGCCGCGGCCGCTCGGCCGCCCTGAACATGGTCATCACCGAAACGGGTGCGGCCAAGGCAGTGGCGAAGGCCCTTCCGGAACTGCAGGGCAAGCTGACCGGCAACGCGATCCGCGTCCCCACCCCGGACGTGTCGATGGCCATCCTGAACCTGAACCTTGAAAAGGGAACCACGAAGGAGGAAGTCAACAACTACCTTCGCGAGATGTCCCTGCACTCGGAGCTGCGCAAGCAGATCGACTTCATCGACTCACCCGAGGTCGTCTCCACGGACTTCGTGGGCTCCCGCCGTGCAGGCATCGTGGACGGCCTGGCCACCATCGCCAACGACAAGAACCTCGTGGTCTACGTCTGGTACGACAACGAATTCGGTTACTCCTGCCAGGTAGTGCGTGTCATGGAGGAAATGGCCGGGGTGAACCCGCCGTCGTTCCCGGCACGCAGTGTTGCTGTTGACCTTGAGTCCAAGGCAACGTTGGAGCCCGCCGGCGTCTAGCCGGCTCTGGTCAGGACCAGGAAAGACACAGGGGATTCCCGGCTGATTCGCTGGTATCAGCCGGGAAACCTGACCAGAATGGACGCATGGAAAGCGAAAAGATTCTGGAACATGAAACAACCCTGGAACACGCACTGGACGTAGCGCGCGCCAACCTCAAGGAAGCCC
The DNA here is from genome assembly GCF_030209835.1 of Arthrobacter sp. efr-133-R2A-120. GTDB lineage: Bacteria > Actinomycetota > Actinomycetes > Actinomycetales > Micrococcaceae > Arthrobacter. The sequence continues at coordinate 59,024 of NZ_JARVRF010000010.1, read as the reverse complement.
AGCGCCTGCTCGACGAAGCCAAGGCCGCACACGCCGCCGGTGATATCGCTGAGGACCGAGTCATCCAATTGAGGTCGCTTCTGGAGTTGGCGGCCGAAGACCTGAAACGCGTCACCAAGGAGCAGTAAGCCGCCGCTGCAACGGGCCGCACGCTGGCTTGTACGGGCAGTTGTGATTGTTCCGACACTGTGACTTGTCCTCCACACTGTGGATATCGACGTCGGTTGTCAGTGCCCTGATCTAGTCTCAAGGGACGTATTTCTCCCCGAAAGGACACAATCCCTTGAGCACCACTTGGGCCGCCTATCGACGCGCCCGCCGTCAGTCCCGGCAGGCCTGGGTGCTGGTGATCCTTATCATCGCCGGTGGACTTGCCGGCATAGGGTGGTTCTTCAGCAACGGCCAGTTCGCAGTGGCCCAGGACCCGGGCAATGGAGCGACGGAAGCTCCCGTCTTCGACCCGAGTTGGATGAAGCCGGTGGAAGCTGTTCAGCCGGTACCTGCCGGTTCAGCCGTTGATGCACTGGAAGCGCTTCCCGTGAAGGGGCGCGCCGCCAAGGACAACTATGACCGCAACGAATTCGGCCAGGCATGGCTCGACGTCGACCGGAACGGCTGCGATACCAGGAACGACATCCTTAGGCGGGATCTTGCAGCGGCGGAGTTCACGGCAGGCTCCAAATGCAGGATCGCTTCCGGGGAGCTACGTGAGCCATACATCGGCCAGGACATCCATTTCCGCCGGGGCTCCGAAAGCAGCTCGGCCGTACAGATCGACCATGTGGTGGCTCTCGGGGACGCCTGGCAGAAGGGTGCCCAGCAGCTCACGGCCAAGCAGCGCCAAAGCCTCGCCAATGATCCCCTCAACCTGATTGCCGTCGACGGTCCTGCCAACGTGAAGAAGGGCGCGAGCGACGCCGCGAGTTGGCTCCCTGCCAACAAATGCTTTCGCTGCCATTACGTAGCCCGGCAGGTGTCCGTCAAAGCCGCCTACAGGCTCTGGGTCACCCAGGCAGAGAAAGACGCCATGAGGCGCGTCCTGGACTCGTGCCCCGGCCAGCGGACCATCAGGGCGATGTAGCCACCCGGAAGCGCGGGGCTGCCGCGTCAGGCGCGCTTGGCCTGGGCTGGAGGAATTACCAAGTGGCCGTGTCCGAGTTGCCAGACTCCGCCTTCGTCGATCCTCTCCAGCACCACTCGCTGAAGCGAGGTTTCGCGGGGGAGCTGGTCAAGGTTTTCCATGCCCCGGTGCCGGAAGGTGAAGTAGACAGCGTCGCCCGGGGCGTCGGAGCAGCGGTCGAGGGTGAATCGGCGGGCAAAAGCTGCGATGTTGCTGTCCGGTAGTTTCTGTGCCAGATAGGGATCCAGCATCCAGGAGTCGCAGCTCGCCGCGGAGACCGCTTTGTCCGGGAAGTGTAGGTCAAAGAACTCCCTGGCCTGGCTGAGGCTCGTGTCTACGAGGGCGGGGGAGAGACCACCATCTTCCGGGATGTGTATCCCCAGCACCCAGGAGTCGCTTGCGGCGGACCCTTCCGCGTCGCCGCGGACAAGGTGGAATTGCAAGCGGCCGATCCGGAAGATGTTTCCGGCCATGTGAAGCGTCAGCCACGCCCACGTGTCCAAACCGAAGCGCCCATGAACCCGTCGATTGATGCGAAGGTTCAGTCCCACATCGGCCAGGATCGCGGCGGAAGATTCCGGCGGGATACCAAGGGCAAGATGATGGCGGTGGACCACAGGAGCGAAGCGCAGGAGCGCCTCAATCCAGTCCGTCTCCGTGCAGCCATCGGCGGGGGCAGATTTGCTTGGAAAGGCGCCCAATCGGGCGTGAAGCACGGCAAGGGCCCGTCGCGTTCCGTCTCCGGGCGGTGACCCCAGCAACGCGGCACACGCCAAGGCGTCCTCGCCGTGGATGTCGAGGAGGCTGAACAATTCGTCCTGCGCGATGTCGCCCATCAGTCAGTGCCCGAAGGGATCCGGATCGACGCCCGGCATCCAGGTCAAGCCGGGTACTCCCCAGCCGTTCTTCTTGGCCTGCTTCATGGCCTTCTTGGCGTAGCGGTCAACCAGGCGGTTCACGTAGAGCTTGCCGTCAAGGTGGTCGAATTCGTGCTGCATGACCCTCGCGAACCAGCCTGTCGCAACGAAATCCACTGGCTTGCCGTAGCCGTCGAAGCCCTGGACGCGAGCCCATTCGGCCCGCTGCAGCGGGTAGTGTTCCCCGGGGAATGACAGGCAGCCTTCGACGTCTTCTTCGGGATCCGGAAGTGCTCCGGGGATCTTGGAGAGGGTGAGAACCGGGTTGACCAGGACGCCTTCGTCGGGTGCGTCGTCGTCGTTCGCGTATTTGAAGATGAAGATCCGTTTACCGACGCCCACCTGGGGTGCCGCCAGCCCGACGCCGTTGGCGGCTTCGTTGGTCTCGAACATGTCCGCAATCAAGGTGCGCAGTTCGTCATCGAACTCATCTACCTCGCTCGCCCGGCGGTGAAGCACGGGCTCGCCCCAGATGGTGACTGGCAGGACGGTCATGTCAGGTGTTCCTCTGGTTCTCGGGTCTGGAATGGCCAAAATCGGCCGGGACAAAGCAAAGGCCGCACTGGATAACCAGTACGGCCTTTGGCTGCGATCGATAATTGCTACCGACCTCATGAGGGTGAGCGACGGGGGTTGAACCCGCGACCTCCTGGACCACAACCAGGCGCTCTGCCAACTGAGCTACGCCCACCATGCGCCTTTTACGCTTTCGGAATGACCCGTTCGCTGCGAAGGCAACGACAAAAACTATACCCCGTCTTGAGGGGTGGTTTTGCCACTTTTGACCGTTTGGCTGAAATTTCCCGAAAAGGTGCCTCAGATCACGTGCTTGCCGGGGCCTCCGGGCCAGGTGCAATCTGCTTGGAAATCTTCTGGGCCGTTGCTGTATCGGGTCCAGGAGCCGGGACGAACACGGCCTCGCGATAGTAGCGCAGCTCGTCGATGGAGTCCCTGATGTCTCCGAGCGCGCGGTGGCCGCCATGTTTGGCGGGCGACTGGAAATAGGCGCGGGGGAACCATCGGCGGGAGAGCTCCTTGATAGTGCTGACATCGATGACCCGGTAGTGGAGGTGTTCGACGATGTTGGGCATGTCCCGCGCGAGGAACATCCGGTCTGTGCCGACTGAGTTGCCACCCAGCGGTGCCTTCTTCGGATCGGGTACCCATTTCTCGATGTACTCCAGGACGATCGCTTCGGCCTCGGCCATGGTCTTGCCGTGCGGGAGCTCGTCCAGGAGTTTCGAACGGGTGTGCATGTCGCGGACGAAGTCGTTCATCTGTTCAAGCGCAGCGTCTTCAGGCTTGATGACGACGTCTACGCCATCACCCAGGATGTTCAGCTCCGAATCGGTGACCAAGGCCGCGACCTCGATCAGGGCGTCGTTTTCCAGGTCGAGACCGGTCATCTCACAGTCGATCCAGACGATGCGTTCATTAGTAATAGGCACTCGTCAAGCCTACCTTTCGGGCGCGCGGGAAGGGTGTCGGGGCGCTCCGTTCCGCGCCCGCGGCATACTGCGGCTGGTAAACTGGGCCGTTGTCGAGCGGTTGTTGCCTGCATCGATGAGCTGGACCAATGTAGGTAGGGACTGGAATATCATGACGGCAGGCGGAACGGGCGTGGGCACCTCAAATAGCCGGGACGAGGCAAAGGAACCCTCGGCGCCGTCGGAGAAGGCCGTCGCCCGTCTCGATTCCCCGGATAACACGCTCATCGGGGCCGCCACTCCCGACCAGATCAAGGCCTTTGTGGCCATCTGGCAAGGATTTTTTGGGTCCCTGATGACCTTCGCCGGTTCGATCGGCGCCGGCTGGATCGCCAACGGCTCGCCCATGTTCAGGCACCCCCTTGTCATCGCCCTGCGCACTGAGGGCTGGGGCGTCACGACCTCCACCATCCTGCTGACGGCGGGGGCCATGCTTTTGGTCAGGTCATGGTTGAGGCTCGGGCAAAGGCTCAAGGACTGGGGGCCAGGCTCGCTCAGATCCGTGGTTGTCGCCGTAGCGGCGTGGGCAGCGCCCCTGATGTTTGCCGTGCCCATCTATTCACGCGACGTGTACGCCTATACCGGCCAAGGCAGGCTGGTGCTGGAAGGCCAGAACCCATACACGGCAGGGATTTCTTCGCTCAGCAACTGGTTTTCCCTGGGCGCCGACCCTGCCTGGGCTGAAGCCAAGACACCGTACGGACCCTACTTCCTGTGGCTTGCCAGGTGGGTTGTGGGCATCACCGACGCCCAGCCCGATTTTTCCGTTTTGCTCTTTCGCGTTGTGGCGACTGTCGGAGTGCTGCTCTGCGTGGTGTATGTTCCCAGGCTCGCTGAACTGCACGGGATCAATCCCGGCCGTGCGCTGTGGATCGCGGTGGCCAACCCGCTCTTTCTCATCAGCTTCGTCGCGAGCGCCCACAACGATGCCCTCATGGTGGGCCTGGCGGTGGCCGGGATGTATTTTGCAGCCACAGGGCGCCATATCACCGGGCTTCTGCTGGTCACGGCGTCCATAGGCATCAAGCCGATCACGGTACTTCTCTTGCCTTTCATAGGCCTCATGTGGGCAGGTCCTGCTGCCAGTTGGGCCCGCAAGTTCCTGTTCTGGGGCGCGACGGCGGGCATCAGCTTTGCAGTCCTGGCAGTGAGCGGGATTCCTTACAACCTTGGCTTCGGATGGGTCTGGGCCATCCTCGATCCGACACCCGGCTACACGGGATACTCGCCTTCGGGCTTCCTGGGCCAGCAGGTCGAGGTGATCGCTAACCTCCTGGGACTGCCTGGGTCCACTGTGGCCACGGGGCTGCGCACCCTCATGAAGTGGGCCGGAATCGGGTTGGTGGTTGTCCTGATGTTCCGCGGCGACTATTCACGGCTGGTGAGACGCGCGGCCCTGGCGTTTGCCGCCGTCGTCATGCTTTCTCCGATTATCCAGCCGTGGTACATCCTGTGGTTCATCCCGCTGCTCGCGGTCACAGGCATCAGGGACGACTGGCAGATCAAGTCCCTCTATGTCGCCGTGACGTTCTTCGTGGCCTTCGGCGCACAGGATCAGATTTCGGTGCTGTCCTTCGTGGAACTGAACGTCAAAGTGTCCTCCCTGTCCTTCTTGGTGGCCGCGGGATTCACTGTCTACCTGATGGTGTTGGACGTTCACACGCGAAGGCTGCTGATCCGTTCCACCCCTGCGCAACTGCTCCGCAGGCTTGAGCAGCGGCTCAGGCGCTCCGAATAGCAGTTCTTGCGCTGGACTTGCGTCCCAGTTCCACGGTCCGCTGCACGGACCACCAGAGCAGGACAACCAAAAGCACGTTTCGTGCAGTGAGCACCGCTGCCATCACGGGGTTGGCGTGGATCAGCGGCGTGTAGAACAGCGGGTAGATCACAAAAGTCGTCATGGCGATCCCCATCAGGAGGGCGGCAGGAACCCGCCAACGGTTCCAGTCGTGGGTCAGCCCGGCGATAACCACCGGCGCAAGCCAGATGATGAATTGCGGCGACCCCACCTTGTTGAACACGATGAACGCGGTGGTCATCATGAGGGCGCCCTCGAGAAACAGCTCTTCAGGTTCGGCGCCCCGCCGAAGCGCCCAAAGCAAGAGGGCAGAGCCCGCGACGGCGGCAAGCACCAAGAGCGGCTGCATCATGAACGCCGCCACATTGGCTCCCGGCCCGTACACCTCGGTGGAATTGATGGCGACGTTGTCGGCGATTTTGGAGCCGCCGATGTTGAACACGCTCAACCAGACCCAGGGCGTTGAGAACGTGGCTTCCAGTTGCATGCCGCGTTCACCCTGGTTGGTCAAAAAGTCCAGGATATGCGGGAGGCCGCCTGAAAGGTAGGTGCCCAGTGCGACGGCTGCGGTGACGGCCGCGCCGCACGCGATGATTCTCAGCCTGCGGTGGCTCGCGATGACGATGGGTACCAGGACGGCGGCTGGCCAGACTTTGATCCACGTGGCGATGCTGAGGAGGATGCCCGCCGCCACGGGCCGCGTGGCGGCATACAGCAGGGCGACCAGCACGATGGGTGCCGTGATGCCCTCCACCCGGGCGAAGCTGAGGTAGCCCATGAACGCGGTAAAGAACAGCCACCACCAAGCAGGGGCAATACCGCTTGCCTTGCGCGGGCCGCGGGTCAAGATGAATAAACCGGCCGCATTGAGCGCAGTGATGATCAACGTCCACACCAGCAGGTATGGACCAGGGCCCGCGATGTTGGCCAGGAAGATCGGAATCTGGGCGAGCACCGGGTAAACCCAAGGGCTGATGGCTCCGTGGAGATCCGCGGGGTTGTAGCCGGCCATCGCCCACTGACGGTACTGCTCGGTGTCGCTGAACGTGTTTCCGGACAGGAAGAAACTTGCCATCCAGCCGAGGAAGTACACATGGATGGCGGCGAAACCCCACCAAACGCTGGAGGGACGGCTGAACCAGTCGACGGCGGCAGGCGGCAGGGCGGCGTCGCGCACGCGGGCCAGCCCGTCGAAGAATCGAACGGAAATCTCAGGACTCCTTGGCAGCGGCGGCCGGTTCGTTGGCCGGGATCTTCTTGCCCAAAAGGTACAGGCGGCGTACGGACCAGCAGAACAGGACCACCAGCAGGACGTTGCGCACCGTCAGGACCAAGGCCATCAAAGGGTTGTTATGGCTGAGTGCGTCATAGAAGAGGGGGTAGATGAAGTATGTGGCCACCCCAATGGCGATGAGCATCGCCGCGGGCACCCGCCATTCCTTCCAGCTGTGGGCAAGCCCGACGGCGACGGCAGGCGCCAGCCACACCATGAACTGGGGTGACCCGACCTTGTTGAACACGACGAAGGCCGTGGCCATGGTCAGGGATCCAGCCAGTAATAGTTCGGTGCGGTCCGCTCCGCCACTTCGCTTGCCGTTGTGGAGTGCCCAGAAGGTCAGGGCAGCCACCAGAATCGCGGCGAGGGCAAGGAGGGGCTGCATGAGGAATGACATGAAGGCCGTGCCCGGCCCATCCACCTGCATCGAGTTGATGTCCGTGTTCATGTACATTCTCGAGTCACCCACATGGAGGACCGAGAGCCACAACCAAGGAGTGGTGAAGGTCGCTTCCAACTGCATGCCACGATCGCCTTGCTGGGTCAGGAAGTTAAGGAGCTTCGGCAGTTGACCTACGGCAGCCGTCAGGGCGATCACTAAGACGCTGGTCAGAATACCGGCAGCCACCACTTTGGTTCTCTGCTTGACCACGGTGAACAACGAAAGCATGACGGCGGCCGGCCAAACCTTCATCCAGGTGGCAACGCTCAGGAGGGTGGAGGCAATGAACGGGTGCGACACCCCGTACGCCAAGGCGATCAGGACGATGGGGGCAGTCAATCCGTCCACCCGGGCGAATCCCAGCCAACCCATGATGAAGACGAAGACCAGCCACCACCATCCCGCCGGGATGGCCTCGCGACGGCGGCCCCGTCCCGTGAGCTTGGCGAGGGCGACGCCGTTGAGCAGGGTGATCATGAGCACCCAGAGAAAGAAGAACGGACCGGGTCCGGCCAAGCCTGCGATGGCCATCGGTACCAAGGCGAGGACGGGGTAGACCCACGGGCTGGGCCCGCCGCTGAGGTTCTCATCCCGGAACCCGGCAGAGGTCCAGTCCCGGTAGATGAAGGTGTCGCTGAAGGCTTCGCCGCGCAGGGAAAGGATCAGCGCGAACACAAGGAAGACCAAGTGCACGACGCAGAAGCCTGCAAGCAGGCCCTTGGGAGAATTGAGCCTTGCCTCCAGCGAAGGGGGAAGAACGCGATGACGGAACCGTGTGAGCGCGCTGAAGAATGAGTCCGTGGAAATGGGAGGATCCTTGTCAGGTAGTTATCGTCACAGGGTGCCGTAAGGCGCAGCGGCCGGAGCCGCTCCAGACAACATCGGTTCCATTGAATTTCGAGCGGAACCAGCGTGGCTGTGGGTCTGCGGCATCAAACCAGAGCCCCATCCATCCTATCTCAGGCCACTTTCGCGGGCCGACCGATGGTCCGGCTGGCCCCGGGAAGCCAGGGGTGGCGATGCTACAGTTGCAATAATCCATGGCAACCGGCAGTGCCACTTTGGCCCGGATGCGGCAGGAAACCGGACAGGATTTTGTTTGATGGTGACGTCGAAGTTTCGTGAGCGTGAGGTGGGGAGTTCGTTGGCTCATCCAGAGGCGCTTGGCGATTCCACCGTCCCGCCACACGGCACTGTCATAGCCAAAGCGGCAAGGACAGCGGTCCTCCAAGGGTTCGTCGGGTCGTTGCTCATGGTGGCAGGATCGGTCGGCGTCGGCTGGCTGGCCAGCAGCAGTGCCTTGATCCGGACGCCCCTCTTCATCATGGCCAGGACATCGCCGGTTGGTGTGATCCTGTGCACCGTGATGCTCTGCCTTGGCGCACTCCTGCTCCTGCGCTCGTGGCTGCGCATTGCCCAGCGGATCGGCGGATGGAACCCTTCCTCGCGGCCTGTCCTTCGGCGGGCATTGTGGATGTGGGCAGTCCCGATGATGTTCAGCTTGCCGTTGTTCAGCAGGGATGCTTACGCCTACATCGGCCAGGGCCGGCTCATGGAGCAGGGCCTGAACCCATATACCAACGGCATCTCGGCCCTGAGCAACTACTTTTCGCTCGGACCCGACAAATTGTGGACGGAAGCACCGACGCCTTACGGTCCGCTGTGGCTTTGGATTGAACAGGGTGCCGTATGGGTGAGCGCAAGCGTCCCCGAGCTTGCGCTGATTCCCTTCCGTCTGGCTGCCCTCGCCGGGGTCGTACTGCTCGCTGTCTACGTTCCCCGCCTCGCTGCGCTCCACGGCGTCAATCCGGAGCGGGCGCTGTGGCTTGGGGTCCTCAACCCGGTTCTCCTGATCAACTTCATCGCCAGCGCGCACAACGACTCCTTGATGTTGGGACTGGTTGTTGCCGGGCTGTACTTCGCCTCGGTCAAACGACCCGTGCTGGGAATCGTGCTGATCACGGCCTCGATCGCCATCAAGCCGATTACTTTGATTGCCTTGCCTTTTGCCGGACTGCTGTGGGCTGGTGCCCGTGCCGGCTGGGGCCGCAGGATGATCTGTTGGGCGGCCACGTTGGGCTTGTCCCTGGGGCTCCTGGCGGCCGCCGGATTGGTGAACGGCCTGGGATTCGGTTGGCTTGGCGCCCTGCAGACTCCCGGCGCCGTCTGGATCTGGTACGCGCCGGTGGGCTTGCTGGCCCACACGGTGGGGCTCGCCGTCGGACTCTTCGGTGGCCCCGGCGTTCCCGTAACGGACGTCATCCAGACCGCCGGAACGGCGGTTTCGGCGCTTGCCATCGTCTGGCTTGCCGTACGGACGCCTGGCCGCGGATTCGGACTGCCCGCGCCCCTCGAGGACGAATCGGAGTTCAACAAGACCGTGCTTCGCCGGATGGCCTGGGCCTTCGCAGCCGTCGTCGTCTTGGCGCCGGTGATCCAGCCTTGGTACATGGTGTGGCTACTGGTGTTCTTTACGGTGACAGGCATCGCAGACGGCCCCCAGCTCCGGACGGTCTTCTATCTGACAGCGTTCTTCACCCTCATTGCGCTCACAGACCAATTGAGTGTCTTCCAGTGGATCCCCATTGAGGTGGTGCGCGGAGTGGCCATCGCCATCGCGGTCTCCTTCATCGCCTACCTCGTGTTCTTTGACAAGAAGACGCATGTGCTGTTCCGCCCGCGTCGCGGGATTTTGAAGCTCAAGCTCAAACCGAAGTCCTGAACCCGGATTCAGCCGAGGTGTTTCGTCGCTTCACGTAGGGACAAAGGGCTCAGCCTGGCCCGTCGGGTTTCCACGTAGCTCCGTACCCATTGAGGATCGGTCTTGGCATACTCCCGCAGCGTCCAGCCGATTGCTTTCCTGATGAAGAACTCCTTGTCGGCCAGGTTGGCGTCGAGTGCAGCGGCCAGAAGTTCCTGGTCGGTGGCCGACTTTGCCTTGAGCTGGGAGGTGATGGCGGCGCGACGGATCCAGAGGTCCTCGTCGCGCGCCCATGTCCGCAAGAGCGGGGTCAGCGTGCTCCGATGGTGTTGCAGAAGGACGCAAATACGGTCGGAGACACCGTCAACGAAGTCCCACCATGCGCCTGTCCGGATGATTTCTTCGTACAGAGGCAACATCTCCAGATCCTTGGCCACGGACTTGGTGGAGGTCAGGTCGATGGCCGCATAGCGCTCTTCCCGCCATGCAGCTTCCCGCCACAGCAGCCGGACATCGTCCCGAAGTTCGGCAGCGGACCCGAAGGGGAGTTCCTTCGCGGTCGCGAGGACTACGCGACGGACTGCAGGGACCCTGACGCCGAGCGAAGGCATGGATGATTTCATGTACGCCTGCGCCGCCTTCGCACGGTCCGAGTCCGCCTCTGCCTGCAGGCGTTTCCGGATGATGGCGATTCTTCGGTGTTCCATACCGCGACTCTAGGACACCCGAAGGCGGCTCGGACGCGCCACCCGGTTGACTGGGATGATGACGCCCATAGAGTGGATGGAAGAGTTAGTCCGGTGGCCGATCCGGCCCCTTGTTCCTCATGCTTGGAGGCCCTCATGTCCACGGTGAAGACGCCGGAAGAGATTGCGCTCATGCGCGAAGCCGGAAGAGTGGTTGCCAATACGCTTTCGGCGGTTCGTTCGCATGCCGGAGTCGGGGTGTCGCTCAAGGAGCTGGACGACGTTGCTGCCGCTTTCATGGAGGCCGCCGGAGCCAAGCCGGCGTTCCTGAATTACCGTCCGCGGTGGGCGTCCACGCCCTTTTCAGGCGTCATTTGCACGAGCGTCAACGACGCCGTGGTGCACGGCATCCCGGACGGATATGTTTTGCAGGACGGCGATCTGTTGAGCGTCGATTGCGGGGCATTCGTGGAGGGATGGTGCGGGGACGCAGCAGTCAGCTTCATTGTGGGCACTGCGGATCCGGTGGACCAGGAATTGATCGACGCCACGGACGCCGCCCTCGCCCGCGGAATCGAGGCTGCCCGGATCGGAAACAAGATGGGCGATCTTGCGTACGCCATCGGCGGGGAAGCCAAGCGCAGCGGCTACGGGATCCTTGCCGATCACGGCGGGCACGGGATTGGCCGGACCATGCATGCAGAGCCGAACGTGCCGAACATCGGGCGGCCAGGCCGTGGCGTGAAGCTTGTGGAGGGCCTGGTGATCGCTATCGAGCCGATGTTGATCCTGGGCGGCAGCGACGACTACTACCACGACGACGACCAGTGGACCCTGCGCTCGGCCAACGGCCGCCGTGCGGCGCACAGCGAACACACCGTGGCGATCACCGCAGACGGCCCGGTTGTGCTGACACTGCCTTAGCTGGGTTGTTTCGGCCTGCGGGGCCCGGAAAATCAGCGCCGCAGGTGCATGACCGCCCTTCCGGGCACTGCTGTGGAAAGCGTGAAGAAGCCAGCCGCCCCGAACAACTTCACAGTTCCCTGGTAGAGATCGGCGGAACCGGCCTTGGGCCGCAGCGAGGGATCGACGGGGTAGCCTTCCACGATCTCGGCGCCATGCGCGAAGGCATGCCCGACGGCGGCGTCCAGCAATGCCGCAGCCACCCCGCTCCGGCGGTGGCCGGGAGAAACCACGAAACAACTCACCGACCAAACTCCCGTGCCTTCCGGGGCGCCCCCTCCTTCGGCCTTGAGAACTTGGGATTGTTCGATGCGCGGATAAGACTGGCGCGGTTCGACCGCGCACCAGCCCACTGCTTCGCCGCCTCGGAACGCGAGGACTCCAGGTTCGGGGCCGCCGTCGAATTTGTCCTTGAGCTGTTCCTTCCGCGTCTTTGGGGGAGTGGCCTTCCAATCCTGACCGGTGAGGGCGAACCATCGGCACCAACAGCGGGAAGGTTCGCCACGGACGCCGAAGAGCTTTTCGACATCGGGCCAGGTTGCGGGGCCCGTGGTGATGGCTGCGGAAACGAAGTTCAGGACCATGGGAACAGCCTAGAACCAGCGAGTGCCAAGGCCTGGGTTGCGGCGCCGCCGGCTATCCCTGACGTCACCTAGTGCTGCGTGGGGTCGGTGACAAAGTTAACCCCGTCCGGATCGACTGGTCCGGGCTCATTTGGCCGGCTGCGCGATCCCGCCGTCGGTCTAGCCGCCCGCCTGATTCCGGCGTGGTGTTCGCGGTGTTTGGCAAGTGGCTTCTGATTTTTGGGCGCCGCGGATCGCCCAAAGACCGGAATTAGAGCGACCAACGCCGCGCCCGCCAGCACCGCAATGACCCAGATCCATTGTTCTCCGTCCATGTTCTTCACCAGTCTCAGGTCGTCGGTTGTCTGCGTTCGGTCGTTGAAGTCCGGTCTATGCGGCTCGGCATGGATCCTCAGCGAAACACTAGATTGGCTCGTAAACACCGTCGCGAGTGGTCCTTACTCGACTTTCGGGGCTCTTGCGCAGCTGACGTTAACCAAGCAGCCGATGCTGGACGAGCTCAAGAGGCGGTATATCTTGGCGAACGAACATGGCCGCCGTCGGATTCTGCTGGATCATTCTCTTCGCCGAAGTTGCCGCTCCTGTGATTCCGTGGGCCCGGAATTTGTCTATTCGAATTATTGAGCAGAATCCGACATCCGAGCGAAAGAGGATTCCCGGACGGACATGACGCGCCCGGGATTTACACACGTTTTGTCCTATAACCCGAGAAGAGCGGCCCTGAACTACGTTTCCGCAGGTCAGAGCCGCTCTCTGTGTGCCCCGGGAGGGAATCGAACCCCCGACCAAGAGATTAGAAGGCTCCTGCTCTATCCTCTGAGCTACCGAGGCATGCGACGCACGCACGGTCGTGGCTGAGGCGCCACAAAGAGTTTACATTGCGGCGGCTGCCTGTGCAGTCAGCCCACCCTCAACCCGTGACTCTTCCCCCACAGGCGGCCATTCGGGCTGGCTATCCACATACGCGAAGTCCATACTGCCGCGGATCTGCGCGGCCCGTGAAGCTGAAAGAGCCAGACAGACAACTCAACTCACGTTAGGACTACACCATGAACGACATCATCACTGTCCGGGGATTCGTCGCCACGGAACCCAAAAGTTCGACGACTCCGGGCGGAACGGGAACGGCCTCGTTCCGGTTGGGTTCCACGGAGCGCAGGTTCGACCGCGCCAACGATGTCTGGGTGGATGGCAACACCAATTGGTTCAGCGTCCAGGCGTTCAGGCATCTCGCGGGAAACATAGGATGCAGCGTCAAGAAGGGCCAGCGGGTCATCGTCGTCGGGAAACTGAAGTTGAGGCAATGGGAACACGACGGCAAGATCTACCACGTCGCCGAAATCGTCGCCGAGTCGGTGGGTCACGACCTCATGTGGGGCTCGGCGAACTTCATCCGGACCACCGGTAACACCAGCCCGCAGGGCATGCCTGCGGCCCCTGAGGTGGAGCCGGAGAACCCGTGGCCTTCTGCGGAGGACGATGGGGAGGACGGACCCGATGACGACGAGGATGGCAGTACCGCAGCCGAGCGGGGAGTCATTGTTTCGGCCGGAGAAGGTGATGAGTCGGTTCTCGTTGATACTGAGACGGGAGAACTTGTGGACGCCAAGGTTTGAAATGACGCCACGGCCTGAAAGGACGCGAGGCCTGAAATGACGCCGGCGCCCCAAACAGGGAACGTCGCGGGCATCCGCGGACGCCGTGCGGCGCAGCAGGGGGCGCGCCGCATGGCAGAATGGCCGGGTGATGAGCAGGGGAACGCCGCGAAAACCATCAGGACGCCGCCACGCGGCCGGAAGCCCAGGTTTGCTGCTTGCAGTGCCGTTACTCCTGGCCGGAATGATGGCCGGCTGCACGGCGCCTGCTCCCGTGGTGTCAGGAAGCGCGCCGGTTTCATCGCCTGCCCCATCGGGTACAGCCAGCGCCACTGCCGCTGTTCCACCCAGTGCCGGGAACCCATCGGCATCGGCTTCGCTCAGCCCGGGCACTGCCGCCCTGAAGCAGACCATGGAGACCGTACTCAAAACCATTGCCGCGGCAACCCCCAAACCGGCACAAGATGCACTGCGATCGCAGCTCGTTTCGGCCGGCATCCCAGCCTCCGCTGTGGAAGTATCCGCGAGCAAGACGCCGACCGGACTGGATGTCGACGCCATCGAGGCCGCGGCCAAACTGGACAAGGACTGTGTCATGGGCGAGATCAGGGACGGCCAGGTTTCAGTGTCGGTCCTGCCCGTCTTGGCCAGCGGCAAATGCTTCGTCGGGGATTCCCGCTAGCAGGGCCGAATGTGAGTTATGCCTTGCCACCCATTAGATTTAACGGCATGGCGGAATTCATTTACACGATGACCAAGGCTCGCAAGGCCGTTGGCGAAAAACTAATCCTGGACGATGTCAGCATGTCGTTCTTCCCTGGCGCGAAGATCGGCGTCGTTGGCCCGAACGGAGCCGGCAAATCCACGATCCTGAAGATCATGGCTGGCATCGACACACCGTCGAACGGCGAAGCCCGCCTCAGCCCCGGCTACTCCGTGGGCATCCTCCTGCAGGAGCCGCCCCTGAACGAGGAAAAGACCGTCCTGGGCAACGTCCAGGAAGGCGTGGGCGAGATCTACTCGAAGATCCAGCGCTTTAACGAGATCTCCGAGGAAATGGCCAACCCGGACGCCGACTACGACACGCTGCTGGAGGAAATGGGCCACCTCCAGGAAGCCATCGACGCGGCAGATGCATGGGACATCGATTCCCAGCTCGAGCAGGCCATGGACGCACTCCGCTGCCCGCCGGGCGACTCCGACGTGACGGTCCTGTCAGGTGGTGAGCGCCGCCGCGTGGCGCTCTGCAAGCTCCTGCTGCAGAAGCCTGACCTCCTGCTCCTTGACGAGCCCACCAACCACTTGGACGCCGAAAGCGTTCTGTGGCTCGAGCAGCACCTCTCTTCCTACCCCGGTGCCGTCCTCGCCATCACCCACGACCGCTACTTCCTCGACCACGTCGCCGAGTGGATCTGTGAAGTGGACCGCGGCCGTCTTTACCCCTATGAAGGCAACTACTCCACGTACTTGGAGAAGAAGCGCGCCCGCCTCGAAATCCAGGGCAAGAAAGACGCCAAGCAGGCCAAGCGCCTCACCGAGGAACTCGAATGGGTCCGCTCCAACGCCAAGGGCCGCCAGACCAAGTCGAAGGCCCGTCTGGCCCGGTACGAGGAAATGGCAGCCGAGGCTGACCGCACCAGGAAGCTCGACTTCGAGGAAATCCAGATTCCGCCGGGACCGCGCCTGGGTGGCCTGGTCCTGGAAGCCAAGAACCTGCAGAAGGGCTTCGAAGACCGGACCCTGATCGACGGGCTTTCGTTCACGCTGCCCCGCAACGGCATAGTCGGCGTCATCGGTCCTAACGGTGTCGGCAAGACCACGCTGTTCAAGACCATCGTCGGGCTGGAACCGCTCGACGGTGGCGACCTCAAGATCGGTGACTCGGTCAAGATCTCCTACGCCGACCAGAGCCGTGGCGGCATCGACCCCAACAAGACCCTGTGGGAGGTCGTTTCAGACGGCCTGGACTTCATCCAGGTCGGCCATGTTGAAATGCCGTCCCGCGCCTATGTCGCGGCCTTCGGCTTCAAGGGACCGGACCAGCAGAAGAAGGCCGGCGTGCTCTCCGGTGGTGAGCGTAACCGCCTGAACCTGGCACTGACCCTCAAGCAGGGCGGAAACCTCCTGCTTCTTGACGAGCCCACCAACGACCTCGACGTCGAAACCCTCAGCAGTCTTGAGAACGCCTTGCTCGAGTTCCCCGGCTGCGCCGTCGTGGTCTCGCACGACCGGTGGTTCCTCGACCGGGTTGCCACCCACATCCTGGCCTACGAAGGCGACGAGGAGAACCCGTCGAAGTGGTACTGGTTCGAGGGTAACTTCGAGTCCTACGAGGAGAACAAGGTGGAGCGCCTCGGTCCAGACGCTGCCAAGCCGCACCGTGTCACGCACCGCAAGCTGACCCGCGACTAAGCGGATTGCTCCAAAGAGGGCCGGCGCCCTGGATATTCTCCCGTGGCGCCGGCCTTCTTTGCTGCGCAGAATCTCGGCCGAGTTGTGGTAGCTACTCGAGTAGCGACTACGGGATCCGGAGCATGCC
Source organism: Arthrobacter sp. efr-133-R2A-120 (assembly GCF_030209835.1). Classification (GTDB taxonomy): domain Bacteria; phylum Actinomycetota; class Actinomycetes; order Actinomycetales; family Micrococcaceae; genus Arthrobacter. The sequence continues at coordinate 42,916 of NZ_JARVRF010000010.1, read as the reverse complement.
CTCTTGCGCCACCGTGGCGACATGTTGGCCATCACGGCTGAAGATCTTGCCGGTGGCCAGTCCGCGGGCGCCTTGGGCGCTGGGGGACTCCTGCACGTAGAGCAACCACTCGTCCACGCGGACGGGACGATGCCACCACATGGCATGGTCAAGGCTCGCCACGCTCATGCCGGGCGTCATCCAGCTCAATCCGTTCTTGCGCAGCACCGATTCCAGGATGGTGTAGTCGCTCGCGTAGGCCAGGGCGGCCAGATGGAGGTTGGGATCGTCCGGCATCGGGCCAAAGGTCTTCATCCACACGGCATTGCTGGCTACCCGGTCCTTGGGCGCTTCGACGTAGAGCGCGGGGTCTACGTGGCGGACATCGAAGGGCCGCTCGAACGACATGTGGCGGGCGAGTGGATGGTCGTACTTCTGGAGGAGTTCGGCGGTGCTCGGCAGTGTTTCGGGGTCCGGGATTCCGGCCGGCATGGAGGATTGGTGTTCCACGCCTTCCGCTTCGGTCTGGAAGGAAGCGATCATCGACAGGATCGGTTGGCCTTCTTGATAAGCGTGCACCCGACGCGCGGAGAATGAGCGTCCATCACGAAGCCGTTCAACACTGAAAGTGATCGGCTGGTTGGCGTCCCCCGGACGAAGGAAATAGCCGTGCATTGAATGGACGGTCCGGTCTTCCTCTACGGTGCGCATACCGGCTACGAGCGACTGGGCGAGCACCTGCCCGCCGAATACCCGGTGGCGCGGCTGTTTCTGGGACGGCCCAAGGAAGATGTCCTCGGCTGTCCTCGCGCCGTCGAAGTCGGCCAGGGACAGCAACTCGATGAGGGTGGATGTGGGGCCCTCCAGGGCAACCTGATGTTCCAGGCCGGCGTGCGCGTCAGTCATGGTTCGACTCTAGACGCCACCCTGACCCCTCTCAACCGCGGACATGCCGGTAGAGTCGATGATGTGTCCGATGTATTGACCCAGTCCTTCCATTTCGTCGATCCCCGTGATCTGGCGGATCTCCGCACTTATGTCACGCGTGCCAAGAGCATCGACGATGGCGCCATCCGGCTGCAAGCCTCCGGCCGCGTCCTGGCTGCATATGTGTGCGTCCTGAGGCCCCGCCTCCTGGGCGAAGCGACGCCGACCATTCTCGGGCTACGGACCACCGCCCTCGCCGATGACGCGCATGCGGACGTCACCGTGACCCTGTCCTCGGTCCTGGACCGCTTGGCGCGTTCCGGTGCCGACGACGCCGAACTTCCGATCCCGCCGTCGACCGTTTCCGAATCCTGGGCTGGAGTCGGGGCGCCCCGCAGCGGCTGGGAGCCGCTGGGTTCAGTGCCCGACGCCGAACTCAAGGCCGTCGCGAATGCCGGCATTGCCGAGGTGGCCGGGATTGTTCCGGAACAGCCTGGCGCCTTGATCGTCAACAATGCCAGGGCCGCGGTGTGGGGCCGGGAGATTCCGGGACTCGACGGCGTGCCCGCAGGGGCGGCGTTCGCGGCCTTGGCGCTCGGCTTCCTTGGTGACGGCGAACACCGGCTCTTCCGCAACGGACGTTGGTTCCGGCTCAGCGGGAGCCGGGGCCACATCCTGGCACGATCCGGATCAGGCCTGGCCTTCCAAGCCCGCTGAACCTGAGCCAGGACTGGCCCAATCCCGGGCCAGTCCCATGGCTACGCAGCCGCTCGCCTACAAGCCTCAGGGCTGCTGGACCGACGGGCTGTTGACCATCGTGAGCGCAGCCCGTTCCATGTAGTCCCACAGCGTGCCTTCATGAAGCGGCGACAATTCGAGGGAATCCACTGCCGCGCGCATGTGGAAGAGCCAGCGGTCCTTGGCTTCGGGTGTCACCTGGAACGGCATGTGCCGCATTCTCAAGCGGGGGTGCCCGCGTTCCTCGCTGTACGTGCCCGGGCCGCCCCAATACTGCTCAAGGAACATGAGGAACCGCCGCTTTGCCGGGGCGAGGTCTTGTTCCGGGTACATGGGCCGGAGCAACGGATCTCCGGCGACGCCGTCGTAGAAGACATCGATGAGTCTCACGAAAGTCTCGTGGCCGCCGATGGCGTCATAGAAGCTGTCGGTGTAGGCAGGCTGGCTGAACGGATCGTTTTGCATCAACTGCCGCCGTTCGGCCGGCTGCGGTGGTGCGGATTCCGGCTGGCTGCTCATCTCACTCACCTGCTTTCTGCTCGCGAATCTTGAGGGATTCCTTTGAAGTCTGGGGCGCACCGGATGCAGCGGTTTCGGCAGGGGCGGTACCCGGGGGTGCAGGCGGAACGTCCTCCGGGACGGCTGAGTCCTCCGGCACGTAATCGCCTTGCGAGCGGTTGCCCACCCTCAGGATTTCTCCATTGCGCAGATACCAGATGGCGCCGTCTTCGGCCCGGAGCCGTGTGATTCGGAGGCCCACGGATTCAACCGTGCCAATCACTTCAGTGGTCACGATCACATCGCCGATCCCGAACTGGTCCTCGATGGTGATGAAGATGCCGGACAGGAAATCGCGGATGAGCTGTTGGGCGCCGAAGCCAATGGCCACACCCAAAATACCGACGCTCGTGAGCAGCGGGGCAATATCCACATTCAGGTATTTGAGGACATAGATGATGACGATGACCACCACCACGACGCTCAGCACGCTTGTTAGCAGTGATCCGATGGTGTGGGCGCGCTGGGCGCGCCGTTCATGGTCGAGCGCCCGGAAGGCCGGCTGGACCCACCTGAAATGCGGTTTCTTGAAGAAGCTGGTGCCCTCTGCCACTCGGCGGGTAATACGCAGAATGATGAACCGGGCCACAACCCAGACCACCAACCCAATGCCCAGCGTCACGAAGATGGACGCGAAATCGATCTTGGCTGCATCGGCCACGATGTTGTCGGTCGACGAGGCGACGTTCATGTGCGGGAATGCTCCTCACGGATCCAATTGTTCGCCGGGCCCTTTATTGCCGGGCGCTGAACACTCTGTCCACGCTCAACCCTATCGCCGTAACGCGGCCGCATGCGCATCGTCGTTCTTGGCGGAACAGCCTTCCTGTCATCTGGCTAGCTGGCGGCGACCGTCGTGCTTGGCTCATGCAGAACGGGAAAATTGACGCTGCGGGCAATAAAGCACACCTGGTTGGCCTCATGGTGCAATTCGTCCATGAGGGAAATATGCGCCGGGTCGGCAACCGTGACCTGGGGCTTCAAGGTGACGTTCTCGAACTGGCCGCTGCCATCGCGATTGAGCCGCATCATGCCCTCGGCGTGGTCCACGTAGTCGGTCACCACCACTCCGTGTTTGACCGCGACATGCAGGAAAGACAGCATGTGGCACTGGGAAAGGGCGGTGAGGAGCAGTTGTTCCGGGTTGTACCGGCTACGGTCGCCATGGAAGGTGGGGTCCGAGGATCCCCTCAGGACGGGCAGTCCGGGGATTTCGACGTCGTGATCCCTGGTGTAGCCGCGGTAGGTGGAAGTCCCGGTGCCCAGATTTCCGGTCCAGCGCACGGTCAGGGAGTAGTGGTGTTCGTCCAGGCTCATGCGGAAAGTCTATCGGCGGTGCTTTCGCGGGCGGCACACGAACAGGCCCCGGCTCCATTGAATCGGAACCGGGGCCTGACGGTGATTTACCTGAAGGTTTTTAGACGTCTGCCGCCCGGGCCTTGAGGGCACGGGCAACGCCGTCGCGGTTTTCGAGCATCATGCGCCGCAGGGCGCTGCTGTCCGCCGGCAGTTCGGCGAGGAACTTGTCCGTGCGGTCAACCGTGGCCTGCGTGGTCAGCTGCGCCGGGTAGAGCCCGACGACGATTTGCTGGGCCAGCGCATGGGTGCGGTTGGCAACAATCTCCGGGACCGCCTCGAAGTACCCTTCGGCGTATGGCTCCAACAGGGAGGTGTCCAGCACCCGCGTGAAGCCGGTGACGGCGGAGCTTTGAATGGCGTTGGAAAGCTCGCCCGTGACGACGATCTTCTTCCATGCGGCGGCCTTGGCCTCGGGAGTGGGAAGGGCCGCCGTGGCCAAGGCGGCTGCGTTCTGGCCATTGGCCGTGTGGTCGCGCTCGAGTTCGGCGTCGATCCGGTCCTGGCCCTCGCGCCCGCCAACCACCAGCGACGTGAGGAGTTCCCAGCGCAAGTCCTGGTCAACCGTCAGGCCATCCAGGACGGTGCTGCCGTCCAGGACCGCCTGGATTGTGTCCAGTTGGGAGCTGCTCGCGGCGAGCAAGGCAAACGACTTCACGAATTGGAGCTGGGCGTCCGATCCGGCAGCTGCGGTCCTCGAGAGTTCCAACAGTGTGTCCGCCGCGGCCACCGTGGCGGCATCCTTGTGCTCCGCTGCGACGTAGTAGGTCAGGGTGGTGGCCAGTTGGCGGAGCTGGGTCTGGATCACCGAGGAGTCGGTCTCGGATGCGATGTTCGCCAGGATCAGCTCGGCGTAGCCCCGGGCGGGGGTTTCGCCGTCGCGGGCCGCGTCCCAGGCCGAGCCCCACACCAGGGTGCGGGGCAGGCTGCCGGCGAAGTCCTTCAGGTGGGCCTTCGCGGTGGCCAAGGATGCGGGGTCGAGGCGCACCTTCGCGTAGGCGAGGTCGTCGTCGTTGAGCAGGACAAGGCCCGGGCGCGCCATTCCGGCAAGGGCCGGGACGTCGGTCCGGGGCCCGTCGACGTCGAGCTCCTCCCGGTGGGTCCTCTCAAGTTTGCCTTCGCCCGAGAGATCGTAGAATCCGACGGCGAGGCGGTGCGGTCGCAGCGTGGGCTGCTCGTCGATAGCCGTCTGCACGATCGCAAAAGACCTGATGGTTCCGTCCGCGTCGACCTCGAGCTCGGGGGAGAGGGTGTTGACGCCGGCGGTCTCGAGCCAGAGCTTTCCCCACTGGTCCAGGTCGCGGCCGCTGGCAGCTTCGAGTTCCTTCATCAGGTCCACGAGCTCGGTGTTCTGCCAGGCATGCTTCTGGAAATATTCGCGGACGCCGGCCATGAACTGTTCCGGCCCAACCCAGGCAACCAACTGCCGCAGGACGGAAGCTCCCTTGGCATAGGTGATGCCGTCGAAGTTGACCTCGACGTCCTGGAGATCGTTGATCTCGGCAAAAATCGGGTGCGTCGTGGGCAATTGGTCCTGCCGGTACGCCCAGGACTTCTCCACCGAGGCAAAGGTGGTCCAGGCCCGGTCGAATTCGGTGTTTTCGACGGCGGCCAGGTGGGACATGTACTCGGCAAACGACTCGTTGAGCCAGAGGTCGTTCCACCAGCGCATCGTGACGAGGTCTCCGAACCACATGTGGGCCAACTCGTGCAGCACGGTGATGGCGCGGCGTTCAACCTGGGCGTCAGTGACCTTGCCGCGGAAGACGTAGCCCTCGAGGATGGTCACCGCGCCGGCGTTTTCCATCGCGCCGGCATTGAACTCGGGAACGAACAGTTGGTCGTACTTCTCGAAGGGATACGGGAATCCGAACTGGGCCTCGAAGAACTCAAAACCCTGGCGGGTCAGTTCGAAGATGTTGTCGGCGTCCAAGTACTGCATGAGGGACTTGCGGGCGAACACCCCGAGCGGGATGACGCGGCCATCGGAGCTGGTGACCTTGCTGCGGACCGTTTGGTACGGCCCTGCGACCAAGGCAGTGACGTAGGAAGAGATGCGGGGAGTGGGGGCGAAATGCCAGACGGAGCGGGCACCGCCGTCGTCCCCGGGAGTGGTTTCCACCGGTACCGGAGTAGGCGAGTTGGAGATCAGGTCCCAGTGCGAGGGCGCCGTGACCGTGAACGTGAATGCGGCCTTGAGGTCCGGCTGTTCGAACACGGCGAACATGCGGCGGGAATCGGGCACCTCGAACTGTGTGTACAGGTAGACCTCGTTGTCCACGGGGTCCACGAAACGGTGGAGGCCCTCACCGGTGTTCATGTAGGGGGCATCGGCGACTACTCTGAGTTCGTTCTCGGCGGCGAGCCCGGCCAGTTGGATGCGGACGCCGTCGGACACCGCTGCCGGATCGAGTTCGGTGCCGTTGAGCGTCACGCTGTGCACGGTCTCCGTGATGGCGTCGATAAAGCTCGAGGAGCCCTCGACGGCGGAAAACTTCACCACCGTGGTGGAGCCGAAGACGGTGGCGCCCTTCGTCAAGTCGAGGGTGACGTCGTACGAGGTCACGGTGAGCAATTCTGCGCGCTGTCCGGCTTCGGCGCGCGTCAGGTTCAGGCCTGGCAAGGTTTGCCTCCAAGAGGGTTTCGAGAAGCCGGTTGGTTTCAGCCAGCGCCGGCGCTGTGAAGTCATTCTTTCACTTGATCCCGGCTTGGCAAGGAAGCTCGATCACAGTGTCGTCGGCGCGGGGTAGCGTTGGAATATGGGAAAGATGCGCGACTCGTTGGACCTCCGGGCACTCCGCTTTGCGGTGGCATTTCCGCTGCTGCTGGCTGGCGCATTTGGCGTATGCGCACTCATGTTGCGCAAAAACCTTCCGGATCCTGTCGCCATCGCTTGGAACGCCGACGGCGGAGTCAGCTTTGCGCCGTTCCTCGCCTACGTTCTCGGCGGAGGAGGGTTTCTGATCGTGGCTGGCTGGCTGGTGTTCATCCAGGCGGTTCCCCTTGCCCGGCCCGTGATTATGCGCAGGGTCATGATGGGCATGGGCCTCATGGTGACCCTCTTCATCACCGCTGTACTTGCCGCCGGGCTCGTGGGGCAAACGGGCCTCGCCGACGCCCGCAGCTCGCACGTTGATGCCACGGTCCTCGCGTTGGGAGCGGGTGCGGCGTTGCCCCTGGGCGTCGTCATGATGATGGCTTTCAAGCCTGACCCGCATTGGACACCTGAGGACGACGCCGCCCTCGAGGCCGAACGAATCCGGACGGAAGACCCCGGCCTGGCGGAGGATTCCATGTTGCTGTGGGTCCATGCGCGGAGTTCGGTGTTCGTGATGATTTGCGTGGCCACTTTGTTCCCCGCCATGTTGATCGCGATTGCGCTCCCGTGGTTGGGCGCATTGTTGGCAATGGTCGCCGTCATCGGAGCGTGTTTCCTGTTCGTCCGCGTCCGGGCGGACAGGGGAGGGGTGCAGGTCTTTGTCGCGGGCGTTCTGCGGGTCCTCAGGGTGCCGGCCGTTGATATCGCAGGCGCGGCCGCGCAGGAAGTCAGGGCGGCCGACTTTGGCGGCTGGGGACTCCGGCACCACGGAGGAGCCACGGCCATGCTCGTGAGCAGCGGTCCCGCCGTCGTCGTCCGTCAGGTCAGCGGCCGCAGGGTGGCGTTCAGCGCCGGGACCTCGGCCACGGCGGACCGGCTCGCGGGAATCCTGAACCGCGTCGCGGCGCGTGCCCAGCGAGGTGAACAGCCTCCGGCCAGTTGAGCGCCGGAAGGTATCCGGCGCGGGGGCTTCGTCTTAAGAGGTGAGCCAGGGTCCGGTCCTAGTAACCTAGGAACCGCATCCCTCACCGCCGCGCCCGGCTTTGCCGCGTTCGCGCGCCAGACTGAATGGACTTCCTGTGACCACACCCCGCGTCCACATTGCCACGGACCACGCCGGCATGGAGCTCAGCGCCCACCTCGTAAGCCACCTCACGGCCAAGGGCTACGACGTCGTTGACCACGGCCCCAAGGAGTACGACGCCCTTGATGACTACCCGTCGTTCTGCATCAATGCTGCCGCTGCCGTGGTCGCCGACCAAGAGGCCGGCGTTCACGCATTGGGCATCGTCCTGGGCGGATCGGGCAACGGCGAACAAATTGCCGCGAACAAGGTCAAGGGTGTCCGGGCCGCGCTCGCCTGGAACCTCTCCACTGCGAAACTGGCCCGAGAGCACAACGACGCCAACGTGGTCGCCGTCGGCGGCCGCCAGCACACCGTTGAGGAAGCCACAGAACTGATCGAGGCTTTCCTGGAAGAACCGTTCAGCAACGACGAACGCCACGTGCGCCGCATCGGAAAAATCGCCACTTACGAGAACACCGGCGAAATCGTTGCCTAATGCCTGAAGGGCATTCCATCCATCGCCTGGCACGCCAGTTCCAGGATGTTTTTGCCGGCCGAATGCTGGAGCTCTCCAGCCCCCAAGGCCGTTTCACCGCAGGTGCGGCGCTATTGAACCGCCACGAGCTGCTTGAAGCGACGGCGCACGGCAAGCAGCTCTTCCTCCGTTTTGACCACGGGATGCTCCTGCATGTCCATCTGGGTCTCTACGGTGCGTGGAATTTCGGTGGCGATGAATCCTTCCGCGGGGCCTCGAGCATCGGGGCGCCGCGGCGGATCGGCGAACGCGAGACCTTCTCACATGATGCGGGCGCAGGGAGCCCCGGAAGCAGCTATGCGGGTCCGCCCGAGCCGGTGGGCGCCGTCCGAGTGCGACTCGTTTCTGAGAACGGCTGGGCGGACCTGAGGGGCGCCACGACGTGCGCGGCAATCACCGAGGCAGAGGCCGCGGCTGTCCTGGCACGCTTAGGTCCCGATCCGCTGCACAATCGCCCTGGCGACCGCGAGGAGTTCATCCGCCGCTTGCTGCGCCGCAAGACCGCCGTCGGGCTCCTCCTCATGGACCAGTCGATCGTGGCCGGTATCGGCAACATTTACCGTGCGGAGGTGCTCTTCCGCCAGGGCGTTGATCCTTGGACTCCCGGCAGCTCGCTGAACGCCGAAACCGGCGGACGTCTGTGGGATGACACAGTGGCGGCTATGTCCGACGGTGTCCGTGACGGGCGGATTGTTACGACCCCTTCGGCTTTGTGGAGCGGCGGGAACGCGGAAGCGCTCGACGGCGACGCGCACTTTGTCTACAAGCGGCAGGGACAGCCGTGCCGGCGATGCGGAGAGGCGGTGGGGATGGCAGAGATTGGTGCGCGCAAACTCTATTGGTGCCCCGGCTGCCAGAACTGACGCCAGGCGCGCGCAAACACCAGGCGCGGGCGGGCGCAAACACCAGGAAAGAACGAAGGGCCCCTCGCCGAGGGGCCCTTCGTTCCTGGAGGGGACGACGGGAATCGAACCCGCGTAATCAGTTTGGAAGACTGAGGCTTTACCATTAAGCTACGTCCCCGGGCAAGACTGCATGGATCTCTATGGACATCACAAAGTGTTCCGCACATCTTTCCGGTGGCTGTTGAAGCCGGATATAACTAAACCTAATTCAGGGGCCAAGTGTCAAATGTGCATTCTCCGCCGAGATGCCCGTAGACTGTCCTGTGCATTCACGGGGTGTAGCTCAGCTTGGCTAGAGCGCCTGCTTTGGGAGCAGGAAGTCGCAGGTTCAAATCCTGTCACCCCGACTCTGTGTGCCTGTCCCGATCCGGGACGCGGCAGAACCCCATCCCACAAAACCAGGAGTACTTAGACTGTGAAGAGCGCTGTCGAGAACCTCACCGCCACGCGGGTCAAGCTCAACGTTGAGGTTCCCTTTGAGGAACTGAAGCCGAGCATCGATGCCGCTTACAAGACCGTTGCTTCGCAGATCCAGGTTCCCGGGTTCCGCAAGGGCAAGGTTCCCTCCAAGCTGGTTGACCAGCGCGTTGGCCGTGGCTACGTCTTGGAGACCGCCATCAACGATGGCCTCAACGGCTGGTACCAGGCTGCCGTCCAGGAAGCCGGCCTCCGCCCGCTGAGCCGCCCCGAAGTTGAGATCACCGAGGTTCCGGACCCGTCCTCGACCGACGGTGAACTGAAGTTCCAGGTCGAGATCGACGTCCGTCCCGAGGTTGAGCTGCCCGACTACGCCGGCATCAAGGTCGAGGTTGCCGCAGCGGATTCCTCCGACGCCGACGTCGACAAGGCCCTGGATGAGCTCCGCGGCCGCTTCGGCACGCTGAAGTCCGTTGACCGCCCGGCCGCCGATGGTGACTTCCTGACCATCGACATCACCGCCACCATCGACGGTGCCGAGATCGACTCCGCCACGGGCCTGTCCTACCAGGTTGGCGCAGGCACCATGCTTGAGGGCCTCGACGAGGCAGTCACCGGCCTTTCGGCCGAAGAAGAAGCAATCTTCGACACGACTCTGGTTGGCGGCGAGCACGCCGGCGAGGCAGCCCAGGTCAAGGTTGTCGTCAAGACCGTCAAGGAGCGCGAGCTTCCCGAGGCCAACGACGACTTCGCCCAGTTGGCATCGGAGTTCGACACCCTTGCCGAACTGCGTGAAGACCTTGCCAAGCAGGCCGCCGAGTCCAAGGTCGTCGGCCAGGGTGTCGAAGCCCGCGACAAGGTCCTGGACAAGCTCGTCGAGCTCATCGAGGTTCCGGTTCCGGACTCTGTCGTTGAAGAGCAGCTCGAAGCACACTTCAACCCGGAGAACGCCCACGGTGAAGGCGAGCACGACACCGAGGAGCACCGCGCCGAGGTCAAGGCCAACACGGCCCGCGCCTTCCAGAACGAAATCATCCTTGACGCCATTGCCGACAAGGAAGAAGTGAGCGTCAGCCAGAACGAGCTGATCGACTACATCGTCAGCACGGCAAGCCAGTACGGCATGGACCCGAACCAGTTCGCCCAGATCATCGATCAGAGCGGCCAGGTTCCCATGATGGTTTCCGAGGTGCGTCGCCGTAAGGCCCTCGCAGTTGTCCTCGGCCAGGCCGAGGTTGTCGACTCCGAAGGCAACAAGGTGGACCTCAGCGACTTCGTGCGCCCCGCTGGTGAAGAGGCCTCCGTCGAGGAAGCCGAAGAAGCAGCTGTTGTTCCGAGCGACGACCCCGCTGCAGTGAAGTTCTAGTTTCAACTCTCGCCGCCCCCGGATCCTTGATCCGGGGGCGGCTTGGTTTAAGCCCGGGGAGCGCGGAAAGCGACCCCTTCCGCAATCGTGCGCCGTCAGCGAACAGTGCGATTTGGGAGAACAAATCGCCGTGGAAAACGGTTAGTGTCCAAGTAGTGAAGATCAGGGATGGCAAGTTCAGCAATGGCCCTGTCACCAGCGAGAGGTAAGTACTAATGTCACAGCACGCAGAGGCGCCCAGGATGGCAACCGTCGATCCAGCGGCCCAGGACAACTACATCTACAACCGCCTGCTGAAAGAGCGCATCATCTGGCTCGGATCCGAAGTCCGTGATGAAAACGCCAATGCGATCTGCTCCCAGCTCCTCCTCCTCTCCGCTGAAGACCCGGAGAAGGACATCTACCTGTACATCAACTCTCCTGGCGGCTCCGTGACCGCCGGCATGGCCATTTACGACACGATGCAGTTCATCCCGAACGACGTCGTGACCGTTGCCACCGGGCTGGCGGCCTCCATGGGTCAGTTCCTCCTTTCCTCGGGCACCAAGGGCAAGCGCTACGCCACGCCCAACGCCCGCATCCTGATGCACCAGCCCTCCGGCGGCATCGGTGGCACGGCGTCGGATATCAAGATCCAGGCGGAGCTGATCCTTCACATGAAGAAGGTCATGGCCGAGCTGACAGCCGAACAGACCGGACAGACCGTGGAGACCATCCTCAAGGACAACGACCGCGACAAGTGGTTCACGGCCACCGAGGCCCTCGCCTACGGCTTCTTCGACAAGATCTCTGCCCACGCGGGATCGGTCGCCGGCGGCGGCGGTACGGCCAATTCCTCGAATTCCGAGGCCTCCTCGAACTCCGAGAAGTAAACCGGCACCAAGAAACATTCAGATCAGGAGCAATAAAATGAACTACAACTTTGGATGGTCTGCCGGTAATCTCCCGTCCAGCCGCTACGTACTCCCGCAATTCGAGGAGCGCACGCCCTACGGCTTCAAGCGCCAGGACCCGTACACGAAGCTCTTCGAGGACCGCATCATCTTCCTCGGTGTGCAGGTTGACGACGCTTCCGCAGACGACATCATGGCCCAGCTGCTGGTGCTCGAGTCCACGGACCCGGACCGCGACATCACGTTGTACATCAACTCCCCGGGCGGTTCGTTCACGGCCATGACGGCTATTTACGACACCATGCAGTACATCCGCCCTGAGATCCAGACCGTTTGCCTGGGCCAGGCCGCAAGCGCCGCAGCCGTGCTGCTCGCCGCCGGCACTCCCGGCAAGCGCCTCGCATTGCCGAACGCCCGCGTCCTGATCCACCAGCCGGCGCTCTCCGGCGGCCAGGGCGGACAGGCCTCGGACCTTGAGATCCAGGCTGCTGAAGTCATGCGCATGCGCACGTGGCTCGAGGACACGCTTGCCCACCACTCGGGCCGTACCTCGGAGCAGGTCAACAATGACATCGAGCGCGACAAGATCCTCACCGCCGCCGAGGCGATGGACTATGGATTGATCGACCAGGTGCTCGATTCCCGCAAGATCAAGCCCCAGGCGATCGCAAGGTAACTGGCCAAAACTCGACGCCGGTGCGGTTCAGGAAATATGGACCGCATCGGCGTTCTGTTTCAACCCAAGCAGCCCATTGTGTCCTACAGTGGAAGTTGTCATGGTGGCGCCCCCGCTGCGATCTTCCGATCTTGGCAGATAGGTACGGGGCTGCACCACCCGCATGAAACGAAGGGATTCCCACATGGCTCGGATTGGCGAGAGCACGGATCTGCTGAAGTGTTCTTTCTGCGGAAAGAGCCAGAAGCAGGTTCGGAAGCTGATTGCCGGGCCCGGCGTGTACATCTGCGACGAGTGCATCGAGCTCTGCAACGAGATCATCGAAGAGGAGCTCGCGGAAGTATCGGATCTTGGCAGCTTCGAGTTGCCCAAGCCGCGGGAGATCTTCGATTTCCTCCAGGAGTACGTCATTGGCCAGGAGCCCGCGAAACGCTCCCTCGCCGTCGCGGTGTACAACCACTACAAGCGCATCCAGGCCGGCCACGCACCGAAGACCGGCCTTGGCGAAGGCGGACACCACGAAGACGTGGAGATCGCCAAATCCAACATCCTGCTGATTGGCCCCACCGGCTGCGGTAAGACCTACCTGGCTCAAACCCTGGCCCGCCGCTTGAACGTACCCTTCGCCGTCGCTGACGCCACGGCCCTGACTGAGGCCGGGTACGTCGGCGAAGATGTCGAAAACATCCTGTTGAAGCTCATCCAGGCCGCAGACTACGACGTCAAGAAGGCCGAACAAGGCATCATCTACATCGACGAGATCGACAAGATTTCGCGCAAGAGCGAGAACCCGTCCATCACGCGCGACGTGTCCGGCGAAGGCGTGCAGCAGGCGCTCCTGAAGATCCTTGAGGGCACAGTGGCCTCGGTTCCGCCGCAGGGCGGACGTAAACACCCGCATCAGGAATTCATCCAGATCGACACCACTAACGTGCTGTTCATTGTGGCCGGTGCTTTCGCCGGGCTCGAGGACATCATTGGATCGCGGTCCGGACGGAAGGGCATTGGCTTCGGGTCCCCGCTCAACGAGGTCAAGGACAACGCGGACAGCTACGGCGAGGTGATGCCGGAGGATCTGCTCAAGTTCGGGCTGATTCCCGAATTCATCGGGCGCCTGCCAGTGATCACCACTGTGTCCAACCTTGACCGTTCCGCGCTCATCCAGATTCTCTCCAAGCCCAAGAACGCCCTGATCAAGCAGTACCAGAAGATGTTCCAGCTGGACGGCGTGGAGCTTTTGTTCGACGACGACGCCCTGGACTCGATCGCGGACCAAGCCCTTGAACGTGGCACCGGAGCCCGCGGCCTGCGTGCCATCATGGAGGAAGTGCTGCTGCCGGTCATGTTCGACCTGCCCAGCAGGGATGACATCGCCAGCGTCGTCATCACTGCCGATGCCGTGAACAAGAAGGGCCAGCCCACCATGATCGCGCACGAGGTCATTGCGAAGCGTCGGAATAAGTCCGCCTAGCCAGAGGTTGGCATGATTGGTGCCGGACACCGTTTTCGTCCGCCTACCCGCGCCCCTTACGCCTATCGAAGGAGTTCCCTGTGCCCGAGCAGACCGCCAACAAGGTCGATTTCTGGTTCGATCCCATGTGCCCATTTGCCTGGGTGACATCCCGCTGGATCGGTGAAGTGGAAGACGTCCGCGGCATCGAGACCAACTGGAACGTCATGAGTCTCTCGGTCCTCAACGAAGGCCGCGAACTGCCTGCCGAATACACCGAGAAGATGAAGCAGGGCTGGGGACCTGTCCGTGTCATCATCGCCGCCAGCGAGCTGCACGGAAACGAGTACATCAAGCCGCTATACGACGCGATGGGTTCCCTCATCCACCACGAAGGCATCAAGGATTTCGCCGAGGTCATCTCCAAGGCACTGGCGGAAACCGGACTGCCGGCCGAGTTGGCCCGCTTCGCTGATTCCGAGGAATACGATGTCCAGCTGCGTGCCAGCCACGAATCGGGGATCTCCCTGGTAGGCCAGGACGTGGGCACCCCGGTAGTCGCCGTCAACGGCACGGCCTTCTTCGGCCCGGTCCTCACCCGTATCCCCCGAGGGGAAGAAGCCGGGCGGATCTGGGACGCCACTGTCACCTTGGCCGGCTACCCGCATTTCTTCGAGCTCAAGCGCAGCCGCACGGAAAGCCCGGAATTCAACTAGCCTTGAATTCAAATAGCCTGGGCCGTCGCGGCCGTTAGGGCCGCAGGCCCGGCTATTTCAGGAATCGCGAGGTTCTACGGTCCGCCAGGATCTTTCCGTTTGTCTGGCAGCCGGGGCAATACTGCAGCGCGGTGTCGGCAAAGGACACCTCGCGGATGGTGGTCCCGCACACGGGGCAGGGCTGTCCCGCCCGGCCGTGGACCCGCATGGTGTTCCGCTTGGTGTCCTTGAGTTCGCTTGAGGCTTTCCCGACGGCGACGGCTACGGCCGCACCCAGGACACTTTCGATGGACTCGTAGAGGACACGGGTTGTGTCCTTGTCCAACGACTTGGCGATCGCGAACGGTGAAATCCTGGCGGCGTGAAGGATCTCGTCGCTGTAGGCGTTGCCGATGCCCGCGATGACGCTTTGGCTCCGTAGGAGTCCCTTGATCTGGCGCGCGCTTGTGGCAAGGATTCCGGCCAGGGTTTCCTCCGTGAAGGCAGGGCTCAGCGGGTCCGGGCCGAGTGTCGCGATCCCGGGAACGTCCAAGGGGCTGAGCACCACGTATATGGCCAGGCTTTTCTTTGTTCCGGCCTCCGTCAGGTCCACGCCGACGTGCGTTGAGCCGTCGCCCTTGGTGAAGCCGAGCCTCGCGGCAATATTACTGCCGCCCATCCGGAGCTGGCTCTGCGACGGCTGCTCCGTGTAGCGGAGCCACCCGGCCTTGGCGAGGTGGAAGATGAAATGGATTCCCTCGGCGTCTAGACTGACGAACTTGCCGAAGCGTTCCACCCCGACGATTTTGCGGCCCTCCAGGGCCGAGTAGGGCGGATCGGCTGTCTTCAACACGGCAAAAGAAGCGATCTGGATCTTCGTCAGTTCGGCACCGAGAAGATTCCTGCCCAGGAAGGCAGTCAGCCCGGCCACTTCGGGAAGTTCTGGCATAGCAACACTGTGCCACAAAGCGCCCACCCCCAGAACCCCGGAGGCCCGCAGCGACGCCCCCGAATTACATGCCAGTAGTTCCCGGAGGGGGCTTGTGCTGGCCGGTGAGCGGGTCAAGAATAGAACTTACCCACTTCGAAAGAAGAGGGACACGGAAACCAGAGATTCAGTGATATGCATCTGACGCAGCCTTCGGCAAAGTTGGATGCAAGCTACCAGTGACGAGGTAGGAAGACCTGAAAGTCCGAGGATTCCGCCAGACTGTCAAGACGTCACCAGGCAGCCGAAAAGTCGAAGCCCCACCAACGGCTAAACGCTGATGGGGCTTCCCCTTTGCCCGGAAATCCCAGGTGCCCGGAAACTTCCCGGATTCTTCGAAACTACGCCTGGGCGGGCTCCTCGGCAGGCGCGAGGACCACGTCGCTCACCGTGAGTTCGCCCTCCGCGGCTACCAGTGAGATCTCCTGCGCGTTGGCCGCGGCCTTCAGGTCTCCCAGTCCGGCTTCCAGCTGTGCAACAAACGACTCAGTAGCGGTGATTGTGGCGGAGAGGACCTCTGTGCGCTGTTTGACCTTGGCCTCGGACTTGGCCTTGCGGATGCCGCTCAGCGCGATGCCGACGGTGCCCAGCATGGTGGTGTCGCCGTCGACGATTTCCACGGCTGCCGGCCACGCCGCGCGGTGGACTGAACCCGTGCGCCACCAGCTCCAGACCTCTTCGGTGGCGAAGGGCAGGAACGGCGCGAACAGGCGCAACAGCGAGTCCAGCGTGGTGGCAAGGGCGGCAAGCACGGATGCCTGCTCAGTCTCGCCGGCCGCACCGTAGGCGCGGTCCTTGATGAGCTCCACGTAGTCGTCCGTGAACTGCCAGAAGAACGATTCCGTGATCTGCAGGGCGCGGGCGTAGTCGTAGTTGTCGAACGACTTGGTGGACTGCGCCACGACGTCGGCCAACTGTGCCAAAAGTGCCCGGTCCAGGGCGTTGCTCAGAACGGAGAGGTCCGCGCCGACAACCGAGTTCTCCGTAGCGCCCAGGTTCAACACGAACTTGGAGGCGTTGAGCAGCTTGATGGCCAGGCGGCGGCCGATCTTCATCTGGGCGATCTCGTAGGCGGTGTCAGCACCGAGCTTGGCGGACGCGGCCCAGTAACGGACGGCGTCGGAGCCGAATTCGTTCAGGACGTCGGTGGGGACAACCACGTTGCCCTTGGACTTGGACATCTTCTTGCGGTCCGGGTCCAGGATCCAGCCCGAGATGGCTGCGTGCTTCCACGGAGCGCTGTTCTGCAGGGAATCCGCCCGGACAGCCGAGGAGAAAAGCCAGGTGCGGATGATGTCGTGGCCCTGCGGGCGGAGGTCGAAGGGGTAGACCTTGCCGAACAGTTCCTCGTCACGGCTCCAGCCGCCCACGATCTGAGGAGTCAGCGAAGACGTGGCCCAGGTGTCCAGGACGTCGGCGTCTCCGATGAAACCGTTGGGCTGCTCGCGCTGGGACTCGTCGAAACCTGGGGCCGCGTCGGCCGCGGGGTCCACGGGAAGGGACTCGTCGGACGGCAGGATCGGGTTCTCGTAGTCCGGGTTGCCCTGGGCATCCAGCGGGTACCAGACGGGGATCGGCACGCCGAAGAAGCGCTGGCGTGAAACGAGCCAGTCGCCATTCAGCCCGGAGATCCAGTTCTCGTAGCGGGAACGCATGAAGGACGGGTGGAAGTCGATCTCGTGTCCGCGCGCGATCAACCGTTCGCGGCGGTCCTCGTCGCGGCCGCCATTGCGGATGTACCACTGGCGCGACGTGACAACTTCAAGGGGCTTGTCGCCCTTCTCGAAGAAGTTCACGGGGTGGGTGATCTTCTTGGGCTCGCCATCCAGCAGATCGGCGGCAACGAGAAGCTCAACAACCCTCTCCTTGGCAGAGAACGCCGTCTTGCCGGCAATCGCCGCGTAGGCTTCCTTGCCGGCGTCGGTGGTGATCCACTCGGGTGTCTCGGCGATGATGCGGCCGTCGCGGCCCATGATGGCGCGTGTGGGCAGCTGCAGTTCGCGCCACCAGGTGACGTCAGTCAGGTCGCCGAAGGTACAGACCATCGCGATGCCGGAGCCCTTGTCCGCCTTGGCAAGCGGGTGGGCCTTGACCTCGAGTTCGACGTCGAACAGGGGGGACGTGACGGTCTTGCCGAACAACGGCTGGTAGCGCTCGTCGTCGGGGTTCGCCACCAACGCGGCGCACGCGGCGAGGAGTTCCGGACGCGTTGTCTCGATATAGATCTTCTCGCCGTCAGCGGTGAAGAAGGGGTAGCGGTAGTACGCGCCGGCAACCTCGCGGTCCTCCAGCTCGGCCTGCGCGACGGCGGTACGGAACGTCACATCCCATAGGGTGGGGGCCTCGGCCATGTAGGCGTCACCGGCGTTCAGGTTGGCGAGGAAGGCACGCTGGGACACCGCACGGGAGGTGTCGTCGATGGTGCGGTACGTCAGGTCCCAGTCAACGGACAGGCCGAGTGTCTGGAACAGGTTCTCGAAGACCTTCTCGTCCTCGACGGCGAGTTCCTCACAGAGTTCGATGAAGTTCTGGCGCGAGACGACGTCGAAGTCGCGCTGGTTCTTCGCCGGCTGCGCCGGTGGGCGGTACTCCGCGTTGTAGGGAATGGCGGGATCGCAGCGGACACCGTAGTAGTTCTGGACGCGGCGCTCGGTGGGCAGCCCGTTATCGTCCCAGCCCATCGGGTAGAAGACGTTCTTGCCGGTCATGCGCATGTAGCGGGCCTGGACATCCGTCTGCGTGAACGAGAACATGTGGCCCACGTGGAGCGAACCGGATGCGGTGGGCGGGGGAGTGTCGATCGAGTAGACCTGCTCCCGGGTGGTGTCCGGGTTGAACTTGTAGGTTCCTTCGTCCAGCCAGCGCTGCGTCAAGGCAGCCTCAAGGCCTTCAAGGGCCGGCTTGTCGGGAACGTTGATGGGGGCGGTGGCGGGCGTGTCTGTACCCTGCGTTGATTCAGCCATGGGCCAATTGTTTCATGGCGCCCTTTGTTCCGTGGCACGCGGACGTGCAGTAGCATGCGGCTCATGGCGGAACTCAAGGACGTTCTGGTGATAAAGCGCATCTATGACGAAGCAGCCGACTACGACGGCTACCGGGTTCTGGTGGACCGGCTCTGGCCGCGAGGGGTATCCAAAGAACGCGCCCGTTTGGATCTGTGGCTCAAGGAGATCGCTCCCTCGCCGCCGCTGCGCACCGAGTTTGCCCATATGCAGGAGCGATTCGAGGACTTCCGCCGCGCTTACCTGGCCGAGCTGGAACAGAATCCTGCCGTGGAGCAGGTGCTGGAGCTGGCCGCCGCGGAAAAGCGTGTGACGCTGCTCTACGGCGCCAGGGATCCTGAAGTCAACCACGCCCGCGTGCTGCGGGAGTTCCTGCTGCGTACCGGGGCGGCGGACACATGACGCCGCAGCATCCGCGCTTTGCGCGGGCCTACGCCCGGGCGGTTCCCGCGATAAACATGCGCGGCGGCAACGAGCACCGGCGCAGCTTGCTGTCCGACCTCCGGGGCCGCGTCGTCGAGGTCGGCGCCGGCGAGGGCTCGTCGTTCGGCCTGTACCCGGCCACCGTGGAAAGCGTCCTCGCGGTTGAGCCCGATGACTACCTCAGGGGGCTTGCTCGAGCTAAGGCCCGGCTCGCGGCTGTACCGGTCACGGTTGTTCCAGGAACCGCCGAGAACATTCCGGCGGCCGACGGTGAGGCGGACGCCGTCGTGGTCAGTCTTGTCCTCTGCAGCGTCGCGGACCAAGCGGCCGCGTTGGCGGAAATCCGCCGCGTGCTTCGGCCCGGCGGAACCTTGGCGTTCTACGAGCATGTCCGCTCGGACAAGAGGCTTCTCGCAGCCGTCGAGGATCTGCTCACTCCGGTCTGGCAGCACGTGGCCGGAGGCTGCCATCCCAACCGCAATACCCTTCAGGCGATCGGCGACGCCGGCTTCCAGGTGCTGCAGAGCGAGCGTTTCGGCTTCTCTGCCGGACCACTGTCCCCGCCGATCGCCCACATTCTTGGCCGTGCGGTTTCTCCCGGTGAACCACGTTAGGGTGGTGCCATGACTGAGGAAGTACAGACGAAGACCGCAGTAGTGACCGGCGCCAGCACGGGAATCGGCGAAGCCACAGTGCGGGCCCTCGCCGCAGATGGATGGAAGGTATTCGCCGTCGCCCGCCGTGCGGAACGGCTCGAGGCACTCGGCGCCGAGAGCGGCGCTGTGCCGTTCGCCGCGGATATCACCAATGACGACGACGTCGCGGCCTTGCTCTCGGCCGTCACCGAGGCAGGCGGAGCAGACACGCTCATCAACATTGCCGGCGGCGCACGGGGCGCAGACACCCTGGCCAATGCGCAGACCGAAGACTGGGACTGGATGTACCAAGTCAACGTGCTCGGCACCTTGAAGCTGACCCGGGCCTTCCTGCCGATGCTGCGGGCCAACGGCGAGGGCACCGTTTTGAACCTGACGTCGACGGCGGGATTCACTGCCTACGAGGGCGGCGGCGGGTACAACGCGGCCAAGTTCGCCCAGCACGCCATGACCGGCGCCCTGCGCCTGGAGGAAGCCGAGAACAACATCCGCGTCATCGAGGTGGCACCCGGGCTCGTCCGCACGGAGGAATTCGCGCTCAACCGTCTCGGCGATGCCACAGCGGCAGCCAAGGTGTACGCCGGCGTCGAGAAGCCGCTCACGCCGGAAGACGTCGCCGACGTCGTCAAGTACGCCGTCTCATTGCCGCACCACATCAACCTGGACGAGATTATCGTCCGCCCGGTGGCGCAGGCCGCCACCCACAAGTTGATCCGCAAAGGCTAAGGTCCCGGCGTCGCGCGCCCCATCCCCCAAGTGGAGCTCGCGGCGCCGCTGCCGCTAGACTTGTGGCACAAGCTTTGACCCGGACATCACCGGTGAGCTTCCGGAAGAACGCCCCCGCCACTACGGGAGTCAGTAGAACCGGACGGGTAAGCCCGTCACAGCAGCAATGAGCGGCCGACGCCGGATCAGCTCCTTTCCAAAAGGAGCAGAGTTGGCGCCGGTAAGTGAGGTGGTACCGCGGTACCGGCGCTGTTGGAAACAACGCAGCTGGCGCCGTCCTCGCATCCTGAATGAAACTTTGTGTTCACCGGCTCAACCCAGGATGAAGAGATGACGTATTACCCCAAGGCCTCCACAACTCCGTCCGGCACCTCAACAGGCGTGTCCGCCTCCGTGAAGTTCCCGGAGATCGAAGAGCGCATCCTCAAGTACTGGGATGAAGACGGCACCTTCCAGGCCAGCATCGACAACCGCAGCGCTGATCTGCCCGGCGGGCACCCCGGCAGCAACGAGTTCGTCTTCTACGACGGTCCTCCCTTCGCCAACGGACTGCCCCACTACGGCCACCTCCTGACCGGCTACGCCAAGGACCTGGTAGGCCGTTACCAGACCCAGCGCGGCAAGCGCGTCGAACGGCGCTTCGGCTGGGATACCCACGGCCTGCCCGCTGAACTCGAAGCCATGAAGCAACTGGGCATGACGGACAAGACGCAGATCGAGGCGATGGGCATCGACAAGTTCAACGACGCCTGCCGTGCCTCCGTCATGAAGTACGCAGACGAATGGAAGAGCTACGTCACGCGCCAGGCACGCTGGGTGGACTTCGACAACGACTACAAGACCCTCAACGTCGAGTACATGGAGTCTGTCCTTTGGGCCTTCAAGCAGCTCCACGAGAAGGGCCTCACCTACAACGGGTACCGCGTCCTGCCGTACTGCTGGAAGGACGAGACGCCGCTGTCCAACCATGAGTTGCGCATGGATGACGATGTCTACAAGAACCGCCAGGACCAGACCGTCACCGTGACCTTCCCCATCAAGGCAGGGGAGTCGGAACTCTCCAAGTCCCTTGAAGGCGTGCAGGCGCTCGCGTGGACCACGACCCCCTGGACGCTGCCCACCAACCTGGCGCTCGCCGTCGGGCCCGACATCTCTTACGCCGTGGTTCCGGCCGGTCCCAACGGGATCAAGGCCGCCTCCGCGGAGGCTCCGGTGACGGGCAGCTTCCTGCTGGCCGCCGATCTTCTCGGCACCTACGCCAAGGATCTGGGGTACGGTGATGGTGCCGATGGCGGTGCTGCCGCCACCGCCGCCGTCACGGCAAGCTACGCGGGCACCGAGTTGGCCGGACTGGAATACGAGCCGCTCTGGGACTACTTCTCCGACACCGAGAAATACGGCACGCAGAACGGCTGGCGCTTCCTCGTGGCGGACTACGTCACTACCACCGACGGTACGGGCATCGTTCACCAGGCCCCGGCCTACGGTGAAGACGACCAGAAAGTCTGTGAGGACGCGGGTATCCCCGTGGTGCTCTCCGTCGACGAAGGCGCCAAGTTCCTCCACCTGTTCGCACACGGACCGCTCGCCGAAATCTCCGGGCTGCAGGTATTCGATGCCAACAAGCCGATCACACAGGCACTGCGTTCCGGCGGCCGCCTGGTCCGACAGGCCAGCTACGAGCACAGCTACCCGCACTGCTGGCGCTGCCGCAACCCCCTGATCTACCGCGCAGTGTCCTCCTGGTACGTGGAGGTCACCAAGTTCAAGGACCGCATGTCCGAACTGAACCAGGAGATCAACTGGATCCCGGGCAACGTCAAGGACGGACAGTTCGGCAAATGGCTGGCCAACGCCCGCGACTGGTCCATCAGCCGCAACCGTTACTGGGGCTCGCCCATCCCGGTGTGGCAGTCCGACGACCCCGAATATCCGCGCACCGACGTCTACGGCTCGCTCGCCGAGATGGAAGCCGATTTTGGCCGCCTTCCGATGAACAACGACGGCCAAGTTGACCTGCACCGCCCGTTCATCGACGAACTCACCCGGCCCAACCCGGACGACCCGCGCTCGCCGGAAGAGGGCCAGTCCACCATGCGCCGGGTCGAGGACGTCCTGGACGTCTGGTTCGACTCGGGCTCCATGCCCTACGGCCAGGTGCACTATCCGTTCCAGAACGAGGAATGGTTCGACACCCACAACCCGGCAGACTTCATCGTCGAGTACATCGGGCAGACCCGCGGCTGGTTCTACATGCTGCACATCCTGTCCACGGCACTCTTCGACCGGCCGGCCTTCCGCAATGTGATCAGCCATGGCATCGTCCTGGGCTCCGACGGGCAGAAGATGTCCAAGAGCCTGCGCAACTACCCGGATGTCTCCGAGGTCCTGGACCGCGACGGTTCCGACGCCATGCGCTGGTTCCTGATGTCCAGCCCCATCCTGCGTGGCGGCAACCTCGTAGTCACCGAACAGGGAATCCGCGACGGCGTCCGCCAGGTCATCCTGCCGCTGTGGAATGTCTACAGCTTCTTCACGCTGTACACGAACGCCTCCAATGGAGGCGCCGGCTATGACGCCAAACTGCGCTACGACGGCTACACGGACACGCTGGACCAGTACTTGCTGGCAAATACCGGCGACCTCGTCCGCAACATCACTTCCAGCTTGGACGAGTACGACATTTCAGGAGCCTGCGATGAATTGCGCAGCTACCTGGACATGCTTACCAACTGGTACGTTCGCCGCAGCCGTCAGCGTTTCTTCGACGAGAACACCGACGCCTTCGACGCCCTCTACACGGCACTCGAGGCCGTCTGCCGTGTCTCGGCATCACTGCTTCCCCTCGTTTCCGAGGAGATCTGGCGCGGCCTGACCGGCGGGCGCTCCGTGCACTTGGCTGACTGGCCCGAGGCCTCGCTGTTCCCGGCAAACCCCGGACTCGTCGAGGCGATGGACCGTGTCCAGCAGATCTGCTCCACGGGTTCCAGCCTGCGCAAGGCCGCCAACCTTCGCGTCCGCCTGCCGCTGCAGGAGCTCACGGTGGTGGCACCCGGTGCTGATGCGCTGGAAGGCTTCGCCGCCGTCGTCGCGGATGAGCTGAACCTGCGTTCCGTCCGCCTCCTCGACGCCGCCACGGCGTCGCCGGAGGAATTCGGCATCGAGCAGAAGCTTGTGGTCAATGCCCGCGCGGCAGGTCCGCGCTTGGGCAAGAACGTCCAGCAGGCCATCAAGGGTTCCAAGTCCGGCGACTGGTCTGTTTCCGATGCAGGGGTTGTCACGGCAGGCGGCCTTGAGCTGGAACCGCAGGAGTACACGCTTGAGACCGTCGTCGCGGAATCTGCTGACGGTTCGTCCGCGGCCGTCGCTGTCCTTCCGGGCGGTGGCTTCGTGGTCCTGAACACCGAAGTCACTCCGGAACTGGCTGCCGAAGGCCTGGCGCGGGACATGGTCCGTGCCATCCAGCAGGCCCGCAAGGACGCAGGACTCAACGTCAGCGACCGCATCCACACCACAGTCCTGGCAGTCCACGACGTTGTTGACGCCTTGCGCGCCAACGAAGAGCTGGTCAAGACCGAAACCCTGTCCCTCAAGCTCGACCCCGTCGTCTCCGGCGACGCCGTCGAGCCGCAGATCACCGTTACCAAGATCGAGGCCTAGAACATGAGCGACGAATTCTCCGTAGAAAGCGTCTACGCCGAACTCCTGGGCCGCGCCCCGGAAAACAAAATGGAGCCGCGGCTGGCGCCCCTTTACCGGGCCATGGACGTGCTGGGGGAGCCCAACAAGGCGTTCCCGATCATCCACATCACGGGCACCAACGGCAAGACATCCACCGCCCGCATGATCGAGGCGGGGCTTCGTGCCCACGGCTTGAGCACGGGCCGTTACACGAGTCCGCACCTGTCGAAGGTTACCGAGCGCATCAGCATCGACGGCGAGCCGGTTTCCGATGAGACCTTTGTCCGGATCTGGGACGAGATCCGTCCGTACCTCGAGATCGTGGACAAGGAACTCGAAGCCGATGGCCAGCCCAGGCTCACGTACTTCGAGTGCCTCACCATTCTGGGCTTCGCGATCTTCGCGGACCAACCCGTCAATGTCGCCGTGATTGAAGTGGGACTGGGCGGCATCACCGATGCCACGAATGTGGGTGACGGACAGGTTTCCGTTGTGACTCCGATTTCCCTCGACCACACTGATCTCCTCGGCGACACCACCGAGGATATCGCCCGCGAGAAGGCCGGAATCATCAAGCCGGGCGGCTTCCTGATCAGCGCTGCCCAGCCCGTGGACGCCGCGCAAGTGCTGCTTGAGAAGGCGCGCGAGGCCGGCGTGCCATTCCGCTTCGAGGGTGTCGAATTCGGCGTCGAGTCCCGCAGCGTTGCCGTCGGGGGCCAAGTGCTGAGCATCCAGGGGCTCGCAGGCCGCTATGAGGACCTGTTGCTTCCTTTGCACGGCGCACACCAGGCCGAGAACGCCGCAGTCGCCGTCGCTGCCCTGGAGGCATTCCTTGGTGGAGGCGAGAAGGAACTCGACGGCGACGTGCTGCGGGAAGCTTTCGGCAACGTCAGCTCGCCGGGCCGTCTCGAGGTGGTGCGCACCGCTCCCACGATCATCGTGGATGCCGCCCACAACCCGGATGGCATCCGCGTCTCGGCAGAGGCAATTGAAGAGGCTTTCAGCTTCAGCAAGCTGGTGGTTGTCCTCGGAATCCTGAAGGAAAAGGACGCGGAAGAAATCCTGAGGCAGCTCAAGGAATCCCTGGGTGGATTGGCAGAGGAGTTCTGTTTCACGCAGTCCAGCTCGCCGCGGGCCATCCCGGCCGCGCAACTGGCAGATCTCGCCGTCGACCTTGGCTTCGGTGCGGATAACGTCCACATTGCCGAGAAGCTGGATGACGCGATCGAGTGGGCCGTGGAGCGTGCCGAAGCAAACGATGACCTGGCTGGCGGCGTCCTCGTCACGGGCTCCATCACTGTGGTGGCCGAAGCCCGCATGCTCCTCGGGAAGGTTGGTTCCTGAGCGTGGCCAAACTCACCAAAGCCCAGCGCGAATGGCGGCCCGGGATGCCCAAGAAGCGCCGCTCCACCAAGGTGATGTTCGCTTCGACCGTGCTGCTCCTGGAGGCCTTCGTCGCGTTCTTCGCCACCTTGGCTGTATTCGGACTGAAGCGTGGAGAGGTGCAGCCAGCCCTGATCCTGACATTCGGCATTACGCTGAGCGTTGTGCTGATCCTGGCCTGTGCCGTGCTCAGCAAGCCGTGGGGCATCGGTGTCGGCTGGGTATTGCAGCTGGTCTTGGTTCTTTCGGGCTTCGTCGAGCCCACGATGTTCGTGGTGGGCGTCCTGTTCGCGGCCTGCTGGTGGTACGGCATCCGTGCCGGCATGCGGATCGACCGCGAGAACGCCCAGCGTGATCGTGAGCAAGCCGAATGGAACGCCACCCATGGGGAAGACTCTGCCGGGCAGTCCGCCTGAGCGAAACCCCGTAAACTGGCTGGGAAACCCACACACTCAACATTGGAGCAACCGTGAGCATTGAGCGCACCCTTGTACTGATCAAGCCCGACGGCGTCGCCCGCAACTTGAGCGGCAGCATCCTCGCCCGCATCGAGTCCAAGGGCTATTCCTTGGCCGAATTGAAGAAGGTCAACGCCACCCGCGAACTGCTGGAGCAGCACTACGAAGAGCACCTGGGCAAGCCGTTCTACGAGCCGCTCGTCGAGTTCATGCTCAGCGGCCCGGTTGTCGCTGCTATCTTCGAGGGCCACCGCGTAATCGAAGGCTTCCGTTCCCTTGCGGGAACCACGGACCCGACGACGGCGGCGCCCGGCACCATCCGCGGCGACTTCGGCCGTGACTGGGGCCTGGCCGTGCAGCAGAACCTGGTCCACGGTTCCGATTCGGTGGATTCCGCCGAGCGCGAGATCAAGATCTGGTTCGGCGCGTAGCTTCCAGCCACGCCAAACAGCCGAAGGGGCCCATGTTCACGCGAACATGGGCCCCTTCGGCTGTTAATGGCTCAAATGAGGGATACGTGCTCAGTATCCCGAGGTACCGATGAAGACATTGATGAAGGCGAAGAAAATGCTCGCGATCACGCCAACGTAGAGCAGCGCGGAGATGATCCAACCGGACTCGCTGAGGATCTTGGCCAGGCGTGCGGGCGCTGGAATGACGCCGTGCGCTACGTTCCTGATGGTCACGAAGACGAAGAGCGGGATCATGCAGGCCCACACCACCATGCAGAACGGGCACAGGATGTGAATGACATACAGTGCCTGGGACCATAGCCAGACGATGAAGATGAAGCCCAGTGTGATGCCGGTTTGCAGTCCGATCCAGTACCAACGCGCGAACTTGGCCCCGGCAAAGATCGCCATGGCGGTGGTGATGATCACGGCGAAGGCGACGATGCCGATGAACATGTTGGGGAAGCCGAAAACTGAACTCTGCGGTGTCTTCATGACGCTGCCGCAGGATACCCAGGGATTGAGGTCGCAGGCCGTTACATGGTTGGGATCGATCAGAACCTGCAGCTTTTCCAGCACGAGCGACCCGGATGCAAGCCATGCGATGGCGCCGGTGGCGAGGAGGAGCCACGCAAAGGGACGGTCGCGGACCATGCGCGGCAAGGCTGCGTCGGCGGCGTCCTTCCCGTCGGGGGTTTTCCCGGTTTTCTCCTGCCGGGAGCGGGCATCGTTGTTGGCCAGGTTCGGGCTGGCGGGGCTCGGCATGGTTGGCTGTCCTTTTCTGGAAGGCCCGGCGCACGGCCGGGGACTGCTCTTGGGAGGATTCTAGCCGCGGCGGCTGAAAGCTTCTGCCCAGGGAGGGCGGCGGCACGGAAGCTTTCAGGGTGTGCTTCCTGCCGGGAGTGCGGGCGTGTGAGAGAATGAACATGGCCGGAAGCCGATCCACATGCGGAATCCGGTCCGGTATCTTGTTCCCAAGACCGCCAGTCATATGCAGGGCATGCCCAGGATCCAATGATCCCCGGTAGGCCCGCAGTGACAATGGACGGCACCTGGTTGTGGCATTAGAACAACGGGTTTGGAGCGAAGCCGGCTTTCCGTGGATGCCGCACCCCCATGCTGGTGCGAACCGGAAAGACTACTACTGACTTCTGTCAACGCCTGCGGGTTTTGACAATATTGCCCCTCTGGGCACCGGATGTGGCGGTTGCGCAAGGGCAGGAGTGTTGCCACATATGGATAACGAGCAAGTTGTAGCCGCCGCCGAAGATGCGGCGTCCACCGAGACCACTGAAGCACCCAAGAAGGTCACCCGCACCCGGCGCAAGGCGGCACCGAAGACGGTCGCCGCGGACGAAACCCCCGACGCCGGAGCTGCCGCAGCCACCGTTGAGCCGCTCGCCGAGTCGGCGGACACCGAAGACCCCAAGGCCCCTGTCCGGCGTAGCAGGGCTCGAAAGAAGGTAGAAACTCCGGAGCCGTTGCCAGGTTTCGCTGAGGAAGCTCCGACGGAAGCTGGTGAGGCGACGGAGGCTGCCGCCGCCGTCGTGCCTGGTGTAGCAGCAGAGGCCGAAACCGCCCCCGAAAAGCCGGTCCGCCGCCGTCGCACGACGAGGGCAAAGAGCGCCGAGCCCGTTTCCGAAGAAGCAGCGGTCGAAGCGCCCGCTCCGGAGATTGCGCCCGAGGAAGCGCCCGCTGCGGAGACTGCGCCTGAAGAAGCTCCGGCTGCGGAGATTACGCCCGAGGAAACCACCGAGGCGCCGGCCGCCGAGGCGGAAGCTGCGAGCCCGATCGCGTCGCTGTTCCTGGAGCCTGCCTCCGTAACGTCCATGATCTTCCAGGCACCGGACCTGAGCGCAGTTGTCCGGCCGGCCGTCGTCGAAGAAGAACCGCGGGCCGAAGCTGAGGAAGTTTCCGAGGACAACGAACTGGACGAGGCCGGCAGCCGCCGTCGGCGTCGCAGCCGTGGCCGTCGCGGACGCCGGGGCACCGAGCGTGACGAAGCAGGAGAAGAAACCTCTGCGGAATCCGAGGACGAGGCAGAAGCCGGTACCGAGGAGGCGCTCGAAGAAGGCGTGACCTCCCGTCGCCGTCGGCGCCGGCGTCGTGGTGACCAGGACCTGGAGCTGACGGGCGGCGGAGACGACGATCCCCCCAACACTGTCACCCGTGTCCGCGCTCCCCGCGCACACGTTGAGACCACCAGCAGCTCGGACCGCGTCACGAGCGTCAAGGGCTCTACTCGCCTTGAAGCCAAGAAGCAGCGCCGCCGCGAGTCCCGCGAGACCGGCCGCCGCCGCCAGGTCATCACCGAGGCCGAATTCCTGGCTCGCCGTGAGTCCGTCGACCGCCAGATGATCGTTCGCCAGCGCGACGACAGGATCCAGATCGGTGTCCTGGAAGACGGCGTGCTCGCGGAGCACTTCGTGTCCAAGACACAGCAGGATTCCCTGATCGGCAACGTCTACCTGGGCAAGGTCCAGAACGTGCTGCCGTCGATGGAAGCCGCATTCATCGACATCGGACGCGGCCGCAATGCCGTGCTGTACGCCGGTGAAGTCAACTGGGATGCCGTCACCCTGGAAGGCAAGCCGCGCCGCATCGAAAACGCCCTGAAATCAGGCGACTCCGTGCTGGTCCAGGTCACCAAGGACCCCGTGGGCCACAAGGGCGCACGCCTGACGAGCCAGATTTCGCTTCCCGGCCGCTACCTTGTGTACGTGCCCGGCGGTTCCATGACCGGCATCTCCCGTAAGCTGCCCGACGTCGAGCGCAACCGTCTGAAGAAGATCCTCAAGGACCGCCTCCCCGAGAACGCGGGCGTCATTGTCCGCACCGCCGCCGAGGGTGCTTCCGAGGAAGAACTGACGCACGATATCAACCGCCTGCGGGCCCAGTGGGAAGGCATCGAAAGCCAGTCCACATCCACCAAGATCCTGGCCCCGGAACTGCTGTACGGCGAACCGGACCTCACCATCAAGGTTGTCCGCGACGTCTTCAACGAGGACTTCTCCAAGCTCATCGTTTCCGGCGATGAAGCCTGGGACACCATCGAGGCCTACGTCACCTATGTGGCGCCGGATCTGGTGGGACGTCTCGAAAAGTGGACGTCGGATCAGGACATCTTCTCGGCATGGCGCGTGGACGAACAGATCCACAAGGCATTGGAGCGCAAGGTCTTCCTGCCCTCCGGTGGTTCGCTCGTGATCGACCGCACCGAGGCCATGACGGTTGTTGACGTCAACACCGGAAAGTTCACCGGCAGCGGTGGCAACCTCGAAGAAACCGTCACCAAGAACAACCTTGAGGCCGCCGAGGAAGTGGTCCGCCAGCTGCGCTTGCGCGACATCGGCGGAATCATCGTCATCGACTTCATCGACATGGTCCTGGAATCCAACCGCGATCTCGTGTTGCGCCGCCTGGTCGAGTGCCTCGGCCGGGACCGCACCAAGCACCAGGTCGCGGAAGTGACGTCGCTTGGATTGGTCCAGATGACCCGCAAGCGCATGGGCACCGGCCTGCTTGAGGTCTTCGGCGAGCAGTGCGAAACGTGCGCAGGGCGCGGAATTGTCACGCATGACGAGCCCGTGGAGCATCGCCGGGCCAACGTGGTGGCCGCTGAACACCACCACCCGCGCACGGAGTCACTCCCGGCCGTCCGCCCGGAGCAGCGCAAGCGCCGCCGCGGCAGGGGGACAGGGCAAGGGACTTCCGAGCTCCCGATCACCCCTCCTGTGCCGGTCCACTCCGTGGAATCCACTGATCCGAACCGCCAGGCAGCCACCCGCGCAGCCCTTGCGACCATCGCGGCTGCGGCCCACGCTGCCCACCTGCACGACGACGAACTCCACCACGCGGCGGAATTGCTCGCCGACGGGCACGCAGCGGAAGCAACCCCTCTGCAGGCACCCGCGGCCCCGGTCTCGGCTCCTGCCGCTGCTTCGGGTAGCGAGGAACGCTCGAAGCCTGTGCTGCGATTCGGCGGCGAGGAAGTGGCGTTGCCTTTCGTCCACCACGAAGAAGAGCCGGCGAGTGGCGCTCCTGCCATGAGCCTGGATCTGTTGGCGCAGGCATTCGCGGGCCTCGGAGAAGCTCCGGACACCGCGACGGCCGCAACGGAGTCCCGGGAAGCGCCCGCAGAGGCTCCCGCGGCCGTTGCAAGCGGGGAATCCCTGGAGTCGGCTTCGCGTGGACGCCGGGGCCGCCGCAACCGTAGTGCCAGCCGTGCCCAGGGTGCCGCCAACGCCACCAACGTGGAGCACCACGAGGTTGCAGCCGCTGCCTCCGGTGGGGCCGCGCACGAGGCCAAGGCGCCCGACGCCGCTCCGGCCAAGTCGACGGCGGCAGCAGAACCGATCATTCTCGGAGTCGGCGTGCCCAAGTCCGAACTCTAAACGCAGTACCCAGTCCGAAGCCCCGGCCGTTCCCGCTCTTGCGGAAACCGCCGGGGCTTCGGCGTTGCCGGCCCATTTGCCGGCCCATTTGCCGGACCTCCCGACAGTGCGGTTACGAAGGGAGATTTCAGCGGGCGAGGTGTGATCCGGGTTAAGCTAGGGGACTGACACGGGGTGCCGCGCACCAAGCCGGCTGAGACCAGACCCGTTGAACCTGTCCGGTTAGCACCGGCGAAGGGATGTCTCGAATGACTGTTTCAGCACACTCGGCTGTCTACCCGCTCAAGGCCGTCCAGCGCCCTATCCCCAGGGTCCTCAGCATTGCCGGCTCGGATCCGTCGGGCGGTGCCGGGATCCAAGCTGACCTGAAGAGCATTGCCGCCAACGGCGGTTACGGCATGGCCGTCATCACGGCACTCACAGTACAAAACACGCAGGGAGTCACCGGCGTTCACGTGCCTCCCGTGGAGTTCCTGCGGCAGCAATTGGATGCCATTAGCGACGACATCACCGTTGATGCCGTCAAAATCGGCATGCTCGGGGACGCGGCCGTCATCCACGAAGTCCGCCGCTGGCTCGGCGAGGCGCGCCCCGCCGTCGTCGTACTGGATCCGGTGATGATCGCGACCAGTGGCGACCGGCTCCTCGCGGAGTCCGCTGAAACCGCACTGCGGGAACTTCTGCCCCTCGCCGACTTGGTGACCCCCAACCTTCCTGAATTGGCCATGCTGCTTGGCGAGCCTGTTGCCACCGACTGGGCATCGGCGTTGGAGCAAGGCAAACGTCTGGCCGCTGCCTGCGGAAACACCGTCCTGGTGAAGGGAGGCCATCTGCAAGGATCCGGCTGCCCCGATGCGCTGGTCAACACCGGGGGAGTCCTGAGCCAGGACGTGGTGGAATTCGCCGGCCAACGCGTGGAGACCCGCAACAGCCATGGCACGGGATGTTCCCTGTCGTCTGCGATGGCGACGGCAAAAGCGCGGCTCGGCGATTGGGAGTCTGCCCTGCGTGAAGTCAAGCCCTGGCTTCAGGAGGCGCTGACCCAATCCGAGAGGCTGGAAGTGGGGAAGGGCAACGGGCCCATCCATCATTTCCACACTCTCCAGCACTCCCTTCAGCCGGGGGACTTCGCGGTCCGGATGTGGGACGCCGCCCAATCGGAGCTTGCGGCCATTTATGGCCTGGACTTCATCCAGGACTTGCAAACCGGTGGGCTCAGCGAAGCGCAGTTCAGCTATTACCTGTCGCAGGATGCCATCTATCTCAACGGCTATTCCCGGGTCCTGGCGCGTGCAAGTGCGCTCGCCCCCAGCGAAAACGAACAGCTGTTCTGGGCCCGCGGCTCGCAGATGTGCCTCGAAGTCGAGTCCGAGCTGCATCGGAATTGGCTTAGCGGACGCCAGGGAAGCCGAGAACTGGGCCCCGTCACCAAGGCCTATGTGGACCACTTGCTGGCGGCGTCGGCGTCGGGCAGCTATGCCGTGCTGCTGGCTGCAGTACTGCCCTGCTACTGGTTGTACGCCGAGGTCGGACAGCAGCTCCACCGTGGCTATGTCCAGGCAGGAGCGTCGGACGAGCACCCTTACGCCGACTGGCTGCGCACCTACGCAGACGAGGCGTTCGCAGAGGCCACCCGCAAGGCGATCGACCTCACGGATGCCGCCGCGCAGGCTGCCTCACCGGCCGAGCGCGCGGCCATGATGGAGGCTTTCTCCCAATCCTGCCGCTATGAAACTGCGTTCTTCGATGCTCCAAGGCTGCACAGCTGACCTTGGTTCCTGTCGCGGAGGGACGGGATGAAGGGCTGTTTCGGCAGGCGCCGCAGCGTGTCGGGGTGAGGATCCGAGCTTTTCCCGGCGGGCAGGGTAAGGTGGACGGGCACGGTACCGGATGGCGGCATAGCCAGTCTGTGGCAGCCATCACGTGGCAGCCTCCGGACCTGGCCTCATTTGCAGCCGAAGGCGAAACTAGCGTAATCTAGATCTTCGGTGCTTACGCCAACACTTGGGTTATGCCCCTAGAGACCTTTCATTTGGAATTGACGTTTCATTTGGAACTGTTCAAGGGATGACTCATGGATTCCGTACCGGAGTCCACGGCGTTGAGGCACAGCGTGAACCAGGCCCGTTTTCGGATCGGGGTTCCGCACGCAAATTTAGTAATAAACGTCGAGAGAAGTGAGTGCCCAAGTGGTGTACGCGATTGTCCGCGCAGGCGGCCGCCAAGAAAAGGTTTCCGTTGGAGACTACGTAACCCTGAACCGCGTCCCCGGTGGAGCCGGCAGCACTCTTGAGCTGCCCGCACTGCTCCTGGTGGACGGTGACAAGGTCACCTCCGCTGCTGCGGATCTGGCCAAGGTCAAGGTTACGGCTGAGATCCTCGAAGACCTCCGTGGTCCGAAGATCGTCATCCAGAAGTTCAAGAACAAGACCGGCTACAAGAAGCGCCAGGGTCACCGTCAAGAATTGACCAAGATCAAGATCACCGGTATCAAGTAACCACTGGTTGCTGTTCAGGTTTTCAACAGATTCCCCAGAATTTAAAGGCAGGCATTTCAAATGGCACATAAAAAAGGCGCGAGCTCCACTCGCAACGGTCGTGACTCCAACGCCCAGTACCTCGGCGTAAAGCGCTTCGGTGGCCAGGTCGTTTCCGCAGGCGAGATCATCGTCCGCCAGCGCGGCACCCACTTCCACCCGGGCGCCGGTGTCGGCCGCGGTGGCGACGACACCCTGTTCGCCCTGCAGGCAGGCGCGGTTGAGTTCGGTACTCGCCGTGGCCGTCGCGTAGTGAACATCGTTGCTGCTGCAGCTGCAGAGTAATAACACGTTCTGAACGGGTGGAGCGGGCCGTATGGCCCGCTCCATCTGTCTTTTAAACCGCACTAGAATTTACTAGGGCGGGCGGCGGCGCATCAGCCGGCAAACGCATTTCAAGCAGTAATTTCCACATAGAGGAGAAACACGTGGCGACCTTCGTAGACCGGGTAGTACTTCACGTATCCGGCGGAACAGGCGGCCACGGCTGTGTCTCTGTTAAGCGCGAGAAGTTCAAGCCCCTCGGCGGACCCGACGGCGGCAACGGCGGCAATGGCGGCGACGTCATCCTGCGCGTCGATGCACAGACAACTACTTTGCTTGATTACCACCACGCACCGCACCGCCACGCAACCAACGGTGGCCCGGGCATGGGCGACTGGCGCGGCGGCAAGAACGGCGAAACCCTCGTGCTTCCCGTCCCGGACGGCACCGTGGTCAAGACCAAGGACGGCGTTGTCCTTGCTGACCTTGTCGGTGAAGGCACCGAGTTCATCGCCGCTGCAGGCGGCCAGGGCGGCCTTGGCAACTCTTCGTTGTCTTCGCAGAAGCGCCGGGCTCCCGGCTTCGCGCTCCTCGGTATTGAAGGCGACTCCAGCGACATCGTCCTGGAACTGAAGTCCATCGCAGACATCGCGCTGGTCGGCTTCCCCTCGGCAGGCAAGTCCAGCCTTGTCGCGGCGATGTCAGCGGCGCGGCCCAAGATCGCCGACTACCCGTTCACTACCTTGATCCCCAACCTCGGCGTGGTCCAGGCCGGCGACGTCCGGTTCACCATTGCCGACGTTCCCGGGCTGATCGAAGGCGCGAGCGAGGGCAAGGGCCTGGGCCACAACTTCCTGCGCCACGTTGAGCGTTGCGCCGCGCTGGTGCACGTGCTGGACTGCGGAACCTTGGAAGCGGACAGGGACCCGCTCTCGGATCTTGCGATTATCGAGCAGGAGCTGGACAAGTACGCCGTGGACATGAGCTACGCCGGTGTCGACGGCGAAGTGGTCCCCCTGAACGAACGCCCCAAGCTTGTGGTCCTGAACAAGGTGGACCTGCCTGATGGCCGGGATATGGCAGAGTTCGTCCGTCCCGAACTGGAACAGCGCGGCTACCGCGTCTTCGAAGTTTCCGCCACGAGCCATGAAGGCCTGCGCCAGCTGAGCTTCGCCATGGGCGAGATTGTCATGGCCGCCCGCAGGGCCGTGGCCATTGCGCCCCCCAAGGTCGCAGCCCCCGTCCTCCGCCCCCGTGCCGTCAACGAGTCCGGCTTCAAGATTCGCCGCGAAGAAAAGAACCTCGAGCCGCTCTTCCGCGTGCTGGGGGAGAAGCCGGTCCGCTGGGTCAAGCAGACCGACTTCACCAATGAGGAAGCCATTGGCTACCTGGCCGATCGCCTGGCCAAGCTCGGCATCGAAAACGAATTGTTCAAGATGGGTGCCGTTCCGGGCGACACCGTGGTGATCGGTGAAGAGGACGGCGTCGTGTTCGACTGGGAGCCCACCATGATGGCGGGCGCCGAACTCCTGGCGACGCCTCGAGGCACGGACATCCGTGTTGCCGACATCGGCGACCGTCCCACACGTTCGCAGAAGCGCGATGAGCAGATCGAGCGACGCGAGGCCAAGGCTGCCGCGCGGGCCGAGCTCGAGGCCGAGCGCAAGGCGGGCATCTGGACGGAGTCCGTCAGCCGCCGTCGTGCAGCCCAGCCCCTGAAGGAAAGCGGCCTGGAAGCCGAAAATGACGACTAGCACGGCCCGTATCGCTGAATTCACGGAAGGCGACGACGCCGCGGAACGCCAGGCGCTGGCCGGCGCCAAGCGGATCGTGGTCAAAGTAGGTTCGTCTTCGCTGACCAGCATCAAAGGCGGCATCTCGGAAAAAGCGCTGACTGCCCTCGTCCACGCCTTGGCCGAGAAGCGGAATTCCGGGACGGAGATCATCCTGGTCTCGTCCGGTGCGATCGCGGCGGGTCTAGCACCGCTCGGGCTCGCCAAGCGTCCCAAGGACCTCGCTACGCAGCAGGCTGCAGCCAGTGTGGGCCAAGGGCTTTTGATGGCGCGCTACTCGCAGGCTTTCGCGGCGCACGGGGTCACGGTCAGCCAGGTCCTGTTGACTGCGGATGACTTGATGCGGCGAACCCAGCACAGCAACGCATACCGGGCGCTTGACCGTCTGCTAAACCTCGGCGTCGTGCCTGTCGTGAACGAAAACGACACCGTGGCAACGCACGAAATCCGCTTTGGCGACAACGATCGCCTGGCCGCTTTGGTGGCGCACCTTGTGCGGGCGGATGCGTTGGTCCTGCTTTCCGACGTAGACGCCCTGTATGACGGTCCGCCGTCGTTGGGTGCCAAGCGCATTCCGCTCGTCACCGGTCCCGCCGACCTGGTCGGCGTGACCATCGGCAAGGCCGGCAAAGCCGGTGTCGGCACCGGCGGCATGACCACGAAAGTGGAGGCGGCGTCCATCGCCGCAGGCTCCGGCATCCACGCCCTCGTGACGTCCACGGCCAATGCCGCCGCCGCACTGGCCGGCGAGGACGTGGGCACGTGGTTCGCCATCAACGGCAACCGCAAGCCCGTGCGCCTGCTGTGGCTGGCCCACCTCGCTTCCGTCCGGGGCCGTTTAGTGCTCGACGACGGCGCAGTCAAAGCCGTGCGCGACCGCCACACATCGCTGCTGCCCGCCGGAATATCGTCGGTGCAGGGAGACTTCGAGCCGGGCGATCCCGTGGAGATGGTTTCTGCCGAGGGCACCGTCATTGCCAGGGGGCTGGTCAACTACTCCGCCGAAGAGCTTCCCCGCATGCTTGGCCGTTCAACCAAGGAACTCGCCAAGGACCTTGGCCGCGGATATGACCGCGTAGTTGTTCATGTTGACGACCTCGTACTGGTTCAGCCCTCCCGCTCCACTAAACTTGGAGAATGACTGAGGCCCTTACCCCTGATTCTCCTGTGATGACCGACGCCCTGACTTCCGGCAATGCCGCCCAGGTGCCGGAAACTCCGGAGCTGGGAACCGCGCCGCTCACCCCTGAGCAGGTGGAGGCGGCCGTGCACTCGATCGCGGACCGCTCGCGGCAGGCCGCGCGTCGTATGGCCCAGGCGAACCGTGCCTGGAAGGACCGCGCCCTTCACGCTATCTGCGCCGCCCTCGGGGAACAGCAGGAGTCAATCCTCGCCGCCAACGCGAAGGATGTTGAGTCTGGCCGCAACAACGGCACCTCCGCTGCCATGCTGGACCGACTGACCTTGACTCCTGCCCGCATCGACGGCCTCGTGGCTGCCCTTGAAAACCTGGCAGGCTTGCCGGATCCTGTCGGCAACGTCGTCCGGGGCCAAACCCTCCCCAACGGACTGCGCTTGCGCCAGATCAACGTGCCCATGGGAGTAGTCGCAGCGATCTACGAGGCCCGCCCCAACGTCACGGTCGACATCGCCGGGCTCGCCTTGAAGAGCGGCAATGCCGTGATCCTGCGCGGCGGATCGGCTGCCGCGCACACCAACGCAGCCCTTGTGACCATCCTCCGCGATGCGCTGGAATCCGTTGGGTTGCCGGCCGATGCCGTCCAGAGCGTGGACCAATTCGGACGCGAGGGCGCCAACGTCCTCATGCGTGCCCGCGGCCGGGTGGACGTGCTGATTCCCCGTGGTGGACGGGACCTGATTCAGACTGTGGTGAACAACTCTTCCGTGCCCGTCATTGAGACCGGCGAAGGCAATGTGCACATCTTCATCGACGAATCCGCGAGTGAAGAGATGGCCGTCGATATCCTGCTTAACGCCAAGACCCAGCGTCCAAGCGTGTGCAACACCGTGGAGACTCTCCTGGTGCACTCGAAATCCACTGTGCTGCCCGCCGTTGCCACCGCTTTGCGCGCCGCCGGGGTCACCTTGCATGTCGATCCGCGGATTCAAGCGGCGCTGTCCGGTTCCGTGGAAACAGTCCCGGCCGACGACGTCGATTGGGCCACGGAATACATGGACCTTGACCTCGCGGTTGCGATGGTGGACAACCTCGACGAGGCAGTCGCGCACATCCGCAAGTGGTCGACCGGCCACACGGAAGCCATCCTGACGAACAACCTGGCGAACGCCGAGAAGTTCATTGCGGACATCGACTCCGCGGCGGTCATCGTGAACGCTTCCACGCGTTTCACCGACGGAGGCGAGCTCGGACTCGGTGCCGAGGTGGGAATCTCTACCCAGAAGCTGCACGCACGCGGTCCCATGGGCCTCACCGAGCTGACCACCACGAAGTGGATCGTCCAAGGTGAAGGCCAAGTCCGGGGCTAGCGACGCTGTAACATAGAACAGAAGTCCTGAACGGTGGGAGGATCCGCCGTCGAAATCCTTTGAACCGCTAGGGGAGAAAATGCAGTTTCAGCAGATCGCCATTTCCATTCTCGCTCAAGGGGGCGAAAGCGAGGCGCCGGCGCCGTTGTGGGTTCCTCCTTTCGTCTTCGGCATCTCCATGTTCTGCATCCTGCTGGTCCTGATGTTCGTGGCAGTCTCCTACACGAACCTCGGCAACCGTCACGACGCAGTCGACGAGCACTCAGACCCGCACCGGCAGCACCCGGCCAAGCACCCAGGGCTGGGTCACTAACATTTCCGCCGCAAAACCCTTCGAGGAAACGGGGCGCCGACTTCGCTTGGGCGTGATGGGTGGGACCTTCGATCCCATCCACCACGGCCACTTGGTTGCTGCCAGTGAGGTTGCTGCCAAGTTCCGCTTGGACGAGGTGGTCTTCGTGCCCACCGGACAGCCCTGGCAGAAGTCGCACAAGCAGGTCAGCGAAGCTGAGCACCGGTACTTGATGACGGTCATTGCCACGGCTTCCAACCCCAATTTCACGGTGAGCCGCGTGGACGTGGACCGCCCCGGTCCCACGTTCACCATCGACACCCTCAGGGATCTGCGGACCCAGAGGCCGGATGCGGACCTGTTCTTCATCACGGGCGCGGACGCCCTGGCGCAGATCCTGTCCTGGAAAGACGTCGACGAGCTTTGGTCCTTGGCGCACTTTGTCGGTGTCACCCGGCCTGGTCATGTCCTTGATGGCATGGGCAGGGAGGACGTCAGCCTGCTGGAAGTGCCCGCCATGGCGATCTCCTCGACGGATTGCCGCGCCCGCGTCGGTGCAGGCAATCCGGTCTGGTACCTCGTTCCTGATGGTGTGGTCCAGTACATCGCCAAATACAAGCTGTACTCGGGCAAACCCGGCATGGGGGAGCCCCTGCATGCTATGACCGGATCAGAACACCAAGCCCGTACCGAGTGAGTTTTGAATGAGCCAGGAACAGCCCCCCATCCCTAGCCGGCGCGAGCTTCGACGAGCCCGGGACGCACGCCTGGAAGAAACCGGCGCAAGTCCCGGAGTAGCCGAGGCCGTTACCACCGACGACGCCAACCACGCGTCCGGTGGAGCTTCGGCCAATCGGGTGCGCCGGGTGGCCGATGCTCCGCTGGACGCCAAACCCTCCGCGGAACGTTCTTCCCAGGCGCGTGCACGCGACCGTGCAGCTCTCCGCGCCATCAAGGAACTCGCGGACAAGGAGCAGCAGCTTTCCCGCGGCGGTCCACCCACGCGCCGTCAGTTGCGCCTGCAGCAATTGCAGGAGGAGGTTGCCCCCGGCACCTCGGCGATCCCCGTGGTGGCCGCACCAGGATCCGGGCCGAGGACATCCAGCAGCCTGGCGCAGACTCCCGGCAAGCAGCAGCCCGGCCCTGAACGCCCGGGCGTGTTGCCTGGCGGCGGTGTCCGCGTTACGGCAGGCCCCCCTCCCGGTGCACCGGAAATGACGGTGGAACAGGCCTTGATGGCCCGCGAGCTCTTGGCTGCCCAGGCGAACAATCAGTCCAACAAGCTTGAGCACATCGCGGCAATGGAATCAGCCGTGCAGAAAGTCCCGGCGGCTGAATCCGAGGTGTCCGGAACCGACCCTGAGCCGGCCGATCCGGTTGCTTTGGCTGAACAAATCGCCCAGGCTGAACGCGAGGCGATCCTCAACAAGAGGGCGATGGCCAAGCAGAAGCTCGCTGAGCAGAACAGCCGTCCTGCTGGTCCGGTCCGTGCTGAACCTTCTGTGGCCAGCAACCTGGCCATGGTGACGCCCCTGGAATTCGTCAAGGTTCCGGGACTCGAACGTCCCGTCATGAAGCCGCCCGGCACCACCTTTGTTCCCCTTGTGACGTCCCCCGCTCCGAAACTGAAGCCTGGGCAGTCGGCGTCGGGCAAGCCACGGAGCCTGCGCGGCCGGGCAGGAGTGCTGGCGCGCGCCGAGGCCGCTGCGAAAGCGGCTGGTCGACGCCCGGCGTCGGGCTCCGCATCGGACGGTGGGGCACTCGCGGAAGCGGCCGAACATCCGCCCGTTTCGGCAAGTTCGGCTTACGGACTTGAACCGCTCGACGCCGCGACGGCGGGACTTGGGCGCGCCAAGCGTACCCGGCTTCTGGTCCTTGGACTCGTTGGCATCGGAGCCATCGCCCTGATCGCGGGCATCATCATGATCACCAGCGGACTTTCCCGCTGACCATAACGGCTTTTGCCACCGAACAGGCTTCGTTCATTCTCGAAGCCGCATACAAGGAGTCCCGTGACTGCACATGAACAATCCGTCCTCTTGGCCCGCCACGCCGCCCGGGCGGCAGCGGACAAGCTGGCCGAGGACATCATCGCCTTGGACGTCAGCGAACGTCTGGCCCTGACTGACGTCTTCCTGATCGCCTCGGCCCCGACCGAACGCCAGGTCAACGCAATCGTCGACGGCATCGAGGAAGAACTGCTCAAGCAGGACCTCCGCCCGGTACGCCGCGAAGGGCGTTCCGAAGGCCGCTGGGTCCTGTTGGACTACGCCGACATCGTGGTGCACGTCCAGCACTCCGAGGACAGGGTCTTCTACGCGCTGGAACGCCTGTGGAAAGACTGCCCGGTTGTGGACCTGGAACTCGGTGACGACGCCTCGGCGAAGGCTCCTGCCGTCGAGGAATCCTAGGCGCCAAGCCGCAAACCAACTGAATATGCCCGATTTGGAATTTTCGGAAATGCTGTTCTAAGATATTTGAGTTGCTTCGGAGGAATCCGAAAGCTGGATGAGGTTTTCAAGCCAGTTCACGGTCTCTGAAGCGGCGAAAATATGGGGCTGTGGCGCAGCTGGTAGCGCACCTGCATGGCATGCAGGGGGTCAGGGGTTCGAGTCCCCTCAGCTCCACCATAGAGGCCCTGCCTGAGACTTTGGTTCAAAGTTCCGGGCGGGGCCTCTGCTTTTACCAAAAGGGAACCACCAGATCTGGTGGTTCCCTTTTGTGTGTTGCCGGGCCGCGAGGTGCGCCTGGGGCTAGCGCAACGCGGGGTCACTTACGGCCCGTCCCAGCGGACTTTATGGGCCGTAAGTGACCCCGCGTTGCTCTAAGCACGCGGTACTCGAGAGTGGCCGAGCGCACCCTCGCGTAGCCGCCGAGTGTATGCAACAGTGGGTTCAGCATGTCTGCGTCACTTTACCAACCGATTACGGTTTACTATTGGTGGGCATCGCCGCCTGGCGGACTGCGGCGATTCGCGGGCCCATCGCTGACCAGCCACCGACAATACAGGGGGATAGTCCTTGGTAACTATGGCCGATGTTGCGCGGGTAGCCGGCGTTTCCAGGAGCACCGTGTCCTATGCCCTCAGCGGTGTCCGGCCGATTGCGCCCGAAACGCGTGAGCGCATCCTGCAGGCCATGTCCGACCTTGGCTATACGCCGAACCTGCTCGCCCAGGGTCTGGCCGGCAAACGGACCGGAATTGTCTCCTTGATTTTCCCGGTCGGGGAGCAAGGCATGAACACCACGGAATTCGAATACGTCCAAGGTGCTGCCGAACAAGCGCGCGTTGACGGATACCATCTTCTTCTGTGGCCAATGGACCCCGACGACCTGGGCGAGATGCAGCGGATCGTGGCCCAAGGCCTGGTGGATGGAATCCTCCTTATGGAAGTCAGGTCATTCGACGAACGGATTCCAGTCCTTTTGGAAACGGGGGTTCCATTCGTCACGATCGGACGGCCCGCGGATGCCGCGGGCTTGACATTCGTGGACGCGGATTTTGAAGCCATGGGCGAGCTCGCAGTGTCGCACCTCGCCAGCCTGGGGCACACGGAAATCGGCCTCGTGACGCATTCGCGTGAGTCCTTGGAGAGCGGATACGGCCCGATGGTCCGATCCTGGGATGCCGTGGCAGCTGCCGCATCGCGGCACGGGATCACTGCACGGCTGTTCCCGGCAACGAGCTCGCTTGCCGGCGGCCGCGAGGTGTTCGCACGGATTCTTGAGGCGTCCCCGGAAACAACCGGACTCGTGATGATCAACGAAGCGGCTACTGCAGGCCTTCTGGGTGCGGCGGCGGCCCACGGTTGGCGAGTCCCCGAGTCTCTCTCCATTGTCGCGATCAACACCAGTGCCGGCTCAGCGGAGCGCTTCATGCCAGCCCTGACGACGGCGTCCGCCGAACCCGGCGTCATGGGGCGCGAGGCAGCACAATTCCTCACCCGGCGCCTCAGGAGCGAGGGCGCAGATGCCCTGCAATGGCTCGCTGAACCGGTGCTGACGTTGCGCGGGAGCACCGCCGTGGCACGCGCCACCCAGCCATAGAATCACCGCGCCGCCGGGTGCAATCCGCGAATTCGAGGCATTCATTACGCGGTTCCATCACACGTGATTGTGACATTTGACACACCGTTGCGCCGCCAACTACTGTCGAGCCATCGACCCGCGTCGACAAGGCGCGTCGACGAACGGCGATGGGATTCCTCCTGATACAACATGGCGGATGGTCACCGATCAGTGTTCCCGGAGACTAAGGAAGTAAGTCGTGCTTGGAATCATTCGGTACCAATACCCCGAGTTGAAAATGCGGTCGATGTCAGCCCGCCCTGAACGGGAATTCCTAAGCTTTCGCAACGGGTCCACGAGCAACCGCGTCCCCTTATTACAGGGCCGACAAGGCCCGGAATAGTGCGAGGACGGAAGTCGGCGACCACCATCTGCGTCTGAGTTTCAGGACCGGGCGCCGGAGGGGCCAATGTTGCCCGCTCTAAATATGTAAGCGCTTGCCCTGCGCTGGTGGTGCCCGTAGAAGCCTCCTCACCGAGCGCCCACCCCTTAGCCAACATCCCCCAATCATCACAACAACCTCTTGGAGGTACCCGCATGGAAACGTTGACCACACCGGCTCTGTCCGCGTTCGAAGGTGGCCGGAAGTGAAAGCGATTCGACGGTTCACTGTACGAACGGTTCTGCCGGAAGCAATCGCCCCGTTGGCACGATTGGCGAAGAACCTGCGCTGGTCGTGGCATTTGCCGACACGTGAATTGTTCTCCGCGCTGAACGCCGAGGCCTGGGAACAAAGCAAATATGACCCGATGACCTTCCTGGGCTTGGTCAGCCGCGAGGAACTGCATGAGCTCGCAGCGGACGCCGCAGTCGTAGAGCGTGTGCAGCACGCGGCTGCGGACCTGGACCGGTACCTGTGCGAGCCGCGCTGGTACCAGGGCCTGGGTCCGGACGCTCCGGCGTGCATCGCGTA
>NZ_JARVRF010000006.1 GCF_030209835.1 Arthrobacter sp. efr-133-R2A-120 | reverse complement strand
ACCGCGTGGAGGCACTCGCCGCCGCGCACCCGCTCTACCCGGGCGTCGCGAACCTAGGCTGACCGTCTTTGGTCGCCTTGCCCGGTGGGGCCGGCATCCTCCGCGTGCTCGGTCGCGTAGACGCCCGCTGAGCGGACGTGACGCTCCCTTAGACGCATGCTGCCGGAGGCCGGGCCCGAAGGGGCCCTCTGGTCGCCTCCTTTGAAACGCGAGAACATTGACCGTTCGCTCTGGTGACGGCTACATGGCGGGTGAGTGGGTTCCGGAAGCGTGCGTCAAAGCGACGAAGGAGCAGCACGCGGAGGAACTCGCTCACCCGCCCCCAACCCGACCACAACTAACTAAGGAAGCCGCCATGGGCGGCCTCGCCGTCAACGTCGTCGAATGCTCACGCTCAAGGTCTACCATTCAACGGAAGGCGATCGGGCTGCCTGGAGCCTCCCGGCGTAGGCTCGTAGCGGATGCCAGTGCCGCCGTCGGGCAGTATTAGTTGAGCAGTACGGCGCTCAAGAGAAGCAAAGAGGCAGGCAATCCATTGAACGCCCTGGCAGAGATGTTCAGGATCGGTCCCGGCAACAAGGACCATCACCCGGCTGTGCGCTGCGCGGTGGGCGTCTTCCTGCCATTGATCACCCTCGTGTTGTTCGGACGACTGGACCTTGTGGTCTTCGCCAGCTTTGCGGCGTTCACGAATATCTATGGCCGTAACGAGCCCCACAGCCACCGTTTTCGAAGCCAACTCAGGGCCGGTTCGCTGCTGCTGGGCATCATCCTGCTCGCCACCCTGACGGCCAGGGCCGCGCAGGGCTTGGACGCGTACGTGTGGATCCTTACGCTCGGCACCACGTTGGTTGCTGCTCTTTGCTCCGTGGTGACTGCGCTGTGGAGGCTTCGCCCGGCAGGTTCCCTCTTCCATATTTTTGCTTTCGCCGCGATCGCCTCCGTTCCCCAGCAGCCGCCGCTTTGGGAAGGGATGCTGGCCGCCGTCTTGACTGCGGTGTTGGCGTTGCTGATCGGAATGTCGGCACGGGTGGTCCCGAGCCACCGGACGCCCTGGAAGCGACCGGCGGCGGACCGGCTGCTGCCCCAGGAAATCCGGGCAG
This sequence comes from Arthrobacter sp. efr-133-R2A-120, assembly GCF_030209835.1. Lineage (GTDB taxonomy): Bacteria > Actinomycetota > Actinomycetes > Actinomycetales > Micrococcaceae > Arthrobacter. Next base: position 83,526 of record NZ_JARVRF010000006.1, on the reverse strand, counting down.
CTTGGCTGGAAGGCTCAGGCTACTTCGTGGCTGCCGGGCTGGCTGGAACGCTTGCTACCTTGGCCGGGCAGCGGCTCGGGTTCGGACACGGCTATTGGGCCATGGTGGCGGCAGTGGTTCCCTTAGTGGGGCGCAGTACAAGGCATCGGGTGCAACGGGGAATCCAGAGGATCGTGGGGACCCTGCTGGGGTTGCTGGTGTTGGCCGGAATCCTCTGGCTCGGCCCGGCGCCATGGCAGATGGTGTTGGTGATTGCCGTATGCCAGTTCGGGGCTGAGCTCTTCATTGCGCGCCAATATCTCGTGGCACAGATATTCGTCACTCCGCTCGCGCTCATTTCCACTCTGCTGGTTGCCAACGTCCCGCCCGGGCTCTTGCTGCGGGACCGCATCGTCGAGACGGTGATCGGGGCCGCCGTCGGCGTCGCGGTGGTACTGGCGCCTGCGGCATGGTCCCGGGTCAGGGAACGGGGCGCCCGGAGCTAAGCGAACGACGGCGCTCGTTGTGGTTCAACCCGACGATGTCACCGGGTGCCGATCGTCAGAATGACCAATTGGCATGCATCCGAAACCTGCCAAGCTGGCTCAATGCGCACACTTCTAAAGGGCGGCCGGGTCATCGACCCCGGCACCGGACACGACAACATCAGCGATCTCCTCATCGAGGACGGCCGCATAGCCGCGGCAGGGGCCCAGCTGTCCCGCGCCGAGACCGAAAGGGCCACGGTCATCGACGTCAGCGGATGCATAGTCGGTCCGGGCTTCGTCGACCTCCACAGCCATGTTCATTCCGTCGCCGGGCAGCGCCTGCAGGCGATGGACGGAGTCACGACGGCACTTGACCTCGAAGCTGGGCTGGCCCCGGTCGCTGCGGCGATGGCCAATGCCGCGCGCGAGGGCCGCCCCCTCAACTACGGCTTTTCGGCCTCCTGGGCGCAGGCACGCGCCTTTGCTCATCTAGGCGAGGCACCGGTCGCCGATGTGCACAACGCCCTCGGCTTACTCGCCAAACCAGAGTGGCAGCGCAGTTCGACCCCGCGTGAGTTGAGCACCTGGCTCGCGCAGCTCGAGACAGAGATCGCAGACGGCGCTCTCGGAATCGGCATCCTGCTCGGCTATGCGCCGCGCACCGATCCGGCGGAGTTCCTTGCGGTCGCCCGTCTCGCCGCCGCAGCGAAGGCTCCCACATTCACCCATGTGCGTGAATTGATCGAGGCGGACCCGACGACACCGATCGACGGCTCTGCGGAGATCATGATTGCCGCCGCCGAAACCGGCGCGGCCATGCACCACTGTCACGTCAACAGCACCTCCCGCCGCCACATTGACCGTGTGCTCGGCATGCTCGAACGCTCTCAGGCCGAGGGAAACCGCGTCACCGTGGAGACCTACCCCTACGGTGCGGGCAGCACCGCGATCGGCGCATTCTTCCTCGATCCGCAGCGCCTCGGCGCCTGGGGCATCAAGCCGAGCGACATCACGATCGTCACCACCGGTGAACGGGTCGCGGATGCCGCGCGCCTGACAGAGATTCGCCGCACCGACCCGGCCGCCGCGTGCGTAGTCGCGTTCCTCAACGAAGAGGATCCGAGCGACCGGGCCCTCCTTCAGAGCGCCCTCGCCTTTCCCGATGCCATCGTCGCGAGCGATGCCATGCCCGTCACGTGGGCCCGCGAAGTTCGCGAATCACTCCAGTGGCCGCTACCGGCCGGGGGCGCCACCCACCCCCGCACGGCAGGAACGTTTGCCCGGTCGATTCGCATGATGGTGCGTGAGACCGGCGTCTGGAGCTGGCTGGAGGCATTCCGGCGCTGTTCCTACTTGCCGGCGCGCGTTCTCGATGATGCAGCGTCCGGCGCACGGGCCAAGGGCCACATTGGTATCGGTGCGGACGCCGACATCGTCGTGATCGAGCCGGAGCGCTTCTCCGACACCGCAAGTTACTTCGATTCCACCCGTCCCTCCGTCGGTGTGCGCCATCTCTTCGTCGGCGGTACAGCCGTCGTGCGGGGCGGCCTCATGCTGACGGACGCGTTCCCCGGCCGCCCACTCAAGGGAGACCCCCGATGACCGGAACCTACTTTGCTCGGGATGCACGCGACCCGACGCATCTTGCGGCGAGCAGGCCACTTTGTGCGATCGAACCAAGCTGCACACAAGTCTCGTCGTTTGCTACCAGTTTTTAGTGCGGCGGCAGCGAATAGGCTCAGCGAATTCGCATTCTCAACGAGGAGGAACTTTCATGGTGGAATCACTGTCACAGATCGGTGCTTGGGTCGAGGAAAAGCTGCCCGACCTCATCGCCAAATACCAAGTGCCCGCCGCATCCGTGGCGATTCTCAGTGATGGCGACGTGGTCCGGACCGCGGCAGGCATCTTGAACAAAGCGAGCGGCGTAGAGGCCACCACCGACTCGGTCTTCCAGATCGGTTCCATCACCAAGGTCTGGACCACCTCGCTTGTCATGCAGCTTGTCGACGAGGGACTCGTCGACCTCGACGCACATGTCCGCCTCTACGTCAAGGACTTCGTCATCGCCGACGAGGCCGCCGCGGCGAAGATCACCGTTCGTCAGCTCCTAAGCCACCTCTCCGGTTTTGAGGGCGACATCTTCACCGCCACGACCGAGGGCGAAGACGCCGTCGAGAAGTTCATGCCGATCCTCGCCGACGTGCCACAGCTCTTCGAACCCGGCGAAATGTTCTCCTACAACAACGCAGCCTTCTCGGTTCTCGGCCGCATCGTCGAGGTTGTTCGTGGTAAGCACTATGAGGCTTGCCTGCGCGAACACCTCATCGACCCGCTGCAGCTCAAGCACGCGGCCACGGGGGCAGGCGAGGCAATCATGTTCCGTGCCGCGCTTGGTCACATCAGCCCGACCGAGGGCGCCGCCCCGGAGCCGGCACAGGTCTGGTCACTCGTGCGTTCGAACGCTCCGGCCGGATCCGTTTTCGCTATGAGCGCGAGCAACCTCATCGCCTTCGCAAAGATGCACATCGACGGCGGAGTTGGCCCGGATGGCAAACGGATCCTGAGCGCCGAAAGCGTTGCAGCAATGCAGGAGCAGCAGGTCAAGCTTCCGGAGCTCGGTCTCATGGGCGACAGCTGGGGTCTTGGCTGGGAGCTCTTCAATTGGGAGGGCGGTCCCGTCATCGGCCACGACGGAGGAACAATCGGCCAGAGCGCTTTCCTCCGCGTGATCCCCGGGCAGAAGGCCGCGATTGCGGTGCTGACAAACGGCGGCGACGTTCTTGGCCTTTACAAGGAGCTCATCTCCCCGGTCATCAACCGTCTCACTGGCATTGTCGTGCCGGAGCTTCCCACCCCCGCGAACGACGTCCACGCCATCGATGCCTCGCGCTACGTCGGCACCTACAGCTCACAGGTCGCGGACTCCCACGTCACCCAGGACACAGAGGGGCGGATCTGGATCGAACAGAAGATGAAGGGAATCTTCGCCGAGCTTGCCCTGGAGCGGCCCCCGGTCGAGCTGGTGCCTTGGAAGGGCGACACCCTGATCGCACGCAAAGCCCGTAACGGATTACACACACCGCACGCCTTCATTGGCGACGACGGCAACGGCAACGCGCTGTACCTGCACACCGGTCGCGCCGACCGCCGGGTGTCGGTATGACCGCCGCCATCTCGGATGTCTTCACGCGGGTTGGAGCCACCGGCTTTCTGCACGCCCGCGAAATCGGAGCGGCTTGCGACCACGAGGTCTCCGTCCGCTCCGACGAGCGCGTCATTCTCGCATCCGTGTTCAAGATCTTCGTCCTGGTCGCCTTTGTCCGCGCGGTCGATGCCGGCCGGCTGGATCCAAGCGGGCGGACAACTGTCACTGCGCGCTACCGCACCGGCGGAGTCGGGACCGCGGGATTCGCCGACGATGTCGAGGCCAGCTGGCGTGACCTCGCCCACAACATGATGGTGATGAGCGATAACGCCGCAACCGACGTCCTCTACCACCAACTCGGTCGGGAGGCAGTCGACCAGGTCGTGAGCGACCTCGGGCTCAGCCAAACGCGTCTGATCGGCTGCTGCGAAGACTTGTTCGCTTCGGTCGTCGAGGACCTTGGCGGCGGGGCGGACTGCGACCTCGAGGAGCTGCTGGAAGCGGCGACGGCCGAGCAGATCTGGGGCCTCTCGATCCTTGATCCGCTGCGTACTGCCGCGTCGACTCCGCGGGACATCACGACACTCCTGAATGCAATCTGGACTGACACCGCAGCGTCTCCAGCGGCCTGCAAGACCGCCAGGGACATCATGGCGCAGCAGATCTGGCCGCACCGGCTGTCATCGGGATTCCCGAGTGATGTACTGATTGCCGCGAAGACGGGAACCGTGCCCGCAGTGCGCAATGAGGCGGGCGTCGTCACCTACCCAGACGGACGGCAGTATGCGGTCGCCGTCTTCACCAGAGCCGACTCGCTGGCAGACCGCCTGCCCGCCGTCGACGCCTCCATCGGCGTGGCCGGTCACCTCGCGGTTGAGCACCTCCGGGAGCTCTCTTCGTAACTCCACCCGCACACATCCCATCCCGCACACGACCAGCTGGAGGCATCTCATGCGTTCCATTACCCCACTCGTCGCCCTCGTTGGGGCGGCAGCACTTGCTCTCACGGCCTGCGCCGCGCCCGGCGCTTCCGGCAACCACCCCGGCAACGAGCTTGCGACCGACGGCACATTCACCATGGCAATCGGCGCCGACCCGGGAAACCTCAACCCCATGATCACCGCGATGAATGTCGCGCGCACCATCGACCGCTTCCTCTACTCGCGCCTCGTCGAGGTAGGGAGTGACGGCACCATCCTTTCCGGACTCGCGAACAAGTGGAAGGCCGACACCACCAACGCCACCTTCACCCTCCGCAAGGACGCCACCTGCGCTGACGGCACCCCGATCACCGCGTCAATGCTCGCGGACAACATCAACTTCATTGCGGACCCGAAGAACGGCTCACCCCTCGTCGGGCTTAACGTACAAGCCGGCACCGTCGCGACAGGCGACGACGCCACCGGCGTGCTGAGCGTAAAGAGCGGCGCGCCCGACGCCTTCCTACTCGAAAACGTTGGCAGCGTGCACATGGTGTGCGGGCCGGCTCTTGCCCACGCGGACGCGCTCGCCAAGGGTGAAGGCGCGACCGGCATGTACACGATGACCAAGATCGCCCCGAACTCGCAGTACACACTGACCAGGCGCAAAGAGTTCGTTTGGGGCCCCGGCGACTGGGACCCGAAGCAGGCCGGCATCCCCGCCACGGTCATCTTCAAAGTCCTGCCCAACGAGACCACTGCGGCAAATCTGTTGCTTTCCGGCGAACTGAACGCCGCACAGGTTGTAGGGCCCGATTCCGATCGGCTGCGCACCAATAAGCTCTTCTCCAATGATGTTCAGGTTGGCTTGGGACAGATCCAGTTCAACAAGAACCCAAAGAAACTGCTTTCTGATAAGGCACTTCGCCTTGCCCTCACCCAGGACCTGAACCTCGAAAAGCTGCGCGCGGTTCTCTCGAACGGCAAGGGCACCGCGCCGACCAGCCTCGTCAACGCGGCGCCAAACCCTTGCCATGCCGACGTGGCGAAGGCCAACATCCCGGCCTTCGATGTGAAGGCCGCAGCCGACGCACTCGATTCCGCCGGCTGGAAACCCGGGTCGGACGGCGTACGGGAGAAGAACGGGGTGAAGCTCTCACTCACCGTCATCTACCCCTCGTATATTTCCGACTCCTTCGGCTCGACCGCGGAGCTGCTGCAGTCGATGTGGAAAGAGCTCGGCGTTGAGGCGACCCCCAAGGGTGTCGATGCCAACGGCGTGAGCCAGACGCTCTTCGGTACCGGCGACTGGGACGTTGCACTCATCTCAGTCGGCGTTGGCCTGCCCAGCCAGATCGTGCCGTTCTTCGCCGGCTCAACCCCGCCGAAAGGCTCAAACTTCGGCTACACCGATAACGCCGAGTACATCGCCGCCACGACCTCTGCCGCGACGAAGCCGGGCAAGGAAGGCTGTGACGACTGGTCGCACGCCGAGGCAGCACTCATCGCCGCCGCAGACGTCATTCCGTTCGCGAACTCGGTTGTGTCAGTGTTCGGCAGCAAGGCGGAGTTCGTCCAGAGCGACAGCCTCGAGCCCGCGTCAATTCGTCTGTTCAAGTAACTCGGGAAGTTTGGTAGCCCCATGACCAGCACCATGACCGAAACGGTGGCGGCACCGACTGCCGCATCACGCGCAGGAATCAGCCCCTGGCTGACCTTCGCGGTGCGACGCGGCGGACAATTCATCCTCTCGCTGTGGGTGCTGATCACGGCGGCCTTCCTCATGATCCACCTCGTGCCCGGCGATCCCGTACGTGCGGCACTCGGCATGAACGCACCAGCCGAGTTGGTCGAGGCCCGGCGCGCCGCGCTCGGTCTCGACCAACCACTGATCGTGCAATACGTGAACTATTTCGCCAAGCTCTTCACCGGCAACCTCGGAGTTTCCACCATCACCAACGAGCCGGTCGCCCACGTTATCGCGACACGGTTACCTGCCACCCTGCAGCTCGCCCTGCTCGCCTGCCTCCTCGTTCTACTCATCGCCCTTCCGCTCGGCGTCACAATGGCCGTGGCGACCCGCGGCAGCCGCAGACGCGGGCTCGAACTCACTTTCGCCATCGTCTGTGTGGTGTTCGCCGCGATCCCCGAGTTCCTCCTCGGCGTCGGGCTCGTCTACATCTTCGCGGTCAACCTCGAGTGGTTCCCGATCGCGGGCAATGACAGCCCGCTAGGGCTGGTCTTACCCGTGATCGCTCTGGCCATCGGGCCAATCGCTGTCTTCTCACGCATCATCCGCGTCGAGGTCCTCAGCGTCCTCGGCCAAGACTTCGTTCGCACCGCCCGCGCCAAGCGCCTGGCGCCCCGCAAAATCTATATCCGCCACGCCCTCCCCAATGCCATGACGGCGACGCTCACGCTCACCGGTCTCCTCCTCAGCGGCATGGTCGCGGGCACCGTACTTGTCGAGAACATCTTCGCTTGGCCCGGCCTCGGCACCATGATCGTGCAGTCCATCCTGTCCAAGGACTACCCGGTGGTGCAGTCCGTCGTGCTCATCTATGGAATCGGTGTACTTCTCGTCAACCTCGTAATCGATATCGTGCTTGCACTTCTCGACCCGCGCTCTACAATCCGGGAGTCCTGATGCCCACTCGTCTGAAATGGCTTTCCATCGTCCGTAGCCCGGTCGGTGCCACCGCCACGGTTCTCGTCCTTATCGTTGCCCTGCTTGCGATCTTTGCCCCACTGCTCTGGGGCGCACAGGCCGAGGCCATCGACACCGCTGGCACACAGCAGGGTCCAAGCGCGGAGCACCTCCTTGGAACGGATGCGCTGGGTCGCGACGTTCTCGCCCGCGTGTTGATCGCTACCCAGCTCTCGGTCGCACTCGCGGTCATCGCCGTCGTCATCGGCGTCACTGTCGGAACCCTGCTCGGTACGGCCCCATCAGTACTCCCGCGTTGGGCCGCACGCCTCGTCGTCGGCATCGTCAACATTGCCGTCGCGTTCCCTGGCCTCCTGCTCGCGCTGTTCTTGGCCGCGGTCTTCGGTGTCGGCGCGACCGGGGCCGTGTTCGCGATCGGTTTGGCCATGGCCCCGAGCTTTGCCCGCCTCACTCAGACTATGTCTGCCGCGATCGCGGGCCGTGACTTCATCTCTGCCGCGCGCGCCGCCGGGGTCTCGCGGCTGCGCGTGCTCATCCGGCACGTACTGCCAAACATTGCCGAGCCTCTCATCGTCAACGCGACCGTTGCAGCCGGCGGCGCGCTACTGGCCTTCGCCGGCCTGTCTTTTCTCGGCATCGGCGTACAGGTTCCCGCCTACGACTGGGGAAAGCTGCTCAGCGAGGGACTCAACCGCATCTACATCAACCCCGCCGCAGCCTTCGGCCCGGCCGTCGCCGTCGTCGTTGCCGGCCTCGCGTTCAACCTGCTCGGAGAGACCGCCGCATCCGTTGCCGGCGGCCGCGTGGCCACCGGTCGTTGGACGCTCTCGCCGCTGCCACAGCCCGCAACTCGTACGGCTCCCGCCTTTCCTAACGTTTCCGTCGGCACGATTCTCAGCATCGAGAACCTTCGCGTCTCGTACCCAACCCCCAACGGTCTGGTGCACCCCGTTCGCGGGGTGAGCTTCGAGGTCAGGGAGGGTGAGGCGCTGGGGGTGGTCGGCGAATCCGGCTCGGGCAAGAGCCTGACCGCGCTGGCCGCCTCACGGCTCATCGAACCGCCGGGTGTCGTGGACGCCGATCGACTCGAGTTCAATGGCATCCAGATGCTCACCGCGCCGGAGAAGACCATTCGTGGGCTGCTCGGCACATCACTCGCAATGGTGTTTCAGGATCCAATGACCTCGTTCAACCCCACCCGGCGCATCGGCAGCCAACTCGCCGAAGCCGCACAGGAACACCAGGGCATGAGCAAGAAGGACGCCATGAAACGCGCCGTCAAGCAGCTTCAGGCGGTGCGCGTGCCCGCGGCCACCCGGCGCGCCGAACAGTACCCTCACGAATTCTCCGGCGGGATGCGACAGCGCGCGATGATCGCGATGGGCCTCATGAACAGCCCCAAACTGATCATCGCCGACGAACCGACCACCGCCCTGGATGTCACGGTGCAGCGCCAGGTTCTTCGGCTCCTCGAACGGGTGCGCACCGACACGAACGCGGCGATCCTGCTGATCAGCCACGACATCGCAGTCGTCTCGCAAAGCTGCGAACGCGTGCTTGTCATGTACGCCGGCCGCGTCGTCGAAGATCTTCCGACGGCGGAACTCTACACGGGCGCACGCCATCCCTATACCCGCGCCTTGCTTGAGGTCGTGCCCGATCTCGACACCGACCGCGAACAGCCACTCGGTGTGATTCCCGGCCGCCCGCCGGCACCCGGCGAGGTACCGCTCGGATGCGCCTTCGCGGCTCGTTGCCCGCTGGCGACGGTACAGTGTCGCGAGTCCGACCCCGAGCTGGAGACCCACAGAGGCAAGCACCGGGTCGCCTGCTGGAACCCCGTAGGGGGCGATACTCGCGTGACACTGCCGGAACTCAGCACCGCCGCACCGCGCACGGAAGCTGCGCCGGTCGCAACCGTGGGAGGCGCGCAGTGAGCGAGCTACGTTTTGATCATGTCAGCGTGAGATATGGATCCCGCAGCACAGGCCTGACCGCCGTCGATGACGTCTCGCTGACCATCCCCTCCGGTTCGGTCGTCGGCCTCGTCGGCGAATCAGGCTCGGGCAAGTCGACGCTCGCCCGGGCCGCCATCGGACTCGCCCCTGTCACGGGCGGCGCGATCACGCTCGACGGCGTCGACGTCGCGAAACTGCGGCGCCGGCACCCAATTCAGATGGTCTTTCAGGACCCGTTCTCCTCGCTCGATCCACGGATGGCGATCGGCGAGTCCATCGCCGAGATGATTCCGCGTGGCACGTTCTCCTCAGCCGCGGCCAAGCGGGCCGAGGTCGGGCGCTTGCTTAAGCTTGTCAACCTTGACCCCGACCGTGCGGGTTCACTCCCTGGCGCTCTCTCGGGCGGCCAACGTCAGCGCATTGGCCTCGCTAGGGCGCTCGCCGCACGACCCGAGGTCATCATCGCCGATGAGATCACCTCGGCGCTTGACGTCTCGGTGCAGGGCTCGGTCCTGAACCTGGTGCGCAATGTCTGCGCCGAGCTGGAACTCACGATGCTGTTCATCTCGCACAACCTTTCGGTCGTGCGCTATCTGAGCGACTACATTGCAGTGATGTACCTCGGCCACATCGTCGAGCTCGGACCGGTCGATGAGGTGTTGAACAACGCCAAGCACCCGTATACCCGCGAGCTGCTCGCATCCGTGCCGACCCGCAACGGCAACCTTCTTGCCGTTGATCCGGCCGCTCCGATGGACGTCGAACCCGCAGACCCACATCACCCGCCGAGCGGTTGCCGATTCAACCCCCGTTGCCCGATCGGGCCGCTCGTCCACCCCGAGCGTCAGATCTGCGTGCAGAGCGCGCCACAGCTTCCCACGACGCCGGGGCACGCCACGGCCTGCCACTTCGCCGACCTCACGAGGGGCCGTGTACCCCAACCTTTCGAACCCTCTTGGTAACAGCATCCGCTCCAGCCAAACCCCGCACCGCGTAACTCATTGATCAGGAGACCCACACGATGGCACAACAACGTGTAATTGACGACCTCATTGCCACGCAGCTTCCAGAGCAGCCCGCTCTGTCGCCGGACTGCAGCAGCATCGCTTACGTTCTCAAGACCACCAACCGCGCCGAAGACCGCGACGAACGCTCGCTGTGGCTCGTGGCCGCTGAGGGCGGCGAACCGCGCCGGTTGACCCGGGGGACAGGCGACTCGACGCCGATATGGAGCCCGGATGGAACACGTCTAGCCTTCCTGCGCGCCCAGGACGGGCCGCCCCAGATTTGGGTTCTGCCGATCGGCGGCGGCGAAGCCGAACAGGTCACGACGCAGCCTCTCGGCGCTGGCGCCCCCGTGTGGAGCGGCGACGGCACACGCATCGCGTTCTCCGGCGCCATCGACTCCGCCGCGCTGCCCGGCGAAGGCAGCGAAGACTTCGCGAAGCGCCGCACGGCACCAATCGTCGCAAACAGGCTCGGCTACAAGGCCGACGGCGCCGGTCTCCTTGGCACCCTGCGCAAGCACATCCATGTCCTGAGCCTCGGCAGCGGCGAAATCACCCAGCTGACCCGTGGCGACTGGCACGCCGGCGATCCGGTCTGGTCGCCGGACGGCGAAAGGATCGCCTTCTCCACCGGCAAAGAGGCCGATTCAGACCTCACCTTCGAGACGGCCGCCTACGTGATTTCCTCGAGCGATGGCAATGCCAGGCCACGCCTCGTGGGTGCGGCCGACGTGCAGCTCTCCGTCACCGGCTGGACGCCTGATGCCGCCAAGCTCATCGCCGTCGGTCGCACCGATGCCGAGGTGGGAAACGCGAGCGTGCTGCTCCTTCCCCTCGACGGCGAAGCGCCACGAGACATCTCTTCGGCTCTCGACCGAAATGTCATGCCGGGTGGCGCAGGCTACCCCGGGGCTCTCCCGCAGCTGAGTGCGGATGGCCAGACAGTCATCTTCTGCCTGCGCGACGGTGGTTACACCCACCTCTACGCTACGAGCATCGACGGTGAGGTGCCGCGCGTCATCGTCGGCGGAGCGGCCAATGTGTCCGGCGTCTCCGTCGTCGGCAACACCGCCGCGATCGTGCTCGCGACGGAAACGTCCTTCGGTGAAGTCGCCACGGTCGATCTGTGCTCTGGCACCGTTTCGGTGCTCACGAGCTACTCGCCAGAGGAGACCGGCGTCATCGTCGCCGAGCCGCGGAGCTTCACGATCTCGGATGGCTTAGTCGTGCACGGCTGGCTGCGCCGCGACCCGCAACGCACCGGCCCCCTCCCGCTCCTGCTCGATGTGCATGGCGGGCCGCACAATGCGTGGAGCGGAGCCGCCGACCCCGTCCACGCCTACCACCACGAACTTGTTGCCCGCGGATGGGCTGTGCTCACGGTCAACCCTCGCGGGAGCGACGGTTACGGCAACGACTTCTTTCGCGGAGCTCTCGGCGGCTGGGGCACGAGTGATGCCAAGGACTTCCTCGAGCCGATCGACGATCTCGTCGCCGAGGGTGTTGCCGACCCCGCACGCCTCGCCGTCACCGGCTACAGCTACGGCGGCTTCATGGCTTGCTATCTGACCTCGCGCGACAACCGCTTCGCCGCTGCTGTCGCCGGGGGTGTCGTCGCCGATCTCACGAGCGTCGCGGGCACATCGGATGCCGGCCACTTCCTGTCGCGCCTCGAGAGCGGTGCCCTGCCGTGGAAGAACCCGGAACTCCTCGCCCCGCAATCGCCCTACAGCCAGGTGGGCCAGGTTCGCACTCCGACCCTCATCGTGCAGGGCGGCGAGGACGACCGCTGCCCAGTCGGCCAAGCCGAGCAGTGGTTCACCGCCCTCCGCGAACAGGATGTGCCGAGCGAGCTCGTGCTCTACCCGGGCGGCTCGCACCTATTTATTCTCGGCGGGGCACCCTCGCACCGCGCCGACTGGAACGAGCGCATCGTCGACTGGGTGGAGCGCTATGCCCCGGCCGCCGGCACCCCTGTCCGCAAGAAGGCTCTCAACGCCGCGCACTGGCAGCAGCGCCTGAGCGAGCTGGCGGCCGCCCACAAAGTTCCTGGGGCCACGCTCGGCATCCTGCGCCTCGGCGAGGAACCTGTCCTCGCGAGCCACGGCGTTCTCAACATCAATACCGGTGTCGAAACCACCAACGACTCCGTCTTCCAGATTGGCTCGATCTCGAAGGTGTGGACGGCGACCGTCATCATGCAGCTCGTCGACGAGGGCAAGCTCAACCTCGATGCCCCGATCCTCGACGTGGTCCCCGAGTTCCGGGTTGCCGACGCCGAGGTGAGCAACTCGGTGACGATGCGCCATCTGCTCACCCACACCAGCGGCATTGACGGTGACGTTTTCACCGACACCGGACGTGGCGACGACTGCCTCGAAAAGTACGTCGATGCCCTCTCGGAGGTCAAGCAGAACCACCCCATCGGGGCGACCTTCTCGTACTGCAACTCCGGCTACGCACTCATGGGCCGCGTGATCGAGAAGCTCACAGGTCTCAGCTGGGATGACGCCCTTCGCGATCGCCTGTTCACACCGCTCGGTCTCAAGCACACCGTGACGCTGCCAGAGGAGGCTCTGCTTCACCGTGCCGCCGCCGGCCATGTGGGCGCCGATGAGAACGGCCCAATTCTCGCTCCGATGTGGTCACTCCCCCGTTCGCTTGGCCCTGCCGGCCTCATCGATGCCAGCGCGGCGGATGTGCTCGAGTTCGCCCGCATGCATCTCAAGTCCGGGCTCGCGGCCGACGGTACCCGCATTCTCTCGGCGGAGAGCGCCGAGCTCATGACCACACACCAGACCGACGTTCCCGACCCGTACGTGCTTGGCGACTCCTGGGGCCTCGGCTGGATCCGCTTCGACTGGGGCGGAAAGCGCCTCTACGGTCACGATGGCAACACGATCGGCCAGGCCGCCTTTCTGCGCATCCTGCCAGAAGATGGCATCGCCGTGACGCTGCTCACCAACGGCGGCAACACGCACGATCTGTACACCGAGCTCTACAACGAGATTTTCGGCGAGCTGGCCGATATCTCGATTACGGGATCGTTCGGCCCGCCGGCCGAGCCATACACGGGCGACATGTCGCGGTATCTCGGTACCTACGAGCGCTCCAGCGTAGTCATGGAGGTCTTTATGGAGGAGGAGGCCGTGCGTATGCGCACGACCGTGAGCGGCGTCGTCGCCGAATCTAGGCCGAATCCCGTCGAAGAGTACGCCCTCACTCCGGTGAGCGATGGCCAATTCGCGCTGCGGGCGCCCGGCACTCAGGGGTGGCTCTCGCTGGTTTTCTACTCACTGCCGACGGGCGAGCAGTACGTGCATTTCGGTGCGCGGGCAATGCCCAAGGTGGCGCAGTGAACTTCGACACCAAGCAGATGCTCGAAGACCTGCGTACGGTCGTTGAACGCGAGTCGCCCTCGACAGACCTGGCTGCCGTCGCCCGCAGCGCGGACACCATCACGGAGCTCGGGGAACGGCTGCTCGGCTGTTCCCCCGAGCGGATCGTGATCGAGGGACGTACCCACCTGCGCTGGCGCTTCGGTACCCCCCGGGTTCTCGTACTCTGCCACCATGACACGGTCTGGCCGATCGGATCGCTCATCGAGCATCCGTTCGAGATCAACGGCGACGTGCTGCGCGGGCCGGGCTGCTTCGACATGAAGGTGGGACTCGTGATGGCGCTCCACGCCATTGCGGCACTTCCGAACCGCGATGGCGTGAGCCTCCTGGTAACCGGCGACGAGGAGCTCGGTTCGCCCAGCTCCCGGCAGCTCATCGAAGACGAGGCCATCGGATGCGCCGCTGCCCTCGTTCTCGAGGCATCGGCCGACGGTGGTGCCCTCAAGGTTGCCCGCAAGGGCGTCTCACTCTACGAGGTTGCAGTGCAAGGGCGGGCGGCGCATGCCGGTCTCGAGCCCGAGCGGGGTGTCAACGCTTCGATCGAGGCCGCGCACCAGATCCTTGCCGTCGCAAGCCTCGGCGACGCGGAACTCGGCACGACGGTCACCCCGACATTGCTATGCTCCGGTACGACCACGAACACCGTCCCAGCCGCATCCAGCTTCGCCGTGGACGTGCGCGTGCGCACGCTCGCCGAGCAAGACAGGGTGGACACCGCAATGCGCGCGCTCGCAGCGACGTTACCCGATGCCGTGCTGAACGTCACCGGTGGGGCGAACCGTCCGCCACTCGAGGAATCGGCCGCGCTGGATCTGTTCGCCCGCGCCAGCCGCTTGGCTGTGGAGCTCGGGCTCGGCCGCCTTGAGGGCGCCTCAGTCGGCGGAGCCTCCGATGGCAACTTCACGGCCGGGATCGGCGTCCCAACGCTCGACGGGCTCGGCGCAGTGGGCGGTGGTGCGCACGCTAGCAATGAACACGCGCTCGTTGGCGCATGGATCGAACGTACTGGCCTTGTCCACGCGCTCATCGCCGAGCTCATCCACGAGTTTTCACAGACGGATCCTGCCCTGGTCGTCCGCGGAAGAGAGCCGGACTACATTCCGTAGCGCACGACGAAAGCGGGGTACGATTTCGTCGTGCGCAACAATGTCGAGTCGTACCGTCTGCCCGTAGTGTCGGAGGCGTGCTCATACCAGTGACGACGCAGCCGCGCTCAAGCCTTGGCCGGGTTCTCGAAGACCTCGGAACGACCCTTCTTGAACTCGTCTGCGGAAACGCGGAGGGTCAAAAGCAGATCGAGACGGTCATCATCCACGACTCCCTCGACGATGCGATCCCCTCACACGGCGCGCTCGTTCTCGGCGTTGGGATGCGCGAGACCGAGGAGATCGTCGAGCTGCTCACAACACTCGCCACGCAAGACGCCGCCGGCCTCGTGCTCAGGGCGCCTGTGAGTGCAGACCCGGCGATCATACGCGCGTCCGAAGAATCCGGCATTCCCGTGCTCGCGCTGACCCGCGGTGCATCCTGGGCGCAACTCACTTCGATGCTGCGCTCGCTCATCGCGGAAGGCGATGTCGGCGAGAGCGGACCGCAAGGCCTCGGTGGAATGCCCGCCGGTGACCTCTTCTCGCTCGCCAATGCAATTTCGACACTTCTCAATGCGCCGGTCACGATCGAGGACCGCAACTCCCGAGTCGTCGCCTTCTCCGGTAAGCAAGACGAAGCGGATCCCGCCCGCGTGGAGACAATTCTCGGCCGTCAGGTTCCCGAGCGCTACATGCGCCAGTTGGAACAGCGCGGCGTGTTCCGCGAGCTGTATCGCAGCACGGACCCCATCGAGGTCGCTCCCGTCGATGTCGACGCCCAAGTGGCCTCGTACCCTCGTGTGGCACTCGCTGTGCGTGCGGGCGACGAGATTCTCGGCTCCATCTGGGTTGCGGTGCGCGAACCAATGCCGAAAGATCGGATCGGGGCGCTCAAGGATGCCGCGAAGCTGGTCGCGCTGCATATGTTGCGAATACGCGCCGGCGCCGACGTTGAGCGCAGGCTGCGGGCCGATTTACTTGCCACGCTGCTTGAGGGCGGCTCGGGCGCGGCCGACGCCGCGTCACAGTTGCGCCTCACCGGTCACCACTGCATTGTACTTGCGCTCGCTGCCGCGGATTCCGAAGAGGACGAGGAAGGCGGGGCCGCGCATGCGCGTCTTCTCGCCGCACGGCAACGCATCGCGGACGCCCTCTCGATGCACCTGGGCGCGGTATACCCCCGCTCCGCCGCCGCCCTCATCGGCAACATCGTCTACGGTGTCGTCAGCGTTCGTCCGGATCAAGCGGATGCCGGCCGACGCACCGCACGAGTTGCCAACGAATTCCTCGCGCGCATCGGCGGCGACCGGCGCCTGCTGCTCGGTATCGGCACAATCGCGGACGACCATGCGGCACTCCCCACTTCCCGCGTCAGCGCGGATCGCGCCCTGCGCGTTCTTCAACTCGGTAAGTCGCATGCGCAGGTCGTGATCTTCGACGACGTGCAGGTTGAGGCGCTTCTCGTCGAACTCGGAGACCTTGCCGCCGCTCGCGGCGACCGCCCGAGCGGCCCGGTCGCGCGGCTGCTTGAGTACGACCGGGTACGCAACGCACAACTTGTTGAGACTCTCCGCGCTTGGCTAGATGCCTTTGGCGACGTCGCCGCGGCATCCGCGCTCGTGTACACCCACCCGAACACCTTCCGCTATCGCCTACGCCGGCTCTCCGCCATTGGAGGGATCGACCTGAACGACCCGGAAGCGCGCTTCGCAGCCATGATCCAGTTGCGCCTACTTACCGACGGCGATCGCTCGCCGTAGCGTCTGAGCTCGCCGCGGGGCGACCGTCACGGTCCGTGTCGTCGCCTCGGCGAGCACCGCAGGGATCGGCTCGACGCCAATGCCCGCGCCGCTCGGGATCCGGATCTGGCCGTCTTCGATGCGGAAGGGCTCGGTGATGTCCTGCTTGTAGAAGCGGTCGGATGCCGAGATGTCTCCGGGCAAGGTGAATCCGGGCAGGCCGGCGAGTGCCGCATTTGCCGCGCGGCCGAGGCCGGTCTCAAGCATCCCGCCGCACCACACAGCGACCCCATTGGCAACGGCGATGTCGTGAATGCGTTTGGCTTCGAGGTATCCGCCAACGCGTCCGGGCTTAATGTTGATAATTGCGGCGGCTCCCATGACGATGGCGTCGGCGGCAGAGGCGGCCGAGACAATCGACTCGTCCAGGCACATCGGTGTCGAGATCTCTCGGGCGAGGAGGGCATGCTGGCGCAGATCGTCCTCAGCAAGCGGCTGCTCGATCAGCAGCAAGTTGAAAGGATCGAGCTTGCGCAAGTGCGGGGTGTCGACGAGCCGGTAGGCGGTATTCGCGTCAACCTGCAACGGGATATCGCCAAAGCGCTCGCGCACTGCACGGACGGGCTCGATGTCCCAGCCCTGCTGGATCTTGAGCTTGATGCGCACGTAACCCTGGTCGACATAGTCGCCTACCGCAGAGAGCAGATCCGGGATTGACTTCTGGATTCCGACCGAAACGCCGGACGGGACCGCGTCGACAGTGGCGCCGAAATAGGAGGCGAAGGAGACATCCGTCGCCCGCAGCTGGGCATCGAGGATCGCCATCTCAAGTGCGGCCTTCGCCATGCGGTGGCCAACGAGGTGCTCAAGCACGTGGCCGACAAGCTCGGCGGTGAGCGCCTTGCCAGCATCCTGCCAGGCGTAGAGCGCCGGAATCAGGAAGCGCTGCAACACCTCGCGCGCGCCATCGAGGTACTCAGGCGAGTAAACGGGCTCGTCGAGAACCACACACTCGCCCCAGCCGGTCACCTCACGGCCATTGTGCTCGGCCGTCACCTTGACGAGCAGCGGTGCGCGCGAGGTTTGGGTGCTGAACGAGGTGGTGAATGGCGAGACAAGGGGCAGGGTGATATCGATGAGGTCAATGCTGAGAATGCGCACGTGTGGGGGTCCTTTCGAGACTGTAGTGGCCTCGGCGGGCGAAGTCGGTGACCTGCCAACCGTCGTTCATGAGTGTTGCGAGGGCGTCGCGGAGCGCTGGGCGCCAGCGAGCGGCTCGATCGGGATACTCGATGCGCATCGTTTCGATGTCGGAGGGGATCTCGACCCGGACGCGCTGCGCTGAGCCCAGGGAGTCGAGGGAGAGACGCGGCACGCCGTCCTCGTTGTAGAGGACACAGGCCTCCGGTTCCGAGGTGCCGGCCGCTATGCGGGCACCGGGCTCCCGCAGCAGATCCCAGACGAGTAGCATCCGGTCACTGTCCTGGCCGCGGTTTATGCTGTCCGTCATCTCTCCATAGAAATTGGGCAAGTATTCCATTGCGGCTGTCCCGAGCCGGTGAATGTTGAAGTAGGCGTTGCGCGCGATGAGCGGATCAAAGGTCCACGTCATGGTGTTGGTCCCGCGGCGAAGGCACCAGGCCCGCTCATGGTGTTTGAGCGCTTTGCCGACCCCGGCCCCGTCGCTCCCGCCGACGACGCCCGCGATGTGTGAATGCAGCGCCCGGTCGGGCGGCGGGTGGAAGAACCCGACGCACACGGCAACAAGGTCCGCGCCGCGGTAAGCGCCGGCCACGTAGTTGTGGGCGTGGGCGAGCGCGACAAGAAGGCCCGGGTCGATGTGTGGCTCATTTCCTTCGGCCTTCCAGATTGTCGCGAGAAGGGCAGAGGCCAGCTCCATCTCGGCCGGGCCGTGCAGGGTGCGAACGCTGACCCCGCTGGCCACGGCCAGGGCGTCAGCCTCGGCCTCGGCAAGTGAAGCGATCTTGTCGCGACTGGCCTCGCTCGTGAGGAGACCACTGATCACGAGGCATCACCATGCGGCATATAGCGGTAACCGAGATAGGCGCCCTTCTCAAGCGGACGGAATTGTGCCCAGCCCGCGGAGTCGGGCGCGGTGAAGAGCAAGACCCCGGGCTGGGTAGCCGGCACAAGGTTGAGAGTGGTTGCTGTGGGCTCCTCGCCGTCCTGCAGGATGTCCGTGAGTTCCCGCATTGTGAGTTGCGGACCATTCTCGCCGTTCTCAAAAGTGAGCGCCGCTCCGCCCGACGCGTAGCTAAGCGGTTTCCGGGCAGTCCCTCCGGCAAGTCCGGCAATCGCGGCAAGCGCGGCGGACGCGCCGCTCGAGTCCATCTGCAGGGCATCCGGAATCCTCGCCGTCGAGATGGCACTAGCGGCATCGCCGAACAATTCTCGGTAGAGACCGTCCGGTTGGCCTCCCGTGGTCAGCAGCGCGAGCGCGAAACCGTCCTCCGGGAAGACCCGCAGATAGGCGCGTTGGCCGATGGTACCCCCATCGTGTCCGTAGACGAATGTTCCCTTCCAGTCTTCGAGGAACCAACCGAGCCCCCAGCCAACGGTCGCGGGCGACACTGCGCGCAGGCTCACCTGCTCTTCGAGCATGGCCCTGGCCGATTCGGCGGAGAGTATGCGGGTGCCGTTGGGAGCGACACCACCACGGAGCGCGGTCTGGGCGAAGCTGAGCAGGTCGCCGATGCTCGCCGTGATCAGGCCGGCTGGCCCCATGGAGCGCGTGATCGACCAGCTCGGAACCGGCTGGGCCGCATCGCCGAAACCAGAGTGCCCGGTTGCGGTGGCGAAGCGTGGGGCGTCCGAGGTCAGGGTGATCGTGTGTTCGAGTCCCATGGGAGCGATGATGTGCTTTCGTAGCGCGGCGTCCCAGGTGCAGCCTCGCAGCACCTCGATGATCCGTCCCGCGACGACGAAGCCTGCGTTGCAGTACGAGAAACGCTCGTCGATCGGGTGCACCTGCTTGGCACTCTTCAGTGACTCGACGTAGCGCTCGACGCAGTCGTCGCCCGGGCCGGTGTCTGTGAAGAGGTCTCCGTCGATGCCGCTCGTGTGAATCAGCAGGTGCCGCACGGTGACGGCGGCAGCGGTGGAGTGATCCGCGAGGGCGAAATCGGGCAGAATGCTCTGCACCGGTGCATCCAGGTCCAGGCGCCCTTCGTCGACGAGTTGCATGATGAGGACCGTTGTCCAGACCTTGGTGATCGAGCCAATCTGGAAAAGCGCGTCGTCCGTCGTGGATACACCGGAGCCGATGTCGAGTACTCCCGAGCTCGCCGTCGTGCACTCGATCGGGGTGCCGTTCTCGTTGAGCCGCACGATGCCGAACTGCGCAGCCGTGACACCGTAGCGCGTGCGAAGAACGCCTAGGCGACGGCGCCAGAAGCCGGCACCTTGACCGGCGGCCGTGAGACCGCGCGGCCGCGCGCGGGAGACGGGCCGCGCGTAGCTTTCGAGCCACTCGATAAGACGGCGGTTATAGTCGATGCGATGCTCGATCGGGCCGTCCAGGATGAACAGATGGCTCCCGCCCGGGTAGACAACAAGGCGAGCTGGCACCTCGGCGAGGCGTAGGGCCTTGAACCATTCCTCTGCCTGTCCGACGGGGCAGGATGCGTCCTCGGCTCCGTGCAGCATGAGGGTCGGCGTTGTGACATTGGTGACCCGGGCGATCGGCGAGGCGTCGAGAAGCTCGCGGTAGTGGCCGAGCGGCGCAACCCCGGTGCTCATCTCAGAGAAGTACGCGGCGTGCTCGCCATCGGCGGCCATGCTGGAGAAGTTGCAGATCAGGCCGCCTGCGACGGCCGCGGCAAACCGGGTGGTCGCTGCCGTGAGCGCACAGGTGCCGAAGCCTCCGTAGCTGTAACCAGTCACGGCGAGGCGATCTGGGTCGGCGAGGCCCTCGGCAACGAGCGTGTCGATCGGCTCGAGGAAGTCGCGTTCATCGGCGGTACCCCAGCCCCCGTTTACGGCCCGGTAGAAGGCGTCCCCGTAGCCATCCGAGCCGCGTGGGTTCACCATAAGGATGCGCCAGCCCTTCGCCGCCAAGACCTGGTGGTAAAGATGAACACCTTCAGCGACACCACTCCAGGCGTTGTGTGGGCCGCCGTGAATGTCGAGCAGCAGGGGTGCCGCTCCATCCGTCTCAGGGGCCGAGAGCAACCAACCATGAACGCGTGTGCCATCCGAGATTGTGAACTCGCGTTCTTCGGCCTCGAACAGCTCGATGCCGGCGAGGGTGCTCTCGCGCAATCTCGTGAGCACGGTGAGGACGCCCGTCGCCAGGTCTAGCGTCGCGACCTCACCCAGGCTCTGCTGGGTGGTGAGCACGAAGGCGACACGTGCGGAAGCAGACGCAACGGACAGGGCAGAGACCACCTGGTGGGGCCCTGCGACCAATGCCCGTGAGCTCGTGCCATCGGGGGTGACCGCGTGCAGCTGCGTCCAGCCGCGGTCTCGTAGGCAGTAGAGGATCTCGGAGCCGTCGGCGCGAAACGTTGGGCGCCCGCCTGGGTAGCCCGGGAAGCCAGCCATGACATTGCGGTCGAGCTGGGCAGTTAACGACGCGTCGGTCTCATCCGTGCCGACGTAAAGACGAAGGAGCTCGGCATTCCCGGTGCGCGGGGCGGTGTTCCCGACTGCGATCACGGAGCCACCGTCTGGTGACCATGCGAGTGCCCCGCTGAGGCTGCTGGCTTGGCCGATTCGGCGCGGCAGCGGCATTTTGGCGTCGACGTCGATCACGTAGGCGCCGCTCGTCCAATCGACGTCACTGCCAGGTTCGATGGCGGCTGTGAAGGCGATCAGCAGGCCGTCGGGCGACCAGTTCGCCTCGCTCGCGTTCCAGTCGCCGTCGCTGAGGCGTCGCGCTCGGCCGGATGCGATCTCACTTACAAAGAGGTGCAGTCGAACCGCTGCGTTCCAGCCGACCCCATCGGTCTTGAAGCCGAGCCTGTCGATCACGACCGGCTCTTCCACCGCGGACCCCGTGACGTTGCGCGAAACTGGTGCGGTGATGGCGAGGCGGAGGCCGTCGGGGCTGATGCGCGCGGCCGTAACACCCAGGGGGAAATCGGCGGTCCGGCTAAGTGCCCGCGCTTCACCTCCTCCGATTGGCAGTAGATACACCTGGGCTGGTCCAGCGGATGCCCGGAGGAAGAGAACCGCGGAGCCATCGGGAACGAATTGCGGCGCGGAATCGGCCGGGCCGCTCGTCAGACGGCGGGCCTCGGAGCCGTCGCTGACCGCCCAGAGTGAGCTGTGCGCCCTGCCGTTCAAGGTTTCCGTGCGTGTGAAGACCACGAGCTTGCCGTCGGGCGAGATGGCGGTCTCGGCTGGCACAACGAAGCGCGCGATATCTTCGAGCTCAAGCGGGCGGTTCGTAAAGGTGTTGCTCGTCACGGTGATTCCCCTTCTCGTGGCGCTGAGTCCATTGATGTCTTGTCCCTCTACAATCGACGTTCCACAGCCCCCGTACTTCGTCCGATCGCACAATGCTGAAGCTTTGTTTGGTTGCTCTGACTCAGGTGCGGCTAGGGGTGTCGCCGCAATACTGGGGTTCTATGAGCGCAGTCCCGTCTGCGCGCCCCAGATTCGAAGGAGAACGTGTGAGCATCAAGACATTCATCTCGATCGACATGGAGGGCGTCGCCGGCGTCGCGACGTTCGACCAGGTCGTTCGCGGCGGCTATGGCTATCCACGTGCGCAAGAATTGATGACGCTCGAGGCGAACGCCGCAATCGCGGGTGCCTTCGATGGGGGTGCGGACGAGGTGGTCATCAACGATTCGCACGGCACGATGGACAACCTGATTCACGAGCTTCTTGACCCCCGGGCCATCGTCGTGTTCGGCAGTCCGAAGGCACAGTGCATGGCCGAGGGACTCACGGCGGATTGCGACGTCGCCCTGTTCATCGGCTATCACGCCCCCGCAGGGGAACACGGCGTGCTTGCGCACACCTTTTCGAGCCACTTCACGGAGGTGCGGGTGAACGGCGCGGTGGTCTCGGAGGCCGAGGTCAACGCCATGTACGCGAGCTCGCTCGGCGTCCCCGTCGGGCTCGTCAGCGGCGATGACGTGATCTGCCGTATCGCTCGGAAGCAGTTCGCGGGCGTCGAGGTAGTCGAGGTCAAAGTCGCGCACGGTTACACTTCCACCGCATCGGTTGCGCCTTCCGTGGCTCGCGACGCCATTCGCGAAGCCGCGGCGCGCGTCGTGCGTAACGCGGCGGCTCTCACAGTTTCGGAACTGCCGGAGCAGTTCACGGTTGCTGTGGACATGCCGACGGCAAACGCCGCCGAGCTTGCAATGTCGATTCCGGGTGCGCGACGCACGAGCGACCGCTCGGTCGAATGCACTGTAACGGATGCTGGCCAAGTGCTCGGACTGATCGTCGTGTTCTATGAACTCGCGGCGAGTGCCATGTACGCCAAGACAGCACTCGTCATGCGGCGCTAGCTAGAGCTGAAGGTGCTGGAACCCGAAGGCGCCTATTGGGAGAATCGGCCTGGGTGTTTCTCAATTGCCAGCCGTGTGGGACCTTATGTAAAGGGACTTATTGTTTCCACATGCCCCAATCAGAATATTCACCAGGAGAACGCGCCATGCTTCCTGCAGATACCAGTTTGACTACCATCGACCGAATCCAGAACCTGATCCTGGAGAGTGCCGACTTCGAGGACTTCCTCAATGAGCTGGCTCGGTTTTCTGCCCACCAGATGGCGGGCGACGGCGATGATGCGCTCTGCGGGATCACGCTGCTACGCGAGCGGAAGGCGCTCACGATTGGTTGGAGCAGTGATGCGGCCCGCGAAGTGGACGAGATCCAATATTCCTTGGCCCAGGGTCCATGTTTGACGGCTGCCGAAGAGGATCGGGAAGTCCACGTCCCGGATCTTCTTGAGGAGAACCGTTGGGGCCCCGACTATGCGGCCGCGGTTGCGTCGCACGGCCTGAGGTCGGTGTTGTCGTTGCCATTCAACCTTGAGGGAGAGGCAAAAGCGGCGCTCAACCTGTACTCCGAAGCGCCTTACAAGTTCGACCAAAGGGCCGCAGACCGGGCCCGCGGATACACCCGTGAGGTATCGCAGGCCTTGCGTCTCGCCATCAGGTTCGCCCTCCATGCGGATAGCGCAAAGAACCTTCGGGCGGCGATGGAGTCCCGCACGGTCATAGACATCGCGGTAGGAATTGTCATGGCACAGAGCCGCTGCAGCCAGGAGGACGCTGTCCGGATCCTGACGGAAGCCTCAAGCAATCGCAATGTGAAATTGCGCGATATCGCCAAGTCCCTGGTGGATTCTGTTGACGCAGCGGGCACCCTGACCCACTTCGAAGAACCGACCCAGGAGCCGGGCCGCAGCCGGGCAGGGTGAGCCGGGCCCGCCGCGGGTCAACTCGTGGGGTGTACAACAAGGGGGGCGAGGCGATAACCTTCTTGAGGTTGAGCCGTCGGCCATAGACACCCTTATTTGGAGTACCTATGGACCGTAGATTGCACGCCCTTGTGAAATTCGATGTCTCCACGGACGCCGTCGAAATCGACGTACGGGGAAGCCTCAATCAAGATTCGAGGCCCGCACTCGTTCACATCGTTCGCCGGATTCGTCGAATGGGCATCACCTCCCACATCAGAGTTGGCTTTTCCCGCGCCGCGATTGTCGAATCGCAGGCTTTGGCGGGACTCCGCAACGACCTCAACGCGATCGACGGCGGAACGACGGAAGTGGGCCTTGGCGCTGGCTACGGAGTTTCGCTGGAATTCACGGACAAGCCTGCGAGCCTCGCGCAAGCCGCAACGGGATCGAAATCGATCGAGATCACGGGCGAATTCGCAGCCTCGATCGATGCGGCGGGACTCCAACCGCTGGACAAGTGCACCGATGAAGAACTCCTTGCCGCCAGTGATTTCGCTTTTGGCTTGCTGGACCAGCCCAGTACGTCTGCCTCGCCGGTAGTCCTGGCGCACTACGACGCGATTGGCTTGGAGATTTCGCGGCGGGAAACCAGGGATGACACAGCGGATCCCTCCGCGCCGATGTAAACTGATGCCCCCATTCAATGGAATCCGCGGGAAGTGGTGGAGGCGCAGTGGCCAACTCGGCATCCGGCGATTCGGTGGTGGATCGCATCGTCCGGATCATCGAGGCGTTCCCCGAAGCATCCACGTCGCTGCGGCTTTCCGAACTCGCGGAGACTGCCGGATTGCCCCTCACAAGCGCCCATCGCCTGGTCCGGCAACTCGCCGACCACGGGCTCCTGGAGCTGGCCGTCGGCGGAGATGTCCGCCTGGGCCTGCGTTTGTGGGAACTCGTCAACCGGAATTCACCCACCTTGGCCCTCCGGCAGGCGGCTCTGCCGTTCATGGAGGATATCCAGCAGGTCCTGAACCAGAACGTGAACCTTGCCGTGCTCGACGGCTGGGAGGCATTGTTCGTCGAGCGGCTGTCCCGCCGGGGATCCGTGGCCAACCGCGCCCGGGTTGCCGGCCGCATGCCGGTTCATATCTCTTCGGCTGGGCTGGCGTTGATGGCTAGCCAGCCGCGGGAACAGCAGGCTGAGTACCTCAAACAGTTCAGCGACCCCGCCGGAAAGGTGACGGCCGACGTCGTCCGTCACCTTTTGGCCGAAACCGCCCAGCAGGGGTACGCGCAGCTCGCGGGCGTAGTGGATCCGGACACATGGGGAATCGCGGTGCCGGTCGCGGACGGCAAGCGGCGCACGGTAGCCGCGCTCGGCGTCGTGGTTCCCCTCGCTGAAATGCGCCTGCAGGCCTTGGTACCCGCGCTGCAGACGGCGGCCCGCGGAATCGGGCGCCAGCTCGGGGAGCAGCGGAACGCTTAAGGATTTTCCGTTGAACGGAATTCGTATAACACCGACCATGCGGTGGGGGTCACACTGATCAGCAGAACGACCGCAGCCTTCAGGCGCGGTTCCGCAATGAAGCGAGGAACACCATGGCACGTAAGATCATCACCACCCAAGTGGCCATTATGGGCGCGGGCCCGGCCGGCCTCATGCTCTCCCACCTGCTCGCGAAGTCGGGGATCGAATCCACCGTCATCGAGGTCCGCAGCCACCAACAGATAGCCGAGACCGTCCGCGCGGGCATCCTGGAACACGGCTCCGTGAACTTGCTCGTGGAAAGCGGTGTTTCCGACCGCGTGCTGCGCGAGGGCGACAGGCACGACGGTATCGAACTGCGCTTCAACGGCGAAAGCCACCGGATCGACTTCAAGGAGCTCGTGGGAGAATCGGTCTGGCTCTACCCGCAGACGGACGTCTTCCTTGACCTCGCTGCACGGCGCAATGACGACGGCGGCGACGTCCGGTACAGCGTCACGGACACCACCATCCACGACCTCGAAGGCAAACCGAAAGTCTGGTTCACCGACGCCGAGGGCCAGGAATTCGAGATCCAGGCGGATTTCCTAGTGGGCGCCGATGGTTCACGCAGCCATTGCCGCTTCCAGATCCCCGAGGCCAACCGCAAGTGGTACTTCCACGAATACCCCTTCGCCTGGTTCGGCATCCTCGCCCAGGCCCCGCGCAGCTCGGACGAACTGATTTACGCCAACTCCGAGAACGGCTTCGCCCTGATCAGCCAGCGCACGGAGAACGTGCAGCGCATGTACTTCCAGTGCGATCCCAAGGAAAACGTGGCCGATTGGGACGACGAGCGCATCTGGTCCGAATTCCGCAAGCGCGTCAACGGAAACGGTTTTGAACTCAAGGAGGGGCCGGTCCTCGAGAAGATGGTCCTGCCGTTCCGCAGCTTCGTCCACACGCCGATGCGCTACGGAAACCTGTTCCTAGCAGGCGACGCCGCCCACACGGTTCCACCGACGGGTGCCAAGGGGCTGAACCTGGCCCTCCACGACGTCAAAGTTCTCTTCGAAGGCCTCGATTCGTTCTACGCAAATGGCTCCGGCGAGCTGCTTGAGTCCTACAGCGACCGCGCCCTGGAACGCGTCTGGAAGGCCCAGCACTTCTCGTACTGGATGACGTCCATGCTGCACACCGTTCCCGGCTCGGACGACTTCGGCCGTGCCCGCCAGCTCGGCGAGCTCCACTCCGTGGTCTCCTCCCGGCACGCGCGGGCGTACCTTGCCGAGTCGTACACGGGATGGCCGACGGGGAAGTAGCAGTTCGACGGCGGCACCCGGCGTGGGTGCCGCCGTCGTGCTTCTTCATTCATGACTGGCGACGCGCCGAAGGCCTGATGACGCAGAAATTCTCTGGCGCGGCCCATATCCGCGAGTCGTCAGGCCTTCTCCGTGTCAGCCAGCCGTTTGCGCGTCGCGAAGGGGCCGCCCGGTTTATCCGGGTGGCCCCTTGGTCTTCTGCACGAGGGTTTCAAATTTTGGCGTTATAGGTGAGCGAGGGTCGGGGTTTGCGGCCATATACCTGAGCGAGCGTCCGGCCTGACACGCAGACCGGACGCTCGCTCAGGTTTGTGCGTGTTCTTGCGGACGCTCACTCACTAAAGCTGGGCGGGCCTTGCCGTCCATACAGGTTCGATCCGATAGTGGAGGCCCAGCCAGGGTGCGGACATGAGTTCCTCGCTGCCGGCGTCCTGCTCAGGGTTTCCTTGCCAATTCAACGTTGGGTGGTCCATTTCTGCGGACACGTCGGCTCCTTCCTGGTGGTCCATGGAAAATCCCTAAGACGCGAAATCCGCCAGCGCGAAATCCACTGACAGTATCTGCTCGCTGTTGGGGAACGAATACGACTTGAGCGGTTCGTGGAGCGGGTGCGTGTTGTAGACCGCGATGTCCTCGACCTTTTCGAAATCAGCCACAATGGCGTAATCGAACGAGCGCTCTTGCTTGAGGACGTCCGGGCCATGGGTCAGGCTCACCATGCCGGGGATGTTGCCCCTCATGGCGTTGAGGCCATCAATCCAGCTCTGCTTGTCCTCAGGCGGGAAGCCGGGCTTGAATTTGAAGAGTACGGTATGTCGGATCATGTCAGGCTCCCACCGTTTCCGGGACGGCCTCTGACACGACGGGCGCATATTCCAGGTCCTCGCCTGCAATCGTCCGCCCCGCAATGTAGCCCATGGTCATGATCGGTCCGAGGGTAGCACCGGCGCCCGGGTACCCGGCGGCGTAGGCGTTCTCGGTGGTGTTGCCCGCTGCGAACAAACCGGGAATGGGCTGGTTGTCGACGTCGAGGACCCTGGCGAGCCCGTCCGTGGCGACGCCTCCGTTGGTTCCGAAGGCTCCGTTGACCACTTCCATCGCGTAGAACGGCCCGGTCTGCAGCGGTCCCAACGATGGGTTGGGCCACGGACTGTCGTCGTCGCCCCAGTACTTGTCGTAGGCGCTTTCGCCCCGGCCGAAGTCCGGATCCTCGCCTTTGACGGCGAACTCGTTGAAACGGGCCACCGTTGCCGTCAGGTTCTCGGCGGGAACGTTGATCTTCGCAGCGAGCTCCTCCAGGGTCGGTGCCTCGATGAGGTAGCTGGGCGTAGGCTGGCCGACGCGGTGGGACAGGATGCCGTAGGACTCCATGTAGGTGTGGTCGACCATCACGTGCGCGGGAGTGTTCAGGGTCTGGTTCCTGGGGGAGTCCCACGACTGGAGGCAGCGGGCAAGGTCGTTGTAGTTCTGTGATTCGTTGGCGAAGCGTCGGCCGTGGCGGTTCACCATGATGGATCCCGGGCCTTGCCGCTCGAAGCGAAGAAGGGTCCCGATGGTCTGTCCGTCGCGGGTGTCGCCGGTGATCGACATCGGCGCCCACCATGCTTCGCGGGTGCCTCGGGTCTGGCTGCCGATGCGCTGGGCCATTCGCAGGCCATCGCCCGTGTTCGAAGGGGGCGAGCACATCGTGTACAGCCGCGATGCGAGCATCGAGTCCGCCAGCGCCTTGTCCCATTCGAAACCGCCCGTGGCGAGGACCACGGCGTCGTTCGCGTGGATCTGCTCTCCGGATTCGAGCTCGACGCCGGTCACCCGGCTTTCGTCCGTAAGGAGCCGGTGCCCTCGCGCGCCGGTGGCGAGAGCGGCGCCGTCGCGCACTAGGCTGGCGAGCAGCATCGACACGAGAGCCTGACCCTTGGCGACCAGTCCGTCACCTTGGCGGCGGTTCAGCTCCTCCCAAGGAAACTTGGTGAAGGCGCCCCAGGTTTCATATTCCTGCATCGTGAAGGGCGCGCGCCCATCGGTGCGGACGTGGTCGCTCAAAGTGCCGAGCGCGTCGCGCTTGTTGAACAACTGCGGCTCCACGGTGCGGCCGCCTTCCACGGCGCCGGGCAGGTCCTGGCGGTAGTCCGGGAAGTTGTCGAGGAAGATGAAGCGAAGTCCGCACTGCTCCTCGACAAAGCGGAGCATCTGGTCACCATAGTTCAGGGCGGCATCGAGGAGTTCGGCGCTGCCGCGGCCGCGTGCTACGGCTCGCACATACTCGGCCGCGGCCTCTTTCGAATCGGTGATTCCGGCGTCGCGGGCGTGATGGTTGTCTGCTACCCACAGCATTCCGCCGGACACCGCGGAGGTACCGCCCAGCAGGCCGCTTTTTTCGAGGACGACGACGGACTTCCCAGCGCGCGCGGCCGTGGCCGCCGCGGTAAGGGCCCCGGCGCCGGAGCCGACAACGACGACGTCGTAGTTGTCCGACTCGGTCCCATGGACGAATTTCATTTTGTTGCCTTTCGAAGAGGTTCTGTTCGAGGTGTCGCCGCGACGATCAGACGGCGGTGTAGCCGCCGTCGATCACGAGTTCCGAACCCGTGGTGAATCGGGATTCGTCCGAGGCCAGGTACAGCACGCCGTAGGCGATCTCATTGGGCTCGCCTTGCCGGGGCAGGGGATTGGAGCCCACCAACTGCTTGTAGTAGGCCTCGGGCCCTATGTCGGATTGCTCGGCGGAGCGGCGGCTCATGCGGGTGTTCATCGAGCCCGGATGGATGGAGTTCACCCGGATTCCGTACGCGCCGTAGGCCGCTGCGTCGGATTTGCTGAGGAGCCGGACCGCGCCCTTGGTTGCGTGGTAGAGCGGCACGTTCCTGCCGCCGGTGATGCCGTGGATGGACGAGAAGTTGATGATGCTGCCGGCCCCCTTGCCGATCATTCCCGGGACCACGTGCTTGGTCATGAGCCAGACGCCCTTGACGTTGACGTTGAAAATGAGGTCGAAATCCGGCACCGAGGCAGTGTGGGATGCCCCGGCCGGGCCGATGATTCCGGCGGCATTGACCAGGATGTCGGGAGCGCCGAGGTCGTCGCTTACCCGCCGGATCGCTTCGGCAACGCTGTCCTCGCTAGTGACATCGACGTCGTACTCTTTGATGCTTTGATGACTGACCGCGGCAGGAATTCCCGCCACGTCAAGGCTCGCGACCTTTGCCCCGTGCTGGGCGAGGAGCGCCGCGGTGGCGCTTCCGAGGTCCCCGCGTCCGCCGGTTACGACGGCGGTCTTCCCGCCCACGCGGTGTGGTGTGTGGTTCATTGTGGTGCTCCTCCTGCCGCGACAGTGCGGCCTCTTGCTGCGTCTTAGCAGAGTCGCAGGGGAGCTGTGACGGGAACCACGGGATTGCCGATGAACGGAAAATCTATCCTTAGTGGCTTTGCCGGAGGGTGCCCTTGAGTTTGCCGCGCCAGCCCAAGGCCCGGGAGATACCGCGGGCGGCGGTCATGAGGACGGGCACGCGGGCGGCGGTGTTTTCCTCGTCCCGCGGCACCACCACGCTGAGGGCGGCCACCACCGTACTGTCCGAGCCATAGACGGGGACGGCTATGCCGCTGGATTCGGGCACGATCACCCCGGGCATGGCTGCGAAACCGCGTTGCCTGATCTCGGCCAAGTGGCGGCGCAGGGCAGCGGGGTCGGTGAGGGTTGTTTCGGTGTACTTGGTGAGGGGGCGGGACAGGATCATGTCCTGGTAGGCGGAGGGAGAATGAGCTAGGAGCACCATTCCGGACGACGTCGCATGCACGGGAAGGCGGCCCGCGATCTTGGTGATGTCCACGATGGTGGAGGTGCTGCCGAGCCGTTCGATATACAGGACCTCGTCCGAATCCAACACGCCGAGGGTGGTGCTGTGCTGGACCACCGATTGCACATCCTCCATGAATGGCAGTGCCGCTTCCCGCAGGCCGAGCGTCTTGGATCCTCGGGACGCGAGCTCCCACATCCGGGTTCCGAGCTGGATGTTCCCCTTCGGGTCGCGCTCAAGGAGCCGCTCGAGCAGAAGTTCGTCGACCAGCCGGTACGTTGTGGTGACGGGAAGCCCGGTACGGCGGCCAAGTTCGGCCACGCTCATGGATGTGTGTTTGTCGTCGAAGGCGCTGATGATCGTGATGAACCGCCTGATGATCGATTCGCCCGATGCCGAGTTGGCCACAGTTCCTCCTGAAGGATTCCCACTCAATGGTAATCATGCTCCCCGTCCACCCGTCCAAGGTATGTCCTGAAGCCTGGCAATCTGCCGGCTGGCCGCACCGAAGCGGGCAGCGGGCAGCCGATGGAATGGAGCAAGAACCGTGAGTAAGACCGTTGTATGTGATGTCCTGGTTATTGGCTCGGGCGTCGCCGGAATGGCCGCGGCGCTGAAGGCCGCTGCCCAGGGGCTGAACGTGATTGTTGCCGAGAAGGACCGGTACTTCGGCGGTACCACTGCTATTTCCGCCGGTTGGGCCTGGGTCCCTGGGAACAAGCAGGGCCTGGAGCAAGGAGATACCCGCGAGGATGCGGAAACCTACTTGAGGAACCTCGCCCCGGAGACTTTCAACGAAGCAGGGGTCCGCGACTTCCTGGATACCGTTCCCGAAGCGATCTCCTTCTTCGAGAATGAGACCGAGGTGAAATTCACGTATCCGGAGAAGGCCCCGGACTACCAGATGGACCTGCCCGGAGCGAAGCTTTCGGGCCGTGCGATCCTTCCGCGGGACGTTGACGCGAGGGTTCTGGGGGACAAGCGGCTCCTGATGCAGCCGTACATGAGTTCCTACACCGTGTTCGGCTACATGCCGCAGGTTGGGCCGGACATCAACGAGTTCTTCCACGTCAACCAATCGATCAAGTCCTTCGTCTATGTCGCGAAGAAGCTGTTGCGCACGTGGTTCGACGCGGCCCGCTACAAGCGTCCCATCCTGCGGTCCAACGGGAACGCCCTGATGACGCGGATGGTCAAGAGCGCCGATGATTTGGGAGTGCGTTTGTGGAATGCCTCGCCCGCGCTTTCACTCACCCGTGGCGACGACGGCGCCATCACCGGGGTGGTCATCGGCGGTGAACATGCCGCTACCGTGACAGCCCGGATGGGGGTCGTCCTGGCTGCGGGCGGATTCTCGGGCAATAAGAAGTTGCGGCAAGAGTACTTCCCTCACGACGTCGACGGCGACGACCACTTCACGCCGACCCTCGGCCACGGCGGAGATGCTGCAAACCTGGCGATCAGCGCCGGCGGCCGCATCGACGACTCCGTGTTCAGCGTGGGATCCTGGGCGCCGGTGACGGTTTTCAAGTACCTCAATGGCGCCCAGCGACTTTTCCCGCACCTGCGCGCCATCGGGCTCCCGGGCCTGATCGCCGTCGACCGCCATGGCAAGCGCTTCGGAAACGAGGCGCTGAGCTATCACGACTTCGGCGGGGCGATGATCGCGCATAACAAGGGCGAGGACAAGACGTTCGGCTACGTGATCGGCGATGCCAAGACCGTGCACAAGTACGGCATCGGGTACGCCAAGCCCTGGCCCATGCCGCGCGGCTATTTCTACCGGACCGGATATTTGGTCAAGGGGAACACCCTTGAGGAGCTCGCGGGCAAGCTCGGCATCGACGCCGAGGGCCTAAAGGCGACCGTAGCCGAATTCAACCCCGCGGCAGAGCGTGGCGAGGATCCGGCCTTTGGCCGCGGCTCCACCCTGTACAACCATTTCCGGGGCGACATGGAACACCTACCGAACCCGAACCTCGCTCCGGTCGGCCAGGGGCCGTACTACGCCGCGAAGATCCAGATGGGTGACCTGGGTACTTTTGCCGGAATCGGTGTCAATGAACGCTCCGAGGTGGTGACGGCCGAAGGCGCCCCTGTTCCCGGCCTGATCGCCGTCGGAGCGGCGGCGGTCAGCGTTTTCGGCGGCGGTTACCCGGGCTACGGCTCGCACATCGGCCCGGCCCTGGTGTTCGGATACAGGGCTGGCCGCGACATTGCCAAGCTCGCTGCGGAGCGTGGGATATCCCGGATCGCTGCGAGCTGAGGACACGGCCGCCCGCGGGCGCTGCGGTCCTGGCGCTGCCGCCCGCGGGCGTCACGTAGGAGAATTTCACTATGGCGAATTCCCCAACAGGTGAATCCGTGATCAGCCGGGTGGTGCGTCTTTTGAGTGCGTTTGACCGGGATTTGCCGAGCATGACGCTGTCCGGCCTTGCGCGCCGGGCGGACCTGCCGCTGACCACCACCCGCCGGCTGCTTGAAGACTTGGTCCTGCACGGCCTCATTGAAAGGCTTCCCGACGGCGATTTGCGGCCGGGGCTGCGGATGTGGGAGCTCGCTGCGCGCGCTTCACGGGCCCTGAACCTCCAGGAGTTGGCACTTCCGTTCATGGAGGATGTCCAGGCGACGGTCCACCAGCACACCACCCTGGCGGTGTTGAACCAAGGCGCCGTGCTGTACGTTGAGCGTCTGTCATCGCCGGATTCCAAGCTCAACGCGGCGCACATCGCCCAAAGAATGCCCATTCACGCGGCATCCTCCGGCCTGGTTTTGCTCGCGTATTCTCCGCCAGCCTTCCAGGACGAGGTACTCTCTGCCCCACTGGCGAAGGTGACTCCTGAGACGATCACGGATCCCTTGCTGATCCGGAAGCACCTGGCGGAGATCCGGCAGCGCGGCTACGTTGCCCTCCCCGGAATCGGCGTCACCGAATGGACAGGCATCGCCGTGCCGGTCTTCGGGGCCAACAACGAAATTGCCGCGGCATTGAACGCGATTGTTCCGCGGGACGAAGCGGACATTCCATACACGGTTCCTGCGCTGCTGACGGCTGCGCATGGCATTTCCCGCGCCCTGAAATCCGTCACGTCTTCGCCGCGCCGCTGACGGTTTTCGGCAACTTGGGCCGATGAACGGAAGTCCTGTGGGCGGGGGCGGGCCGCCGTCGTCATTGTGTACGAGACACGGATCACTATCCCCGGAAAGAAGGACCATGATGTCTGCTCCCATCACAGAAAAAACCAGCGGACCAACTGTGCTGCCTCCGTATTCCCATGAATTGGACTGGCCGGAAGGAATGGCCCCGTTCAAAGTGGTCGACGATGGATCGCAAGGAGATCCCTACGCGCACTATGAATGGATGCGGGAGAACGCTCCCGTCCTTCGGGCTTACTCGCCGGTCTCCGACGTCTGGTTCATCTCCCGGTACGACGACGTCCGCAAAGCGATGCGGGCACCCAAGGTCTTCTCCTCCCAAGTGGTGGACCCGGTTCCGTTGACCTTCTTGACCCTGTTCGATGCTCCGAACCACACCCGCCTACGCCAAGTAGTGGCGCAGGCCTTCACTCCGAAAGCCATTGCCCGCTTCGAGGAGCGGGTCCGGGAAAATGCGCAAAAATACCTCGATCCCATGATCGCTGCCGGAGGCGGGGACGCCGTGGACGACTACGCCATTCCACTGAGCATGTCCACCATCAGTGCCCTCCTTGATGTGCCCGCCGCGGACTTCGAGAAGATGAAGTTCTGGTCCGACGAGACGTTCAGCTACTTCGGCAGGCTCGCCCGCAATGCGGAGGGGACCGGCACGGATGAACAAAGCACCTTCGAGTTCTTCGCCTACCTGAAGGACACCATGGAACGCCTCTACCGCGAGGAGAGCGAGTCCGTGGGCGGCCACATCGCGAGGATATGGAAGGAAGGACTACTCAGCGAGAAGGAGGCCAAGGAATTGTGCGCGTTCGTCTTCGTTGCTGGACACGACACGACGACGATCCTGCTCGCGAACGCCTTCAGGCTCTTCAGCGAACATCCTGAATTGCTGGACCGGATCCGCGAGCGTCCCGAGGACGCAAACCTCTTCCTCGAGGAGTTGGCCCGCTACCGGGGGACAGTGCAGCGCGTCAGCCGCATCACCACTGAGGAAGTCGAAGTCGCCGGGATAACCCTGCCTGCCGGAGCCATCGTCCGACTCCTGCCGGCCGCGGCCAACCGGGACAGCGCCAAGTATCCCGACGGCGAGACGTTCGACATCGACCGTAACAACGACGGCCACTTGGGCTTCGGCCACGGCGTGCACAGCTGCCTCGGAGCCCCCTTGGCCCGGCTGGAAACCCTAGTGACGATCGAAATCCTGGCGCAGAAACTGGGTGCCCTGATCCTCGATCAGGACAAGCCGATTGAGTACGTTCGCGGAAACAACCTCACGAACTCGGGCCCGGAACACCTGCACGTGAAACTGGAGAAGTTCAATGCCTGAGCAGCAGATCCCGAATGAGCACCAGCAGCCCGTGGTCATCATCGGTGCCGGCCATTCCGGCGTCGCGGTTGCGGCGGGACTCCGCACCCGGGGGTGGCGCGGCCGCATCCTGCTGCTCGACGCCGAAAAGGAGACGCCGTACGAGCGCCCACCGCTGTCGAAGGAACTCCTGAAGGCTGGCGCCCCTGACGAATCCACGTTACTGCGCAAGGAAAAGTTCTTCCTGGACAAGGGCATTGAACGGCTGGGAGGACTCAGTGTCGAGTCCATCGACCGTTCTGGCAAAGCTGTCATCCTCTCCGACGGCAGCCGCCACGCCTACCACCGCCTCGTGATTGCCACCGGTTCACGGGCCCGGGCCTTGACCGTTCCCGGCGCCGATCTCCCAGGTGTCTTGGCTTTGAGGACCAAGGACGACGCGCTCGAACTCAAGCGCGTCCTGGTCGCAGACGCCCGCGTTGCGATCATCGGTGCCGGCTACATCGGCTTGGAAGTCGCAGCCGCCGCGGCTGCGCGGGGCTGCCAAGTCACGGTCCTCGAGTTCCAGGACCGGGTCATGAGCAGGGTTACCTCGGCTCCCGTTTCCTGCTTCTTCGAGAATATCCACCGAGAAAAGGGTGTCCGCTTCGTCTTCGGCGCCGCGGTCACCGCCATCGAGGGAGTAGGCCGGGCCGAGCAAGTACAGACGGCCGACGGCGCCCGGTTCCCCGCCGACGTCGTCCTCGCCGGAATCGGCGTGGTCCCCAACCAGGAGATCGCCGAAGCTGCCGGGCTGAACTGCAAGGACGGAATCTTGGTGGACGACCACGGCCGCACCTCAGAGCCGGAAATCTACGCCGCTGGCGACGTCACCCGCTTCACGAGCAGAATCGACGGCCAAAGCCAGCGGCTTGAGTGCATCCAGAACGCGATGGCCCAAGCGGACAGCGTGGCCGCGCACATCACCGGCCAAACGCCCTCGGAGCCCGAGATTCCCTGGTTCCGGACCGTTCAGCACGGCGTCCGCCTGCAGACCGCGGGTGTGCGGCACCCCGACGACGACATCATCGTGCGGGGAACGCCCGCGGACGGAAAGTTCTCGGTGGTCTATCTGCGGAAGGGGCGGCTTTCCGCCGTCGACACCGTGGGAGGCCTCAGTGACTTCCGCCCGGCCAAGAAACTCATCGCCCAGGCGGCGGCAATCGATCCCGCGCTCGCCGCGGACCCCAGCATTCCATTGACTGGCGCTGCATTGCAGCCCTCGTATTAAAGGACCCACCATGAGCAACAACAAAGTAACCGTCGTCGACCGTGAAGGCGCCACCCACGACCTTGAGTGGGAGCCGGACCAGACCCTCATGGAGGCCCTCCGGGACAACGACCTTCCGGTACTGGCCTCCTGCGGCGGCACCGCATCCTGCGCAACCTGCCACGTGTTCCTGGAAAAGGACGTGTTCGAAAACTTGTCTGAACGCAGCGAGGATGAACTCGAACTGCTCGTCGAAGCCGAGGGCTACCAGGAATTCGGCTCCAGGCTCTCCTGCCAGGTCGACTTCAGCCAGAATCTCGACGGCGCCACAGTCACGCTGGCGCCTGAGGGGTAGGCGCTAGGAGCGCTGGCTCTGTCCGGGCAGTTTGTACCGGATGCCCCAGCTGGCTTCCCAGGCCTCCCCGGGTTCGAGCCAGCGCAGGCCTTCGCCACTGTTGAAGGCATCGGCGGGCGCCGTCATGGGTTCAACCGCGACGGCAGTCACCATGCCGCCGTCGGTGGCGAAGTCCGTGGTGGTGAAGGCCTGGACGTAGCCGAAGGAGGCATCCATGGACATTTGCACTTGGCTGCCGTCTGGCGCTTCGAGATAGTGCAGCGAGCTTCCGTCCTCCTCACGGCGGACGTCGCTCCAGGCGTCGTCGAGGTCAACTGAGCCAACCAGCTGGCCCATGCGGAAGTCGTTCCTGGTTCCGGCGACGTCCGTGGTGATTCCGCTTGGGTTGAGGCGTTCGTCCACCTCGATGTGGGTATCGGCGTTGATGTAGAGGGTGAGTTCTTCCGTGGGCACGCTGCCCAGTTTGAGGAAAGGATGCGTGCCAAGCGCGACGGGTGCGGACCGGGTTCCGGTATTTTCCAAGCGGTGTGTGACGAATAGGCCGTCCTCAACGAGTCGGTAGCGGACGGACGTCGACAGTTCGAAGGGGTACCCCGGCTGTGGCGAGATCCCGGCGTCGAGCGTGATGCTGTCCGTGGTGTGGGCGCTGACCCCGTAGGGAGAGTGCGTCAGCAATCCGTGCAAGGCATTGCCGTTTTCCGGCTCGGTGATGTCGAGTTGCTGGACGACGCCGTCGTAGCTCCATGTGCCGCCAGCCACCCGGTTGGGCCACGGGACCAGGACCCAGCCCGCGCACCACGGTGGTTTGGCGCCGGCGGGATAGTCCTGGATGAGGGCGACGCCGTCGACGTCGAGCTCCCGCAGGCTGGCGGCGATTTCCGTGACGACGGCGCGCTGGATGCGCCCGCCAATGCTTGCAGTGAGTTCAAAGTGTTCGCCCATGGGCGAACTGTCAGTGGACATAGTCGACCTTACTAAGGGGAAGCGCAGCTAAGGCGCCGGCGGGATCCGCGAGGAATTGCGTGAAGGCCAGTTCGGCGGCTCCAATCATCATCAGATCCGAGCCGAGGGCAGCCCGGTAGATCTTTACCTGACCGGCCGGGCCGTCCATCGCTTGGGATTGGAGCGAGCTGACCAGCGTCCCGGGAGACAGCGCGTGCAAGATGCCGAGGAAGCCATCCAGGACGATCGCTTCCGGGTTGAAAGTGTTCACCGCATTCCGCAATGCGATGCCAAGATACTCGAGCTGGCGTGCAACTTCCGTGTCCACGGCCTCGCTGCTGTTCTGGCGAAGCGCTTGCTCAAGTTCACCGGCATCCCCGCCACCGATCCCGGCGAGTTCAAAAAGCGGTGACTGGGAGACTTCGGTTTCAAGGCAGCCCGTGGCCCCGCAATGGCAAGGTTTGCCGGACGAGCGGACAAAGGTATGTCCAAGTTCCCCGGCGTAGCCGGATGTTCCGCGAAGCAACTCCCCATCAGCGATGATTCCGCCGCCGATACCGCTGGCGCCACCGTTGAGGAAGATCAGGTTCTTCTGCCCCGCACCTGCCCCGAAGAGGAGCTCGCCTTCGGCGCCCAGCGATGCGTCGTTGGCCGCGTGGCATGGGTAGCCGGTGGCCTCGCCGAGCATGCGGGCCACCGGCTCATCGCGCCAGCCCAGATGCGGGGCATGCCGGACTACGCCGTCGTCGCGGTTGACGAGCCCGGGCACCGCGATACCCACGCCCATCACCCGGTACGAGGTATCGAGCTCGGACCGCATTCCCTCGATCACTGCGGCGGCGATGTTCACGGCTTCCTTGGCCGTCGGGATCCGCTCGGTGTCGAAACGGATCTTCTTCTGGACCTTCCCGCCGAGGCCGACAAGGCCGATGGTGACCGCATCGATCTCCGGGTTGACAGCAAGGGCAGCTATCGAGGGCCGCGGGTGGACGATCGGGCTGGGCCTGCCGACCTGCGCTTCACCGGAGGGCGCCGCCTCATACACCACTTCTAAGTTCACGAGTTGCCCTATCAACGCCCCTACCGTGGACCGGTTCAGGCCCGTGCGTTTCGTCAGCTGCGCACGGCTGAGTACGCCGTTGTGATGGACAAGGGAGGTCAGCAGCGCCAGGTTGTTCCGCCGCGAAGGATCGGGCTCGCTGGCGGTGACGGGATTTCGGGTGGGGGAGGGCATCATCGCGACAATATCAGCTCCCAAACACCGTTCGGTCCAGGAAGTCGTTGCGGAACTTTCCGGAAGGATCCAGGCGCTCAGCCAGGGCGATGAAGTCGTTGAAGCGAGGGTACAAGGGCGCGACGGCGGCAGCACCGGCGTCGAACAGCTTGCCCCAGTGCGGCCTCGCCGCGAACGGAGCCAGTTCCGCCTCAAGCAGCGGCAGGATTGCTTCGACCGCCGGCTGGTCCTGGCGCCAGGTGAAGTGCAAACCGATGCCGTCGCGGCCGCAGTTGGCGCTCAGCCAGAGCTGGTCCGCCGCCACCGTGCGGATTTCGCCGACCAGCAGCAGGGGAGTCACGACGTCGGAGAGCCTGCGCATCGTGCGGAGGGCGTCCACTGCGTGCTCGCGGGGGATGAGGTACTCGCTTTGCAGCTCGTCACCTTGGCTGGGAGTGAATTCCATCCTGAAATGGGCCAGCCTGTCGGACCACGGCCCGGCAATGCCGAGCTGCTGCGTGCAGTTGCTGCCCGATACGCCGGGAAGGGGGTGCCGGGCTTCCGTTGCCGGGGTGCCACCGAAGAAATCCGAGATTGCCGGTGCCGGATCGCCGCTGCGCCTCTTGAGCCACGCTTGGCCCACTGTCTCCCCGCTCCAATCAGTGAACAGGCTGACGCTATAGGCCGAGGAGGTTATCTGGTCGAAGTTTTCCAGGACGAGATCCCAGTTGAGGTTTTCGAAGACGCTCTGGGCGACGTCGAAGCTTGGCTGGATGTCCAGGGTCAGTTTGGTGACGATGCCGAGTGCGCCGAGTCCCACCACCATCCCATCGAAATCCTTGTCGCCGCGGCGCACACTGAGGATACTGCCGTCCGCCGTGACGAGTTCCAGACCGGCGACGGCGGTGGCCAGGTTGCCGTTGGCGTCACCGGAGCCGTGCGTGGCGGTGGCGACAGCCCCTGCCACCGAAATGTGCGGGAGCGATGCGAGGTTGTGAAGGGCGAAGCCTTGGCGCTGGAGTTCTGCCGCCAGGGTTCCGTAACGCGTGCCGCCGCTCACGGTGACGGTCATGTTCGCCGGATCCACAGTGATGCCGGGTTCCAGCTGGTCCAGCACCACGAGCGTGCCGTCCGTGTCCGCGATGGAGTTGAAGGAATGCCGGGAGCCCAGCGCGCGGATCTTCTTGGCGCCTGCCACGAGTCCCTGGAGCTCCTCCACGCTGGCGGGATGGGCGAGCTGCGGTGCCTGGTAGCTGTAGTTTCCTGCCCAGTTGCGTTCCGCCACCAGCTGATCAGTCACGGTTGAATCCTTCGTTCGAGGCTCTACGGCCTTATTTGATGTCCACCCAAACATAACGGCTGGGTCGGCCGGGCGCTAGATCTTTTAGGACTTTTTCGCCGGGGGGATGAAAAATCTTGCTTGCTCCAAGTGGTTGACATCACGGAGATTCGTAATATGTTGGATAGCGAAACAAACTCCACATCGACTACCCGGAGCACTCAATGACGATTCAGCCCACCCGTGAAGACAAGTTCTCGTTCGGCCTTTGGACCGTGGGTTGGGAGGCGCAGGACCAATTCGGTTCCGCCACCCGCCCTCCCTTGGACACCGTGGAAGCCGTCAACCGGCTTAGCGACCTTGGCGCCTACGGCATCACTTTTCACGACAACGACCTGTTCCCCTTCGGCTGCTCGGCTGCCGATCGCCAGCGCGAGATCGACCGGTTGCAGGGAGCGCTCAAGGCCACGGGGATGATCGTTCCCATGGTCACCACCAACCTGTTCAGCCACCCCGTCTTCAAGGACGGCGGCTTCACGAGCAACGATCGCGGCGTCCGCCGCTTCGCCCTGCGCAAGGTGCTGGACAACATCGATCTCGCCGCTGAACTCGGCGCCGAAACTTTCGTCATGTGGGGCGGACGCGAAGGCAGCGAGTACGACGCCGCCAAGGACATCCGCGGGGCCCTCGAGCGCTACCGCGAGGCCGTCAACCTGCTGGGCGACTACGTCACGGACAAGGGCTACAACATCCGCTTCGCGATCGAACCGAAGCCGAACGAACCCCGCGGCGACATCCTCCTCCCCACCCTGGGCCACGCCCTTGCCTTCATCGAAACCCTGGAACGTCCCGAACTCGTAGGCATCAACCCCGAGACCGGCCACGAGCAGATGGCCGGGCTGAACTTCACGCACGGCATCGCCCAGGCCCTGTACCAGGGCAAGCTCTTCCACATCGACCTCAACGGCCAGCGCAGCATCAAGTTCGACCAGGACCTGGTGTTCGGCCACGGTGACCTGCAGAACGCTTTCTCCCTGGTGGACTTGCTCGAAAACGGCGGTCCCGACGGCGGCCCCTCCTACCAGGGCCCGCGCCACTTCGACTACAAGCCCAGCCGCACCGAGGACATCGATGGCGTGTGGGACTCTGCGGCCGCGAACATGCAGACCTACTTGCTGCTCAAGGAGCGCGCCAAGGCATTCCGTGCCGACCCTGAGGTCCAGGAAGCCCTCCAGGCATCACGGGTGGCTGAAATCAACGAGCCCACCCTGAATCCGGGCGAAGGCTACGAGCAGTTGCGTGCGGACAAGTCCGCGTACGAGGACTTCGACGTCGACGCCTACTTCGGCGGCAAGGGCTTCGGATTCGTGAAGCTCCAGCAGCTCTTCATCGAGCACCTTCTCGGAGCACGCTGATCCCGTGGCCACTGCTTCCTTGAACCTTGTTGCCGGGGTTGATTCCTCTACTCAAAGCTGCAAAGTGGTGGTCCTGGACGCGGAAAGCGGTGAGCTTGTCCGTTCGGGGCGAGCGAGCCACCCGGACGGGACGGAGGTCCATCCGGACGAGTGGTGGCGGGCGCTGTCTGAAGCGTTCGACGACGCCGGCGGCCTGACCAATGTCAGCGCACTGTCCGTAGGGGGCCAGCAGCACGGCATGGTGCTGCTGGACCGCGAGGGCAATGTGGTGCGGCCGGCGTTGTTGTGGAACGACACCCGCTCCGCCGGATCCGCGGAGGATCTCACCGCAGAAGTAGGGGCGGAGGACTTCGCCCAGCGGACCGGGCTGGTGCCGGTGGCTTCATTTACGATCACGAAGATCCGCTGGATCAGGGACCACGAGCCCGAAAGCATGGCCAAGGTGGCCGCCGTCGCGCTCCCCCACGACTGGCTCACGTGGCGTCTCCGCGGTTACGGTCCAGCGGGCTCAAGCCCGCTGGGGCCAGACCTGGACGAACTCACCACTGACCGTTCGGATGCCAGCGGCACCGGCTACTGGAGCCCGCTGACCGGACGCTACGATCTGGACTTGTTCAAGCTGGCGTTCGGCCAGGACGCACGGGAAGCCTCGGGCGGGTCAGCGACGGCGGCGCCCGGCGTCGTCGTCGTGCCCCGCGTGCTGGGCCCGGGCGAAACCGCAGGGCGTGTGCACCCGGCGTGTTTCGGGGGTACTAGCGCAAGCAGTGCTGTCGAGGGCGGGATCGTGCTCGGCGTCGGGGCGGGGGACAACGCCGCAGCGGCGCTTGGGCTCGGAGCCAAACCCGGCGACGTCGTGGTGTCCGTGGGTACCAGCGGTACAGTGTTCGCCGTCGACTCTTCACCCGGGCACGATGCGAGCGGGACCGTGGCGGGCTTCGCCGATGCGAGCGGTGAGTATTTGCCCATCGCGGTGACCCTGAACGCCGCCCGAGTGCTCAGTTCGGTTGCCGCGGTGCTCGACGTCGACTTCGACGAGCTGTCCAGGCTCGCCCTTGAAGCCGAGCCTGGCTCGGGAGGCGTGGTGCTGGTGCCGTACTTCGAAGGGGAACGGACTCCCAATCTGCCTCACGCGAAGGCCAGTTTCCACGGCCTCAGCATTGCCTCCACCACCCGGCCGAATATCGCCCGGGCCGCCATCGAAGGCATGCTTTGTGGACTCGCCGGAGGCCTGGACGCGCTGCGTGACCAGGGTGTTCGGGCGGAGCGATTGCTGTTGATCGGGGGCGCAGTACAGAATCCTGCCGTGCAACTTGTTGCGGCGCAGGTGTTCGACCTCCCTGTGGTTGTCCCGAGTCCTGGCGAATACGTTGCCCGAGGGGCGGCCGTCCAGGCGGCGTGGGCGCTCGCAGGCCACCGCCCGGATTGGTCCGTGGCCCTGGATGCCATACCCGAGCCGGACTTCCGTGCCTCGATCGGCCGGAACTACAGGAAGGCCAGTGCCCGCGTTGACACCGGCAACTGAACCGCTGCTCGTCAGGACACCGCTTCTGGATTCCGTGAACCAGGACCCGGTGCCTGCATCGGGCGATCCCGTCCGGTGGGGAGTCATTTCCACCGGACGGATCGCGTCGACCGTCGTGCAGGACCTCGCGCTCCTGCCCGACGCCGTCCTGCAGTCTGTGAGTTCC
The DNA here is from genome assembly GCF_030209835.1 of Arthrobacter sp. efr-133-R2A-120. Taxonomy (GTDB): domain Bacteria; phylum Actinomycetota; class Actinomycetes; order Actinomycetales; family Micrococcaceae; genus Arthrobacter. Next base: position 40,565 of record NZ_JARVRF010000006.1, on the reverse strand, counting down.
CGGACCCAGGAAAACGCGGAGGCGTTTGCCGCCGAGCACGGTTTCCAGGGCGCCTATGGCGACGACGGCGGGCTTCCGGGATACCAGCGTCTGCTCCAGGATCCTGCGGTAGATGTTGTCTATGTGGCAACGCCGCACACGAGGCACTATGCGGTGACGAGGGCTGCCCTTGAAGCCGGGAAGCACGTGTTGTGCGAGAAACCGTTGACCATCAGCGCCCGTGAAGCAGCGGATCTGGTCAGCCTGGCCCGGGAGAAAAGCCTGTTCCTGATGGAGGCCGTATGGACCCGGTTCCTGCCCAGCGTGCAACGGGCAGCTGAAATCATCGCATCCGGTGAACTCGGCGAGGTCCGGTGGTTGCAGGCTGATCTCGGATTTCCGGCGCCTGATCGGCCCGATTCCCGGCTATGGAGGCGCGAAGACGGGGGAGGCGCCCTGATGGACGTTGGGGTGTATCCCCTGACCTGGGCGCTTTTTAGCCTCGGCCGCCCCCAGTCCATCACGGCCACGGCACATCTCACCGATGGCGGAGTGGATTCCGAAACAGCACTGACGCTGACCTATTCCTCCGGAGCCCAGGTCCAGGCCATGACCTCGTTGACCGCGGCAACACCACAAACGGCCACGGTATGCGGCACCAAGGGGATGCTCCGATGCAACGCACCGCTCTTCAATCCGACCGAGTTGACCATTACCTCGAGCTCCGGTGAGCAGCGGGTGGAGAAATTCACCCCGGTCGGCCACGGCTACACCTACCAGCTGCGGGAAGTGATCCGCTGCCTGCAGCAGGGCCTGCTCGAGAGCCCCACTATGCCGTTGGCGGATACCTTGACCACCATGTCCCTGCTGGACGAAGCACGCAGCCAAGCGGGAATCAGCTACTCGGCGGACTAGGTGCGAAGGAGTGCTGGCCGGGTCAGGCTTCGAGCGGCAGCCGGCCGTCTTCTTCCGGGACAGGCCTTCCGCTTGGCCCTAAAGTGCTCTCGCGGAGGATGAGGCGGGGCTTGAGCGTCAGGACGCGGTGTTCGTGGTCGGGATTCCGGATCTCGTCGAGGAGGAGATTTATTGCCTCGGCGCCCATGCTGTGTCCGTCCTGGGCCACGGTGGACATGGAGATCGCGACTTCGGTGGCGAAGTGGTTGTTGTCGTAGCCGATGACGGCGACGTCTTCGGGCACGCGCAGGCCTCTTGCCATGAGTTCGTGGATGACCCCTGCCGCGATGCGGTCTGAGGGCGAAAGGATTCCGTCCGGCACGCGGTCCGCAGCTCGGCCGGTCACTTCGGCGGCGATTTTGCGTCCTTCATCGCTCTTGAGGCGACGGGAGGGGATGATCTCGAGGGTGGCATTGCCGGCCTCCATCACGGCCCGGAGGGCGCCGTTGCGCCGCTCCTTGATGGCGTGGAACTCCTCGGGGCCGCCGGCGAACAGCAGACGGCGGCGGCCGAGTTCAAGGAGGTGCCGTGCGGCCATGTAACCGCCATACTCCTCGTCCGAGAGGACTGCGCAGCAGTCCTGACGGCCGCCGGCGTAGTTGACCAGGACGATCCGGCGTCCGTGCCGCCGGACCCGGTCGACACCTTCCAGGCTTGCGTTCAAAGGCGTGAACAGGATGCCCGCCACCCGCGCCTCGTCGAAGATGTCCAGGTACGACTCCTGGCGCTTGAAGTCGATGTCGCTGTTGGCCAGCAGGAGGGCGTGGCCCGAGGTGCGGGCCTCGTCTTCGGCGCCCCTGGCAATGTCGACGAAGAGTGAGTTGTCGATGTCGGTGAGGACCAAGCCGACGGTACTGCTGCTGCCTGCCGCGAGCGAACGGGCAGCGCTGTTCGGGACGAAGCCAAGCTGCTCGACGGCGGCGAGCACCTTCTGGAGCGAACGTGCCGAGACCTTCTCCGGCTTGTTCAACGCATGCGAGACGGTCCCAAGTGACACTCCGGCAAGGCGCGCGACGTCCTGCATGCTGGGAGCCCGGCCCCCGTCTGCGGTCTGACTAGTCACGCGGTTCGCCCCTCAATCCTAAAGCGCTTCATTTATGGCTTCAAGCAAGGATAGAAGGCCGCGCTGACACGGTCAAGCCCAGCGAAGTCCGGCGAGATCTGAATTAAATCGTTTCAAAATCTATTGACGCACATCACATAGCACCTCTATTCTGAATCCAGATGAAGCGCTTCAATTAGCAAGCAACGTTTTCTACTCGATGGAGAGGTTCCCGTGATTCGTTGGATCAGCACCCCGGTGCCGGCATTGCCGGGAGGGACGCGATGAGCTCGGCAGAGCGCCAGTCGGTGGCGGTGGCCGAGGCTGCCGCGCCCGTTCCGCCCCTTGACCGCCGCACCCGGAAGTTCACCGCACGACGCATCGGCACCGTCCCGTGGTGGTTCGTTGTTCCGGCCCTCGTGTTCTTCCTGTTCGTGGTCCTGTGGCCGAGCGTGCAGGGCGCCGCCTACGCGTTCACCAACTGGGACGGGCTCTCGGCCACCAAGGACTTCGTGGGCCTGGCCCAGTTCGAACGCCTTCTCAAGGACCCCGGGGGCGTCGGTGCCGTGGTCCACACCCTGCTGATCGCCTTCGCTATCACTGTGGTGCAGAACCTCATCGGACTGCTGCTGGCCCTCGGCGTACACAGCAAGATCAAGAGCCGCAACATCCTGCGCGTGGCCCTCTTCACGCCGGCAGTGATTACGCCCGTTGCCACCGGCTACCTGTGGAAGTACCTCATGACCCCCGACGGGGCGATCAATCAGATCCTGGGGTTCTTCGGCCTCGGTGCCCTCCAGCACGATTGGCTGGGGGATGCCGACATCGCCCTATGGTCCATCGTCGCGACTGTGGTCTGGCAATTCGCCGGCTACTCGATGGTGATTTTCCTGGCAGGCCTGCAGGGAGTCCCTGAAGATGTGCTCGAGGCCTCCAGAATCGACGGCGCAGGCCCGTTCCGCCGGTTCTGGTACGTGGTCCGCCCGGAGCTGGCTCCGGCGATCACGATCAACCTGATGCTCTCGATCATCGGAGGCCTGAAGCTGTTCGACCAGGTCTGGGTCATGACTTCCGGCGGCCCCGGAACCTCGACGGACACCATGTCGACCCTGATCTACAAGAACGCGTTCCAGTTCGGCGACTTCAGCTACGGCATCGCCATGGCCCTGGTCCTGACCGCGTTCGTCGCGATCCTCTCCACCGCTCAATACAAGCTCCTCGGCAAGCAGGGAGGCACAAAGTGAACCGCTACACCTGGCGGACGTTCATCCTCGAGGCCGTCATGGTCCTCGTCGGCGTCCTCTTCTTCCTCCCCGTCTACATCCTGGTCAACCTGGCACTGAAGACGCCGGACGACCAGTCCTCCCCCTTGGCGCCGGTCACCAACATCACGTTCCAGAACTTCTCCGACGCGTGGAGCCAGGCCAACCTGGGCCAGGCCCTGCTGACCAGCGCCTTCGTCACCGTGTTCAGCGTACTGATCATCGTCGCCATCTCGGCACTGGCCGCCTACCCCCTGGCCCGGGTGACGAAGAGATGGTCGAAGTGGCTGTTCTTCGTCTTCATGCTGGGCCTGCTCCTGCCCTTCCAACTTGCCCTCATCCCGCTGTACACGACCATCCGGGACCTGGGGCTGCTCGGCAACCCGATCTCCCTGGTCCTGTACTACGCCGGACTGCAGGTTCCGTTCTCGGTCTTCCTCTACACCGGCTTCATCCGGGCGGTTCCCCTCGACTACGAGGAAGCCGCCGCGATCGACGGCGCCGGCCCGCTGCGGAGCTTCTTCTCGGTGATCTTCCCGCTGGTGCGTCCCATCACCGGCACGGTCATCATCCTGAACGTCCTTCACGTCTGGAACGACTTCCTGACCCCTTTGCTGTACCTGAGCGGCAGCAACCAACAAACCGTACCGGTCGCCCTGTTCTCGTTCGTCAGCCAGTACGTCTCGCAGTGGAACCTGGTCTTCGCCGGTCTGGTCATCACCATCGCGCCGATCCTCATCGCCTACTTCGCGATGCAGAACACCATCATCAAGGGCTTCGCCAGCGGTCTCAAAGGCTAGTCCCCTCACCTCATCTGCGTGAGGCCGTCCGGTCCTCACGTCTTTACCTAGGCAGCGCCCTGGCTGCAGTTCAAAGGAGAGCAACACAATGCACAAGAAGAGCCTTCTGGCCCTCTCGGTCGCCGTCGCCGCGGCCCTCGGCCTCACCGCATGCAGCGGAGGAAGTTCCAACGCCGGCGCCGGAGCAGGGGACGGAAAGACCCTGACCCTCGCGGCCACGACCAACGAAAAGCCCGCCCTCGACGCCGTCGTGGCCAAGTTCAAGGAACAGAACCCCGGTGTGGACGTGAAGTACACGACGTCGGCCCTGGACCAGTACCAGACCACCACCCGCACCCAGCTCTCCTCGGGAACCGCCCCTGACGTCGTCTTCGTCTGGCCGGGGGACGGCAACCCCATGGCCACCCGCGTGGTCGGCAAGGCCGGTTTCCTGGAAGACCTTTCCAGCCAGTCCTGGGCGAACAGCTTCCCGGCCGGGATCAAGCCGGTCACCCAGTACAACGGCAAGACCTACAGCGCCTCCGTTACGTTCTCCGGTATTGGCGCGGTCTACAACATGACCGCGATGACCCAGGCGGGCCTGACCCCGCCGACCACGTGGAGCGGTCTGCTGCAGTTCTGCTCCGCGGCGAAGGCCAAGGGCAAGACCGCTTTCGAGCTGGGCGCGCAGACAAACTGGGTCACCCAGCTCATCCCGTACGCACTGACCCCTACACTCGTCTACGGTCCGAACCCGAACTTCCCCCAGGACATGACCGACAAGAAGGCCACCTTCAGCGACTCGAAGTGGACCGACGCGCTCAACAAGTACGTCGAGATGCAGAAGGCCGGCTGCTTCCAGGCCAACCCCCTCGGCACTGACTACAACGCCAGCCTTGCCGCCGTCGCCAAGGGCGACGCGCTCAGCGTGGTGCAGGTGAACTCGGCCGTGGCCGCGATCAGCACGCAGGCACCGAAGGGCACCGAGCTGAACATGCTTCCGGTCCCTGCCAGCGACAACGTGGCTGATACCCGCATGGCCGGCGCCGCAGGATCGACCTACGGGGTCAACGCGCACGCTAAAAACAAGGACCTCGCGATCAAGTTCGTCAACTTCCTCGAGAGCCCTGAGGGCATGAACCTGTACGCGCAGACCAACAAGGCCCTGCCGGCGGTCCCGAACGATGCGTTCAAGGTTGACCCGGCCCTGAGCACGCTCCAGCGATACCAGAAGGGCGGCAAGACGGACGCGTTCATGGACCAGAACTGGCCCAACGCCCGCGTCCAGCAGACCCTCTTCCAGGTAGTGCAGGATCTCCTGGCCGGCAAGACGGACGCTAACGGGGCCCTGAAGCAAATGGACAGCGCCTACACCTCAGGCTCCTAGGCCCTCCCGGCCCGCCGCGCGAGCCGTAACCCGATCACCTGGCAGTGGCGGTCCCCAGGACCGCCACTGCCCTCACACCTCGAGAGCACTTGGGAAGAACCACATGACACTCCCGGCAACAGCCACAGCGACAGAAGAGACCACTGCAGCCACCGCCCGGGTGGTCCGTCTGCAGGCCGAACACCGGACGGTTGCCCTCGGCATCGGCGAAGCACGCCCCCGACTTTCCTGGCAGACACAAGCCCCTGCCGGGTGGCAACAGCGCAAGTACGAGATCGCCGTCGAGCGGGCAGGGAAGGCGCAGGTGACAACGGACGTCTTGTCTCCGGAGTCCGTGTTCGTGGAGTGGCCGTTCCCGGCACTGGAGTCCCGTGAGCGCGTCGAGGTGCACGTGCGGGTCTGGGGAAGCGACGCCAACCCGTCTCCCTGGAGCGAAGCCCTCACCATCGAGGCCGGCCTCCTCGGCCCCGAGGACTGGACGGCCCTGGCCATCAGTCCGGACCTGGAAAAAGACCGCGAGGAAGACAACCCCCCTGCCCTGCTCCGGCGCTCTTTCGCAGCCCGGGCAAGCATTGCCTCGGCCAGGCTCTACATCACCGGGCAAGGCGTGTACGAGGCGGAGATCAACGGCCGGCGGGTGGGGGACGAAGTCCTCGCCCCAGGCTGGACGAGCTACGACCACCGCCTGCTCTACTCAACGTTCGACGTCACTGGCTTCCTCCTCGACGGCGAGAACACCGTCGGCGCGTGGCTGGCCGACGGCTGGTTCCGCGGGCGCATCGGTTTCCAGGGAGGCAGCCGCAACACCTACGGGGACCGGACCTCCCTGCTCGCGCAGCTCGAAATCACCTACGACGACGGCCGGCGGGACGTCATCACCACCGACGACGGATGGCGAACCTCCCACGGACCCATCACTTTCGCGAGCTTCTACGACGGCGAACGCCACGACGCCCGCCTCGAGCAACCCGGCTGGTCGCAGCCCGGCTTTGATGACAGTGCATGGTCCGGGGTACGGGTCGTCGACCTGGCCAAGTCCACCCTCGAGGCCCCCGCAGGGCCGCCGGTCCGGTGCACCGAGGAGCTCGCGCCGCAACGCGTCTGGACATCGCCCTCAGGCAGGACCCTCGTCGACTTCGGCCAAAACCTCGTCGGCCGGCTCCGGCTCACTGCCCACGGCAAGCCTGGCGACACCGTGACCATCCGCCACGCGGAAGTCCTCCAGGACGGCGAGCTGTACACGAGGCCGTTGCGCCTGGCCGCCTCGACTGACGAATACACCCTCGCGGACGAGTCCGAGCACACGTGGGAGCCGCGGTTCGCCATGCACGGCTTCCGTTACGCGGAGATCACCGGGGCCGTCGACGCCGTCAATCTCGACGCGGTAACAGCCCGGGTCCACCACACCGACATGGAACGCACCGGCTGGTTCGAATGCTCGGACCCGCTCATCAACCGCCTGCACGAGAACGTCAGGTGGAGCATGCGCGGTAACTTCGTCAGCATCCCCACGGACTGCCCCCAACGTGACGAACGTCTCGGATGGACCGGCGACATCCAGGTCTTCGCCCCCACGGCCTCTTTCCTCTACGACTGCTCCGGGATGCTCGCCGGCTGGCTCAAGGACGTCGCCGACGAACAGCTCCCGGACGGGACCGTCCCCTGGTATGTCCCTTGGGTCCAGGCCGGTTCGTGGGAGGAGACGATCCCCGGGGCAGTGTGGGGCGACGTCGCCGTCCTCACCCCCTGGACCCTGTTCGAACGCTTCGGAGACAAGGGCGTGCTCGCCGACCAGTACGCCAGTGCCAAAGCGTGGGTCGAGCTCATGGCCGAACGGGCCGGTGAAACCCACCTTTGGGACGAAGGCTTCCAGCTCGGCGACTGGCTTGACCCCGCCGCGCCCCCGCACGACCCCGCAGACGCGCGCACCGACCGCTACCTCGTCGCCACTGCGTATTTCGCCTGGTCCGCACGCCATCTCTCGCGGATCGCCGGTGTCCTCGGCAATGCCGACGACGAGGCCCGGTACGCGGAATTGACCGGGAGGGTCAGGCAGGCATTCGCCCAGCGGTACGTTCGCGAGGACGGAACCATGACCAGCGACGCTCAGACCGCTTACGCCCTCGCGCTCGTGTTCGACCTCCTGCCCACAGAAGGGCAGAAGCGCCGCGCGGCCGGGCGCCTCGCCGAACTCGTTGCCGAATCCGGGAACCGCATCGCCACCGGATTCGCCGGCACCCCGGTCATCAGCGACGCCCTCACCCTCGGCGGCCACGTCGGGACCGCCTACGATCTGCTCAAGGAAGAAGAATGCCCCTCATGGCTGTACGCCGTGAAGCAAGGCGGAACCACGATCTGGGAACGGTGGGACTCGATGCTGCCCGACGGCACCATCAACCCCGGGGAGATGACCTCGTTCAACCACTACGCCCTCGGCGCAGTAGCTGACTGGATGCACCGTGTCGTGGGCGGGCTCTCACCCCTCGAACCCGGCTACAAGAAGATTGGCATCCGGCCGCAACCCGGGGGAGGGATCACCCACGCGACCACGCGCCACCTGACCCCCTACGGCATGGCCGAAGTCGCATGGCGGATCGAGAACGGGGCCATGCACCTCGACGCCACCATACCGACCGGCACGACGGCGACAGTCCAGCTCCCCGGCGGCCTCCCCAGCGAACTGGGCCCGGGAAAGCACCAGCTGAGCGTCCCGGTCATGTGAGCACTACTGCGCCGGAGCCACGCGGTTCCGGCGCAGGATCGTCGCCAGGCCGCACGGCACGGTCCAAATGGCCCGGAACCGCGGAACCCTGAATGATGATGAAGATCACCTTGTCGAAACAGGATTCTGGAGGAAACATGCCCGCCACGTCGTCGCCCGGGAGAGTGGGCGATGTCCGCAGGCAGAACCTGGCACTCGTGCTCGACGGGATCCAGGGGAACGGCGGGGCCACGCGCGCGCAGCTTGCCGCGGAAAGCGGCCTGACGAAGGCCTCCGTTTCGAGCCTGGTAGCCGATCTGCTTGAGTCCGGCCTGGTGCTGGAAACAAGTGTCACCCGCGACGGCGAACGGGGACGGCCCGGAACCGGTCTTCTCCTCAATCCGGCTCGCGGCGCTTTGGCCGCGGAAATCAATGTGGACTACCTCGCGGTGGGAGTCCTGGACTTCGCAGGGGAACTGGTCTTCCACGAAACCCTTGAACGGCACAACCGTGGGAGCCTGCCTTCCGACATCCTGCCGCTCCTCGTCGCCATCGCTCAGCGGGCAGCGGCAAAGGCGGCGGACGCAGGCGTCGAGCTTCTTGGCGGGGAACTGACGGTGCCCGGATTGGTGGACACGGAACACAACGTGGTGGTGGCCGCACCGAACCTGGGCTGGGCCGACGTCGGGCTGTCCGAAGAGCTGCCCCGGCTCCTGCCCGAAGCCCCCTTCGGAGTGACCCTCTCGAACGAGGCCAATAGCGCCGCGCTCGCGGAACTCTGGTTTGGCCACGGCGCAGATCACGGTACAAGGGATCGGTTCCGGGACTTCCTGTACATTTCCGGCGAAGTGGGCGTTGGTGGCGGCCTGGTCATGGCTTCCCAGCTCTTCGACGGCCCCCAGGGTCATGCCGGTGAGATCGGGCATGTGGTGGTGCATCCCGACGGCCCGCTGTGCGCCTGCGGCGGCCACGGCTGCCTTGAAACGTTCGCGGGCCAGGACGCCATATATTCCGCTGCTGGAATGGATCGGGATTCGACCACGCGGCATATGGCCCACTTGCTGCAACTTGCCCACGACGGCGATGAACTCGCGGTTTCAGCGGTGGAACAGGCCGGACGGTATCTCGGAATCGCGGTGGCCTCCACAGCGCGGGTGGCGAACATTTCCGCCGTCGTGCTGGGCGGTCATTTCGCCGTACTCGAGGAGTGGATCGCTCCCGCGCTGCGCCGGAGCTTGGACCACCACGCACCGGGACTGATCCCGGAAGGAAACCTGGCGTTCTCCGGACTGGGGCAGACGGGGGCCCTCAGGGGCGCCGCAGCAACCTCAGTCCGGAGAATTTTGAGCCAGGCCTACGAACTGATTCCCTGAACCTCCGCGAGCGGGGCCGCCAGCGCGGTCAGCTCCACGAGGTCCGGCCGTGCCACCGTGCTTTCGATCGACACCGCTGAGCCATTGTGGGCGGATGCGAGCACCGATTCCATGACCTCGAGCGCGTGGAACGCCAGTTGGCCGCCCGCGCGCGGCTCGGCGCCGGCCGGGGTGGCGGCGAGGTCGGCGATGCCGAAGCCCCTGCCCGAATCGATGTAGCCGGCCGAGACCGGAAGGGTCTGCCACGAGTCGGCGCCAAGCGTGAAGAGCTGGACGTCGCCGTCGAAGTGGTTCGGATCGGGAACCACCAGGGACCCTGCCGCGCCGTGGATCTCGATGTTGGCCGACTTGGTTTTCACCGCGTCGAAGCTCATCACCAGCGTGGACAGGGCGCCGGAGGCGTGGACCAGGACCCCGGTCACGTGCGAATCGATGGTCACCGGAATCACCTCGCCCTCGCGCGGGCCAGAACCAATGGTGCGCGTATTCCGTGTGTGGCTTGCGGCCCCAATGACCGAGACCACCGGGCCCAGCAGCGTGACCAGGGCGCTCACGTAGTAGGGACCCATGTCCAGCAGCGGTCCGCCGCCGGGCTGGTAGTAGAAGTCCGGGTTGGGGTGCCACCGCTCATGTCCCGGGGTCACCATGGTCGCCGTGGCCGAGATCGGCGTCCCGATCAGGCCGTCGTCGATCGCCTTCCGGGCGGTCTGGATCCCGGTGCCGAGCACCGTATCCGGCGCGCAGCCGACCACGACGCCGGCCTCCCGCGCCGCGTCCAGCACTTGCCGTGCCTCGGCGGTCGTCGCAGCGAGCGGCTTCTCACCATAGACACTCTTGCCGGCGGCGATCGCCTTCAAAGCGATCGGCGCATGCGCGGCCGGAATCGTGAGGTTCAGGACGAGCTCGACGTCGTCTGCCGCCAGGAGCTCGTCGACCGTCACCGCGCGGACGCCGTCGTAAGAATCCGCGACCGCCTGCGCCCGTGCGGGATCGAGGTCCGCGACGGCTACCAGGTCAATCGCTTCGAGTCGTCGGAAATTTGCCAGGTACTGGGCAATGATGGCTCCGCAGCCAATGATTCCGACCTTCAGCGGCTTGCCCACAGCATGCCCCTTTCGATGATCGCGCGGACGTTGCTGTCCTGGAGGATTTCCACGCGGTGGCCCGGGGTGCAGACGAAGATCCGTCCTTCGGCCCACTGCCGGGTCCAGATGGCGGGAGAGGTGACCTCCCGGTTCCACTGGTCCCATTCGCGGACCTTCTGGGTGGTGGTGGCGAGGACGTCGATGTAGTCGTCAGACAGGACCCAGTACTGCTCGGTGACCAAATCGAAGTCGCCGATTCCCTGCGTGATGGGGTGGCTGTCGGCGGCAGGCAGCATGTTCACTGTGTACGGCACGTAATTGTCCGACTGCTCGCCGATACGTTCGTCCGGATGTTTGCCCGGGTGACAGGCGAACTGGCCGCCGATCATATGCAGGTAGTCAGAGTTGTTCCGGTAGGAATCAGCGATGCCGCCGTGCCAGCCGGCAAGTCCCGTGCCGTTTTCGACGGCGGTGCGGAGCCCCTCGAACTCGTCTTTCTCGATGGTGGACATGGTCATGCACTGCACGATCAGGTCCACGCCGGCCATATATGCCGAATCGGCATATACCTTCGGGGATTCCTCCACCCGGACGTCGTAGCCGTTGTCCTTGAGGAACGGGATGAAGAGTTCCGTGGCTTCGAATGGCTGGTGGCCATCCCAGCCGCCACGGACCACCAGGGCGGTCTTCTTGTCAGTCATGGTTTCCTTTGCATAGAAATACGGCCGTACAGCCGAAAGACGAAATGGTCAGCGGCTTGAGAATGCGGCGTCGAAAGCGGCGACAGGCGGGGCGATGGCGGCGAGTTCCCGGACCATGGCCAAGGATTGCGGCGCTCCCACGAGGCGGTCCATGCCGGCGTCTTCCCACTCGACGCTGGTTGGACCCTCGTAGCCGATCGCATTGAGCGTCCGGAAGATCGGCTCCCATTTCACGTCGCCATGGCCTGCGGTGACGAAGTCCCAGCCCCGGCGCGGGTCCGCCCATGGAAGGTGGGATCCGAGACGGCCGTTGCGGCCATTGAGCTGGCGGATGGATTCCTTGACGTGCACGTGGAAGATCTTCGGCGCGAAATCCTGGAGGAACATCACCGGGTCCAGGTCCTGCCAGATGAAGTGGGATGGATCGAAGTTCAACCCGAAGCTCTCTCTGTGCCCCACGGCGTCCAGGGTACGTTTCGTCGTCCAGTAGTCGTAGGCGATCTCGGAGGGGTGCACTTCCAGGGCGAAGCGGACCCCCACCTCGTCGAACACGTCGAGGATCGGGTTCCAGCGGTCCGCGAAATCCTGGTAGCCGCGCTCGATCATCGACTCCGAGGCGGGCGGGAACATGGCCACGGCCTTCCAGATGGAGGAGCCCGTGAATCCCGTGACGGTCTTGACGCCGAGGCGTGCCGCGGCCCGTGCCGTCGCCTTCATGGCCTCGGCAGCGCGTTGGCGTACCCCTTCGGCTTCACCATTGCCCCAGATCTCATCGGACAGGATGTCCCGGTGACGCTCGTCGATCGGATCGTCACACACGGCCTGGCCCGTGAGGTGATTGGCAATCGCGAAGACCTTGAGGCCGTTCTTCTCAAGGATGTCGAGGCGTTCCTGGACATAGCCGTCGTCCACGGAAGCGCGGTAGGGATCGAGGTGGTCGCCCCAGCAGGCGATTTCGAGCCCGTCGAAGCCCCACTCGCCGGCAAGCCGTGCGACCTCTTCGAACGGCAGATCGGCCCACTGGCCGGTGAACAGTGTGATGGGTCTTGTCATCGGTGTTCCCTCCTAGACTTTCTGCCAGCGGCTGGACTCTGCGGCGCTGCCTTCCACGGCGGCCAGCACTTTTTGCACCTGCAGGGCATCAGCGAACGACGGCGAGGGCTGCTCGCCTGCGCCGATCGCCGTCACGAGGTCCACCACTTGGTGCGTGAAGCCGTGCTCGTATCCGAGGCCATGGCCGGTGGGCCACCAGTTGCCGACATAGGGGTGTTCGGGTTCCGTCACGAAGATCCGGCGGAATCCGGCGTCGGGCGATTCGGCGGCGTCGTAGAAGGACAAGACGTTCATGTCTTCGAAGTCGAACGCGAGGGACGCCTTGGTGCCGTTGACCTCCAGGCGCATGGCGTTCTTGCGTCCCAGCGCGAAACGCGTGGCCTCGAAAACGCCGACCGCGCCCGCGGAAGTCGCGCCGCCGTCGAGCCCGTCGCCGGAAAAACGGGCGCTGAAAATCGCCGCGTCATCGACGGTAACCGTGCCACGCGGCGCATCCGCGCCGACATCGCCGTGGCCGCCGAGTCCCACGAGGTCACCGGCCAGCGGCCGCTCGTGGACGAAGGTTTCCAGGAGCGCGGAAACGCCCGTGATCTTCCGCCCTGTGACCCACTGCGCGGCGTCGATGCTGTGCGCTCCGATGTCACCCAAGGAGCCCGATCCGGACTTGGATTTGTCGAGCCGCCAAGTCATGGGCGCGGTTTCGTCGCTGAGCCAGTCCTGCAGGTACTGTGCCCGCACGTGCCGGATGGTTCCCAGCCGGCCCTCTTCGACCATCCGCTTGGCCAACGCCAACGCTGGCGTGCGGCGGTAGCTGAAGCCGCACATCGAGAACACCCCGCGTTCTGCCGCGGCCTGGGCGGCTTCGGTCATGCGCTCCGCCTCCGCCACGGAATTGGCGAGGGGTTTCTCGCAGAGCACGTGCTTGCCCGCTTCAAGGGCAGCGATCGCGATCTCGGCGTGCGTGTTGCCCGGGGTGCAGATGTCGATCAGGTCGATGTCGTCCCGCTCGATGAGCCGGCGCCAATCCGTCTCCACGGATCCCCAGCCGAGCTTGCCCGCGGCCGCCCGGACGCCGTCGTCGTTCCGGCCGCACAGGGCGGTGAGCTGGGGGTCCAGCGGGAGATCGAAGAACCGCGGCGCTGTCCGCCAGGCGTGGGAGTGGGCGGCGCCCATGAATGCGTAGCCGACCATGCCGACGCGCAAGGGCTTTGCGGTAGTCATTGTGTTTCCTTTCGTGCTTTTCAAGAAGCGTTGGCTATTTGCTGAATCCTGCGGTCAGTCCGCTGAGCAGCTGGCGGCGGGCCACCACATAGATGACCAGCAGCGGCAAGGTGGCGAGCACCACGGACGCCAGTACGGCGGGGATGTTGACACTGAATTCGCCCTGGAAAGTCCACAAGGACAGCGGAAGAACGCGGGTGGACGGGCTCTGGGTCAGGATCAGCGGGAACAGGAACCCGTTCCAGACTCCCAGCGCGTTGTAGATGCCAACAGTCACGACGGCGGGGCGCGTCATGGGCAGCGCGAGTCGCCACATCATGGCCCAGTCCGAGCATCCGTCGAGCCGCATGGACTCGAACAACTCGTTGGGAACATCGCGCATGAAGTTGCTCAGGATGAGGACGGAAATAGGAATGGCGAACGCGATGGAGGGGAGGATCAGCGCCAACAAGGTGTCATAGAGATGCGCCTTGGTGATCATCCAGTAGATCGGGATGATCGTGGCGTGCAATGGAATCGCCAGGCCCAGGAGGAACGTGTTGTTCGTCCACGTCAGGAACCGGCCCTTGCCCCGGACGATCGCGTAGGCGGCCATGAACGAGACCAGGAGCGCCGGCACGACGCTGCCGACTGTGACCACCAGGCTGTTGAAGAAGTACATGGCGAAGTCGTTGTCCAGGACCAGCTTGTAGTTGTCCAGGGTCGGCTCGGTGGGCGGCATCATCGGGTTCGAGGTGAAGAACCCGGCCTGGTTCTTCAGGCTGGTCACCACCACGTAGTAGATGGGAACGATGATGATCGCCAACCAAAGCCAGCCGCCCAGGCCGCCCAGATAGTTGGGGCGGAGCCGTCCGGGGCCTTTGGCGCCTTTTGATCGCTGGCCATGATTGTGGCCTTGCTTGTTGCTTAGCGCGGTGCGCCTTGCTGGCGGTGCGGGAATCTGGGTTGTGGAAGCCATCAGGCACCTTCCAATTGGCTTGCGTTGCGGTTCTTGCCACCGAGTCTTTGCAGGAGGAGGGCCAGGGCAAGGCCGATCACCACGAGGATGACGCCCAGGGCGCTCGCCGCTCCCATGTCATTGGCCTTGAAGCCGGTCAGGTACATGTGGAGCGGTAGCAGCCGCGTGGAATAGCCCGGGCCTCCGGCGGTGAGGACAAAGACGAGGTCGAAGTAGGCCAGTGAGCCGACCACCATGAGGGTGGAGGACGTGATGATGGTGTACTTCAACTGGGGCAGGGTGATGGCGAAGAACTGCTGGACGCGCCCGGCGCCGTCGATTTGGGCCGCTTCGTAGAGCGACGCCGGGATCTGGCGTACGCCGCCTTGGTAGATGAGCGTGTGGAACGGGACAAACTGCCAAGCGATGACGAACACGACGACGAACAGCACCAGATCCGAGTTGCCGAGCCAGTCCTGGGCGAGGAATGGAAGACCCAAGCCCGGACCGAGGCCGAAGTTCGGGTCCAAGAGGGCCTTGTAAGCGATGGCGACGGCCGCGGAGGACAGCAGCAGCGGCACGAAGTAGAGGACGGCGAGGGCAGCGCGGTATTTCTGGGATGCGGAAGTGAAGACTCCGAGGAGCAAACTGATGGGAGCCTGGACGATGAACGAGAAGAACATGATCTTGGCGGTGACCCACAGGGCATTGCCGGTGACGGGATCAGTCAGGACCGTGGTCCAGCTGGACAAGCCGTCCAGCTTGATTTCGCCCAGCCCGTCCCATTTGGTGAAGCTGAGGAAGAGCACACCGAAGAGCGGGATGATGGCGAAGAGGAGGAAGAAGACGAGGGCTGGTGCGGCCAGCCACCCCGACGGGCCCCTTTCAAGGACCCGCCGGGAAGAACCGGTTGAGGTAGACACTGGTTATTTTCCGATCGTTGCGTTCATGGTCGAGACGAACTGATCGGGGCTGATCTTCTTCAGGAAGATCTGGTCCAGGTTCGCCAACATGGCGTCTCCCTGGGCGGGGCTGAGGGCCTGGTCCCAGGAGAGGGTGAAGCTCGGGGCGTTCTTGGCCATGCCGTACACGTAGCTCAGGAAGTCCTTGTCCGGCGATGCGGCCAGCTTGCTTTCGATGCCCGTGGTCACGGGAACGGCTCCGGAGTCAATCAAGGCCTGCGTGTCGGCGTCGGTGAACATTCCGCTCTTGACGTAGTCGAGGGCTGCCTTCTTCTGGCTGTCAGTGGCCTTGGAAGAGATCGACCAGAAGTTGGACGGGTTGCCCACGACGTTGGCCGGATCGCCCTTGCCGCCGGAAACGGTGGGGAAGGTGACGTAGCCCAGCTTGCCGTTCTTGACGAAGTCCGCGGCGTCCTTCTTCATGCTCTGGTAGATCCAGCCACCCTGCAGGATCATGGCGGCCTTGCCGGTGTAGAGGAGGGCCTGGTCTGCGTTGCTGTCGGCGGCGATGGAGGAGAAGCCGTTGGCGAATCCGCCGGCGTCCACCAGGTCCTGGATCTTGCTCAGGGCTTCCTTGACGGCAGGATCGGACCAGGCGCCGGGCTTGTTGGCGGCGATGTTCGCGAAGACATCGGGTCCGCCTATGCGCTCCACGAGGTATTCGAGCCACATCAAGTCAGGCCACTTGGATTGGCCGCCGAGGGAGAAGGGAGCGATTCCCGCGGCCTTGAACTTCGGCACCAGGGCCATCAGTTCATCCCAGGTCTTGGGGGCTTGGGCGCCGATTTTATCGAAGACTTCCTTGTTGTAGTACAGGACCACGGGCTGCACGTTGTTGTTGGGCAGGGCATAGGTCTTGCCGGCGATCACGCCGTTCTTGAGCACGGACGGCAGGTAGCGGTTCTTGACATCGGGGTTTGACGCTACGAAGTCCGACAGGTCGGCCACTTGGCCGGCGTCGACATAGGACTTCAGCACGCCGCCGCCCCAACCGTAAATGAAGGTGGGTCCTTGACCGGCGCCGACGGCGGTGCGCACCTTGGTCTTGTACGCGTCGTTCGCGAAGAAATCGAGCTTGACGGTCTCGTCCGGGTGGGCTTTGTTCCACGCATCGATGGACTTCTGGAGTACGGGCTGGTTACCGCCCGTGAGGCCCCACATGGTGGCCGAATCGGCGTTGCCTGCCGAACTTGCCGGTCCACTGGATCCGCAAGCTGCGAGGGAGATCGATACGGCCGCAGCAGTAACGGCGATCGCTGCTGAACGCAACGTGAGTTTTACCATTTGCAATTCCATTCGTCCTCCGGGCTCGACGTTGATTGCCCGGCTTTGCTTTCGGGAGTCCGGCCGTCAGGGGAGAGGCTGCACTGCCGCTGAATATGCTTGATCCGAATCTTCGAAATATTTCGACAATATTTTCGGTCCGTTAGGCAAATTTAGCTGTGGCATGGGTCACCGTCAAGGCAAATCACGCATAAAGTTCAACTCTTTTACGAAATAACGGTTGACTCTGCTTGCCCAACCACCCAGACTTGTGTCGACGAAATATTTCGAAAGAGTTGAGGATCCATGGTCAGCAATGAACGTCCCGGCAAGGTGACATTGGCCGCCATCGCCCGGGAGGCGGGCGTCTCGATGCCGACAGTCTCGAAGGTCGTCAATGGGCGCGAGGACGTTGCCGCCGGCACGCGTGCCAAAGTCCTGACCGCGCTGGAGCGGACGGGATACAAGTCACCGCTTCAGCGAAAGAACATCGCCGGCCGTCCGCTAGTTGTGGAGGTTGTCTTCGACACCTTGAATTCGGCGTATGGAGTGGAAGTCCTCAACGGCGTGCTGGAGCACGCGGCCGTCTCCGACGTCGAAGTCCTGCTCAACATCACAGGGCAGCAATCGGCGTCGAAGTTGAGCCTCGAGCAGCGGGCGCAGCGAATCGTCGATGAAGGCCGCAGCGGCATGATCGTGGTGACCTCGGCGTTCAGTTCGGCCCAGTTGGATCCATTTCGACGGCGGCAGATACCTATCGTTGTCATCGACCCGCTCAACCCGCCACCAGGTGACGTGGTCAGCGTCGGCGCCAGCAACTGGGCCGGGGGCAAGGCTGCCACGGCGCACCTGCTGGATCTAGGGCACCGCAGGATCGCCTATCTGGGTGGACCGGAAGCTGCCGAGTGCAACCAGGCCCGGTTACACGGCTACATGGCCGCGCTGATGGCGAAAGGGGTGCCCGTCGAGGAGCGCTACATCATGTCGGGACCCTTCCGCTCCGAGAATGGTGTTGCGGGAATGAAGGCCCTGCTTCAACTCGAAGAGCGCCCAACGGCAATTTTCGCCGCAAGCGACAGCATCGCTTTGGGCGTGCTCGCCGAGGCCCGTCGGCAAAAGATCCGCATCCCGGAGGACATCAGCGTGGTGGGATTCGACGGAACCTACCAAGCGGAGGAATCGGTCCCTCCGCTGACGTCCGTATCCCAGCCACTCCAGGAGATGGGCCGCGCCGCGCTGCGATTCGTCCTGCGCCAAATGCGGGGTGACGCGTTGGACTCGCGGCGGGTGGAACTCGCTACGCACCTTGTGGTCCGCGAATCCACGGCGCCGCCGGCGTAGGCATGTCCCGTCCGACGCTCGCTCACGTTTGGGGGTGTTTCCCCCGACGCTCGCTCACATCTTCAAGCTCAACTGAGGAAATGATCCGAGATCAGGTGCAGCAACGAAGCGAAACCCTCATTTTGGGGTTGTGCGGGGCTACGAGCATGACGACGGCTGCGACTTTCTGGGAGACCCCACCGGACGGAACAATGGGGCAGGGGCTCCGTTGCCGGACCGCGCCCCAGCAGAAGGGAACAAGGAAGTCCGCTATGCGAAGCCCTGCCCCCTCAACCCACCAGCAGTAGGCGGAAAGGGCGGCAGCAACCGAGGTCGCCGCAATGGAGGCAATCAAGCCGCAGGTAACGGGCCCTTGCACGAAACAACGAAGATGGGAACCCTTCTAAAGAACCTCCGAAACCGCAACGATTGCCCGAAAACCTGTATCTGGACGTGCCCGCCAGGGGTCCAGCCGTCCGCGCACCTGACTACTTCTGCAAGATCGCAGACATAACCCGACAGACAGCCCGAGCCGCCGGAACCTGCGCATTCTGGGGCAAGATCAGCAGTGCCCACGATGACGGCGAAGGAAAGAACTTGTGGATCAACTGCGACGACAAGGGGCACCTTTTCACGATCAGACGGACAATGACATAAAAGGCGAGTTGTATCAGGCATTCGGAATCGAAGGCGCAAGAGAGTTATACGATGCCCACGTGATCGTTGAAGGCATCATGAGCCAAGGCATGAAGCTCTCAGTCAACGTCTCTGACCTTCAAAAGATCGCCTTCCTCCCGAAACGGTAGCGACGTAGCGTGAGTTCATGAGTGACGACGTCCCAGGTTCACTACGCCCGGGTGACCGCCACAGTTCCACAGGGGATATTCCCACCGGTAATGCGCGATGCCTTACCGCCCTAAGCGCACGGCGAATGCGCAAGAGAACATGTTCGTACTATCCGAATTTATCTTGATTTTTGGATAAAGGTGGATAGGGTGGGATTTATGATTCTGAATGCTCCGAATCCTTTTCGGCCCGGTGCGGGCCGGGTACCCCCTGAGCTGGTTGGGCGTTCAGCCGTGCTGTCCGACTTCATGGGCGTTCTTGGCTCGATGGCGGGGAGCGGTGAGGGTGAGCGGCCGTGGATTATTTCCGGCCTCCGGGGTGTGGGGAAGACGGTGTTGTTGAACCAGTGTGGCCGTAACGCGGTTGACGCTGGTTGGGTTGTCGTCAAGCTTGAAGCTTCCGGTAGTCAGCCGTTGGCTGTTCAGCTCGCCAAGGAAATTTATGTCGCACTCCGTAAGGCGGCGACGGTGTCCGAGAAGGTCAAGCAGGCGTTCAAAGAGACTTTTTCCGTGTTCCGGTCCTTCCAGATCAAGGTGGACCCCGCCGGTGTTTATGGATTCGGGTTCGAGGTCCAGGCAGTTGCGGGAAAGGCGGACAGCGGCCAACTTTCCACGGACGTCGCCGAAATGCTCGAGTCGCTGGGCCTTGCCGCCCGGGCCGCTGGCACCGGGGTGCTTCTTGCTGTGGACGAGCTGCAGGAGGCGCCCAAGGATGATCTTGCGGCACTGAACGTTGCGCTTCACCAATTGGGCCAGGACCCGCGACCGGTACCTTTGATGTTCCTTGGTACTGGCCTGCCTTCTCTGCCGGCAGTCCTTGCAAAGGCATCCAGCTATGCCGAGCGGATGTATCTCTACCGCGCTCTCGACGTGCTGAGCGAGGAAGACACCAAGGAAGCCCTGCTAGTCCCATCCCGACGTGAACGGGTGAACTGGACCGAGGCCGCTCTTGGAATTGTCCTGGGTGTCTCACGCGGGTACCCCTATTTTGTCCAGGCCTGCGGGAAACACATCTGGGATGTTGCCGCATCCAGAATCATCGATGCGGAAGACGCCAGGATTGGTATCGCGAGAGCGCGAGACGAGGTCGATGCCGGCCTCTATAAGTCGCGTTGGGAACGGGCCACCACCGCCCAGCAGGAGTTCATGAAGGCGATGGCCCGGGACGGCGACAACCCGTCATTGGTCGCCGACATCGCCACGCGACTGGGCAGGGCCCAGACAGCGGTCTCTGCGCCGCGGCAATCGCTCATACAGGCAGGTCTGGTTTACACGCCGCGCCGCGGATATCTTGCCTTCACCGTCCCGGGGATGGCGGACTACATCAACAGGCACGGACACTAGGGGGAGTGCGAGATGAAGAGTGCCATCTTTGCGGGACATAGCCTGACCTGCTGGTGCTCGTCGTCGGCATCCCCACGACACTGATCATGGTCGCAGGGAATCCGCTGCCATCAACGGAAACACTCCAGCATCTCCTCACGATGCCCGACTACCGCGGCCGGTTCCTCTTCGGCAGTTTCCTGCCGATCGTCGCATGGATTGTCTGGCTGGCCTTCACCGCATCAGTAATCATTGAGATCCCGTCGGCACGAGGCGGGATTCGAGCACCCAGCAAGCACGCGCAGGCGCATTGGTCAGTGCCATCATCTTCATGTTCACCGCCGGATCCTTGGCCTCCGCCCCGGCCGCACAAGCAGCAACACGGGGGAG
Source organism: Arthrobacter sp. efr-133-R2A-120 (assembly GCF_030209835.1). GTDB lineage: Bacteria > Actinomycetota > Actinomycetes > Actinomycetales > Micrococcaceae > Arthrobacter. Next base: position 19,988 of record NZ_JARVRF010000006.1, on the reverse strand, counting down.
TCGTTGTGGTTCTTGGCCGAAAAGCATGCGGCCTCGGACGGACAGTACGAGAAGTCACGGACCTCATCGGCCACCACGTACCGTTCGGAGCCTTACCACCGCGCGAATGGTGCCTCAGCGCGGGACGCCCGACTGCTGGAGGTCGCGCCCGCGAGGGTGGATCTCGACGTAGTAGATCGATCCCGCGCCTGGGGCGAGGTGCCGGTGTGTCTGGTGGCGGACTGGCCGGTATTCATGGCCGAAAGGGTCCCGCACCGTGGCCTGTTCAAGGTGATCCAGCCCCGCGAGGAGCCCATCGATGTCCCTCAGCGTTGCTGGGTGCGTTTCTTCTCCACCGACCTCCAGCACCCATGGTGTCCCGTTGGCACTGCGTGGGCGCTCGAGGGTGAGGGTTTCAAACAATTCGGGAACAAGGGCTTCCCGGGTTGCCGGGAAGAAGCGCTGCAAACGATGGGCCTGCAGGTTCCGGTGTCGGTTGTTCATCCATGCCTGGCGGAGCCAACTGAATTCCACTGGCCCGAACGAGGGGCCAAGGCTCAGGTTCCTGTCCTTATCCAGGGCGAGGCGGCAGTCGTTGCCTGCCCGGTCAAGGATGCAGGCTGCTTCCTCTACGTACTCGAGGTCTTCCAGCATGGCGGTCTTGGACGGGTAGTAGGTGAACTCGCCGATGTCATCGACCACGACGTAGTCTTTAGGATGCGTGCCCGGGACCGCGGCATCAGGTGCCGTTCCCTTGATCAAGGCAATGCGCTTCATGGTGAATTCATCTCTCCTGCGGAGGACCAGTCCATTGCCCCGTTGGCCATGGATTCCTCTCTTTCATCAGATCACCGAACACCGCGGGTCTCCCGGACCTTAATGGGATCCATATGCCGGCAGGGGCAGATTTAGCACTCTCTTAATGAGGGGGACTCGAGCAATGACGATGGACGTGGCAGACTTCGGCCATGAGTATCGAGCACTGGTGGCCGAAGCTGAAGCCGTCCACCCAGAAATGGCTGATCGAGAACAACGGCGACGCTGTGTCCCCGGAAGTGGTCGCCGAGATCACCCAAGTTGGAGGCGTTATTACTTCCGATGCTTGGTGGGTTGGTGAGAGTGGGCCTTCGGGGTTCTATTTCTCGGACGAGGCGGTCGACTGGATCGAAGCGGTAGGGAACGGCGAGGTGCCCGAGCGGCCCTGACGGCATCGCGGCCTGGGCGCCGTGTATCAACGCTCAGCCCACGTGGACCCACGGGCGGCGGCTGACATCGGGTTCGGCTTCACGCAGGACTTCACGGGTGACCGGGGCGATCTCCCCCTCGCCGAGGAATAGGAAGCGAAGAAGGTTGATGACCGGGTTCCCTTCGGTCCAGCGGAAGTAGATGTGCGGCATGAGGCCCGTCACGTCGCGGATGTGCAGCAGCACGGAGGCGATGGTGTTGGGGACAACGGGGCCGTGGACTTCGAGGATCTGGTGTCCGTGCCGAACCACCCCGTGGACTTCGAGTGCGGTTTCGAAATCGGAGGAATCGTCAACGATCACCTCCAGGAAGAGCGCCTGGTAATCCACCGGTATGTGGCTGACCTCGATCGCCGAGGTGAGTTTGTCCCGGTAGGCCTCAGCCGTGAGGCGGAGGGGTTCGTGGGCGATGAGCGCAATCGGGCCGCTCAAGTTGGTGGACATGAATTCCAGCGCCTGGCGGTCCAGATGGACGTGGGTGGCGTGCAGCTCGAAGGAGCGCCGGATCCTGGAGAGCAGGGAAATCACGATGATTCCCACGATAAAGATCCCGGCGATCCGGATGCCTTCGGGACGTTCGAAGATGTTGGCAATGGTGGTGTAGATGAAGACGATGGCGATGATGCCGAACGCGACAGTGCGCTTGCTCTGCCTCAAGCGGCGCGCGGAAAGGGTCACGGCAACGGCAGCCGATGTCATCAGCACCAACACGCCGGTCGCGTATGCACCACCTTGGGCGTCGACGTCGGCGTTGAAAAGGAAAGTGATCAGGAACCCGATGAGGGTGAACACCAACACCAGTGGGCGCACCGCCCGTGCCCATCCCGGTGCCATTCCATAGCGCGGCAGATACCGTGGGACCAGGTTCAGCAGCCCGGCCATGGCGGAGGCGCCCGCGAACCACAGGATGGCGATGGTGCTGAGGTCGTAGACGGTGCCGAACCCCACACCGAGGTATTGGTGCGCCAGGAATGCCAGGGCGCGTCCATTGGCTTGGCCACCGGGCTGGAATTCCTGATCCGGAATGAGTACGACGGTGGTGAAACTGGTGGCGATCAGGAATGAACTCATGATGACTGCCGCAGTGGTCAGGAGGCGACGGGTTCCTTTGATCCGTCCGGCCGGATTGTCCTCGGTGTCTGAGGCACGTCCACGGATCTGGGGCATCACGGCGACGCCGGTCTCGAAACCGGACAGGCCCAAGGCGAGTTTGGGAAAGACGAGCAGGGCGATTCCGATCACCATGAACGGGTTTCCGTGGGAGGTAGACAGTGCATGCCACCAGTCACCCACTGCGACCGGATGGTCGAACACCTCCACGAACGTTGAGAAGACGACGACGACGTTGAGGCCCAGGTAGATCACGACGAGAACCACGGCCACGCCAATGGCTTCCTTGAATCCGCGCAGGAATACGGCGGCAAGCAGGGCCAACAGGAACAAGGTCACCAGGATGTTCTGTCCCTGCAGCCAACCGGGGGCGAGCGGATTTTGGATCGCGTGCGCGGTGGCGTCCGCGGCCGAGAGGGTCATGGTGATCATGAAGTCCGTTGCCGCGAACCCGAGGAGAACGAGGACGAGGAGCTTCCCTCCCCAGCGTGGCAAGAGGCGCTCAAGCATCGCTATGGATCCCTCGCCGCGGTGGCTTTCCCCTGCTACGCGGTGGTACACAGGCAGGGCGCCTAGCAAGGTGACGGCCACGAGGACGATGGTGGCCAAGGGGGAGATCACTCCCGCAGCCAGGGCTGCGATGGCCGGCTGGTAGCCGAGGGTGGAGAAATAATCGACGCCGGTGAGGCACATGACCTGCCACCACGAATGCTTCTTCAGATGGGGATCACCCACCGCGCCTGGGCCTTGGTGCGATCCTTTGGAGTCCTGCAGTCCGAACAGCAGCCATGTCCGCAAGGAGGCCATGCCCCCGGGCCGTGGTGCCGAAGGATCAGCCGGCGGCCTGCTCAAGGTAGTCATGGTGTCCTTTCCGCGCGACGCGCAGGCACCGCGATCATGCTGAAGATAACACCGACTACCGGTCTTTTCGCTGGTTGAAGGCGATCTTGATGAATCCTTAACGGTGGTGCCCCGTAAGCTGCAGCGCACCCGTCAAGAAGCCGCACCTGTTAAGAAGCCGTCAAGATTCGGCCCTGCGGTGTTAAGGAACCATCAGGAACCGATTTTCGCCGCCGACCAAGGAGTTGACTGGCATCAGCCCCGCAAACGGGGCGCGGATGAAAGGACGTTCCAATGGCCGACGTGGCTGTTGTGGGGATCTTCGTGGTGTCCATGGGGATCGTGATGTGGGTTGCCCACCTTCTGGGCAAAATCGTCGACGGCGATGGGCCGGTGAGCGGGCAGTGAGCGCGGACGCCGTGATGTGGTTGGTCCTGTTCATTGCAGGCCTGTGCCTGTTCGGCTACCTTCTGGCCGTCTTGATCCACCCGGAAAAGTGGTGATCCCGGATGGTTTTCAGCATTGCCTCCTTCGTCACCCAGGTGGCCGTCCTGCTCTTGCTGCTGGTCTTGGTGCACAAGCCGCTGGGCAGCTATCTTGTCCGCGTCTTTGAGGGCAAGAAGTCAACCCGTGTGGAGAGGCTGTTCTACAGGCTGTCCGGGGTTGACCCGGAAACTGAGCAAAGCTGGTCGATCTACCTGCGCAGTGTCCTGGTCTTCTCTGCCGTGTCCATCCTGGTGGTGTTCTTGCTCCAACGGCTCCAAGGCGTCCTGCCCGGGAACAATTCCCTCCCCGGTGTAGACCCTTGGACGGCCATGAACACGGCCATCTCCTTCGCCACGAACACCAACTGGCAGACCTACGTCCCTGAGTCCACCGTGGGCATCTTCGTACAGATGTGCCTGCTGGCCGTGCAGAACTTCCTCTCTGCCGCCGTCGGAATCGTGGTGGTGGTCGCCCTGATCCGCGGTATCGCGCGAACCCGGACGGACAGGCTCGGAAATTTCTGGGTGGATCTGGCACGCACCTCCTTCCGTGTGCTGCTGCCGATGGCCGCGCTCGCGGCCATCGTGATGGTGATCGGCGGTGTGGTGCAGAATTTCTGGGCCACCGACGTCGTCAACCAGGCAGCAGGTGTCACCCAGACCATCCCCGGTGGGCCGGTAGCCTCCCAGGAAGCCATCAAGATCCTGGGCACCAACGGCGGCGGCTATTTCAATGCCAATTCCTCGCACCCCTTCGAGAACCCGAACGTCTTCATCAGCATGTTCGAGGTCTTCCTGATCTTGCTGATCCCTTCCGCTCTGCCATATGCCTATGGCCGCATGGTGGGGGACCAGCGGCAAGGGTACACGGTAGTGGGTGTCATGGGCGCACTCTGGCTGGCGTCCACCGTGCTGATGGGCTGGGCCGTTGCCTCAGCGCAGGGAACGGCAACCGCGGTAGCGGGCGGTTTGGGGGAAGGGTTCGAGCAGCGCTTCGGCGCGGCCCAGAGCTCAATCTTCGCCACGGCCACCACGTTGACTTCAACTGGAGCTATCAACGTCGCCCACGATTCCTTACCGCCCCTGGCAGGCGGGATCGCCATGGTGAACATGATGCTCGGTGAAGTTGCCCCCGGCGGCACGGGATCAGGGCTCTATGGCCTGCTCATCCTCGCCATTGTCTCGGTGTTCATTGCCGGCTTGATGGTGGGCCGCACTCCGGAATTCCTGGGCAAGAAGATAGGACCCCGGGAAATGAAGCTCACCGCGATGTACATCCTCGTGACGCCGGTGGTGGTCCTGGCGCTCGCCGGGATCACGGTCCTGCTCCCGTACGCCATGGCCAACGCACCGGCCTCCGGCCCGCACCAATTCAGCGAAGTGCTCTACGCCTTCACCTCCGGAGCCAACAACAACGGCTCGGCCTTCGGCGGAATCACCAGCTCCGGGCCGTACCTGTCCACCATGATCGGCCTCGCCATGCTGTTTGGCCGATTCCTGCCCATCGTGTTGGTCCTTGCCTTGGCCGGTTCCTTGGCCAAACAGCCCCGGATCCCGGCGTCGTCCGGTACTGTCCCCACCCACGGCTGGCTTTTCGGTTCCCTCTTGCTCGGCGTCACGGTGATCATGACCGCCTTGAGCTACTTCCCGGCCCTCTCCCTGGGCCCCCTCGCAGAAGGACTCCTCAAATGACCCGGTCCAACACGGCATTAGCCTCGGACACCGCCGCCCAGACTTACGCAGACGGAAATCCCCTGGGCACTCCGGGGGAACACAAGCACCACACCAAGGCGCCGGCCAAGCTCGACCTTGCCAGCATCCGGACCGCCCTGCCGGTTGCAGTACGGAAGCTGGGGCCACGCCAGATGATCCACTCTCCCGTGATGTTCACCGTGCTGGTCGGGGCGGCTCTCTGCACGGCCATCTGCATCCTCAAGCCGGCAGTGTTCAGCATCTCGGTGACAATCTGGCTTTGGCTGACGGTGCTCTTCGGCACGTTGTCAGAGGCCATCGCAGAGGGCCGTGGCAAGGCCCAGGCAGACAGTCTCCGGGCCAGCAGGAAAGGTGTCGTTGCCCGGCTTCGGCTGGAGGATGGCACCCTCAAGGAAGTGCCGGGAACAGAGCTGCGGAAGAACGACGTCGTCATGTGCGAAGCCGGGGACGTTATCCCCTCCGATGGCGAGATCATCGAAGGCTTGGCGAGCGTGGACGAATCCACCATCACCGGGGAATCGGCGCCCGTCATCCGCGAATCCGGTGGTGACCGTTCCTCGGTGACCGGCGGCACCAAGGTCCTCTCGGATCGCATCGCCGTTCGAATCACGGCGGAAGCCGGCGAAACGTTCATTGACCGGATGATCAAGCTCGTGGAAGGCGCCGTCCGGCAAAAGACGCCCAACGAAATCGCCCTCCACGTCCTCCTTGTCTCGCTGACTATCGTCTTCCTGGTGGTCACGATGAGCCTGGCGCCGTTCGCTTCCCTGCCGGGGGCAACGCCATCGCCGATCGTGCTGGTGGCGCTGCTTGTCTGCCTGATCCCGACGACGATCGGCGCGCTCGTGCCGGCCATCGGCATCGCCGGCATGGACCGCTTGGTGCAGCACAATGTCCTGGCCACGTCCGGCCGCGCCGTGGAAACCGCGGGAGACATCACCACGCTCCTGCTCGACAAGACCGGGACCATCACGTATGGCAACCGCCGCGCGGTCAACTTCTTCCCCGCCCACGACGTCGAGCGGACCGAACTCATTGAAGCGGCCCGCCTCTCCAGCCTGGCCGATGAGACGCCGGAGGGCCGTTCAATCGTGGATCTCGCGGCGGAAAAGGGCGTCAGCGGCCCGGACCTTGCCGCTCTCTTGAGGGGCTCGGAAGAGTTCGCAGTTGTCGAGTTCAGCGCCAGCACGCGTATGAGCGGCCTGGATCTCGACGGACGGAAGATCCGCAAGGGCGCCGCAACCGCCGTCGCGAAGTTCGTGGCGGATGCCGGCGGCCAGACTCCCGCCGAAGTGGACCGCACGGTGCGGGAAATCTCCGCCCAGGGCGGCACCCCGCTCTTGGTGGCCGGCGTCGGGCACGACGGCGGAGCCCGGGTCCTGGGCACTATCCACCTCGCCGATGTGGTCAAGCCGGGCATGCACGCCCGCTTTGCCGAACTGCGCCGGATGGGCATCCGGACGGTGATGATCACGGGCGACAACCCCATCACGGCCAAGGCGATCGCGGCCGAGTCCGGCGTTGACGATTTCGTTGCCGAGGCCACACCCGAAGACAAGCTGGCCGTCATCAAGGACGAACAGGCCCACGGCCGGCTGGTGGCCATGACCGGCGACGGTACCAACGACGCCCCCGCCCTGGCCGCGGCGGATGTTGGAGTCGCCATGAACTCGGGCACTCCGGCCGCCAAGGAGGCCGCCAATATGGTGGATCTGGACTCGGATCCCACCAAGCTCATCAACATTGTGGGCATCGGCAAGCAGTTGCTCATCACCCGTGGCGCCCTGACCACGTTCTCGGTCGCCAACGACGTGGCGAAGTACTTCGCGATCGTTCCAGCCCTGTTCACGGGCGCTTTTCCTGGACTCGGGCTCTTGAACATCATGGGCTTGGCCTCGCCGTCGTCGGCCATCCTGTCCGCGGTGATCTTCAATGCCTTGATCATCATCGCGCTGGTTCCACTCGCCTTGCGCGGCGTCAAGTACCGCGCTGTCTCGGCGAACCAGGCGCTGGCCAGGAACCTGGTCATCTACGGCCTCGGCGGGCTTGTGGCTCCCTTCATCGGGATCAAGCTCATCGACCTGCTCATTTCCCTCATCCCCGGCATCGGCTAGGAGACAACCATGAACACCCTTTTCGGCTATCTTCGGCAAGCAGGAACGGCCCTGCGGTTTCTGTTCCTGGCCACCGTGGTCCTTGGATTGATCTACCCGCTGGCGATTTTCGGTATCGGCCAGGCCGTTGCGCCCTTCCAAGCCAATGGCTCCATCGTGAGGGACGCGGCCGGAAGGCCTGCCGCTTCCGCCCTCATTGCCCAAGTATCTGCCAACGACGCCGGCACCCAGAGCCCGCTGTGGTTCCACGCCCGTCCCTCGGCGGCCAAGTGGGACCCGGGGGCATCCACTGCCAACAACCTGGGACCCAACGATCCCAAACTGCTCGACGCCGTCAAAACCGACCGTGCCGCCGTCGCCGCCGCAGAGGGGGTCAAAGAGTCCGACGTCCCCGCCGATGCCGTGACGGCCAGCGGTTCAGGGCTGGACCCGCAGATCTCGGTCGCCTATGCCCGGCTCCAGGTGCCGAGGGTGGCCAAGGCACACGGGCTGAGCCCTGAAACCGTGCAGGCCATGGTGGACCGCCGCACGGTCACGGGACTCGAGGCCTTCCTGGGCCAGCCGTCCGTCAATGTCACGGAACTGAACCTGGACGTAGCCGCTGCCACACCGGCCAAGTGATTGCGGCCAAATCCGAGCAAGGAACCGGCGCGTTCAACAAGTGAAAGAATGACCACATGGCATGGGCAACGCTGCGCATTTTCCTCGGGGCAGCCCCGGGGGTAGGGAAGACCTACGCCATGCTCGAGGAGGCTCACCGGCTGCGCGGCCGTGGTGAAGACGTGGTGGTGGCGTTCGCCATGGACCATGGGCGCAGCGATACCCGTGCCTTGATGGACGGATTGGAAGTCATCCCGCCGCACACGATTGCGTACCGGGACACCAGCTTTGAAGAGATGGACGTCGACGCAGTCTTGGCACGCAAGCCGCGCACCGCCGTCGTCGATGAATACGCCCACTCGAACATCCCCGGAAGCCGCAACTCCAAGCGCTGGCAAGACGTTGAGGAGCTGCTCGACGCCGGCATCAACGTCCTGTCCACGGTCAACGTGCAGCATCTGGCTTCCCTCGGCGACGTCGTGAGTGCCATCACCGACGTCCGGCAGGCGGAGACAGTTCCCGACGACGTCGTGCGGCGCGCCGATCAAATCCACCTTGTGGACATCTCACCGGAGCTGTTGCGGCAACGGCTGGGCGACGGCAAGATCTATTCGGCCGACAAGATCGACGCCGCGCTGTCGAACTATTTCCGGATGGGCAACCTGACGGCCTTGCGGGAATTGGCACTGCTGTGGCTCGCCGACCGTGTGGACGAAGGCCTTGCGAAGTACCGTTCGGAACAGGGGATCGAGGCGAGCTGGCCAGCCCGGGAACGCATCGTCATCGGCCTCACCGGCGGGCCCGAAGGGGAAGTCCTCGTCCGCCGGGCTGCCCGGATCCTCAAGCGGGTCAACGGCGGCGACTTGCTCGCGGTGCACGTCCGCGCCGCCGATGGCGTGGCCTCGGAATCTCCGCAGGCGTTGGAAGCCCAGCGCCTTTTGGTCCGGGATTTGGGCGGCAGTTACCACACGGTGGCGGGGGAGGATCCGGCCAAGGCCTTGCTTGACTTCGCCCGAAGCGTCAACGCGACGCAGATCGTCGTCGGGATTTCGCGACGCCGGAGCCTCGTTGGCAGGCTGACTGGCCGGGGGATCGGCAACCGGGTGGTGCGGGACTCCGGCGATATTGACGTGCACATGGTTTCGCATCCTTTGGGTGGCCGGGGCGTGGACCGTCCGCGGCAGCGGGACCTTGGCCGCACCAGGGTGACTATCGGCTTTGCCATGGCCGTAGTCCTTCCGGTTCTTTTGCAGCTCCTGCTGGCCGCGAGTCCTTCGCACAGCATCGCGACGGCGGTGCTTCTCCAGCTGACGGGCTCGGTTGCGGTGGCGCTGGTCGGCGGGTTGTGGCCCGCCCTGCTCGGTGCCTTGTGGAGCAGCCTGGTGGTGAATTACTTCTCCATACCGCCTGTGGGAACCTTGACCATCAGCGACCCCGAAAACATCCTTGCATTGTTGGTCTTCGTGGGCGTTTCGGCAGCTGTGGCCGCGGTGGTGGACATATCCGCCAGGCGTTCCAAGGAAGCCGCCCGGTCCCGTGCCGAGGCCACCACCCTGGGTGACCTCACGCGTGGGGCGTCGAGCGCTGAGGACACCCTCGAAGGACTCTTGAAGCAAGCGCTGGACGTATTCCAGATGCGCGGGGCGGCTCTGTACAGGGCCGCGGGCCCGGCTGGCGGGGCTGCCGACGGCTGGCGCCTCGTCGCGCAAGCCGGAGAGGCCGCACCCCTCCCTGCCGACGGCGGCGAAAACACCGAACAGATCGACGCCGGAACCCGTCTGGTCCTGTCGGGCCGCATCCTGCCGGCCAGCGACCGCCGCTTGCTGAGCGCCTTCGGCGCGCACCTTTCGGCCCAACTCGAGAGGCGGCAATTGGCGGCGAGCCGACGGGAGGTCAGGCGCCTGGCCGAGAGCAACACCATGCGCACTTCCATCCTGCGCGCCGTCTCCCATGACTTGCGGACCCCGCTGGCCGGCATCAAATTGGCCGTGGGCGGCTTGCGGCAAAGCAACGTCCACTACACACCCGAGGAGGAACAGGAACTGCTGGCAACCATCGAGGAATGCTCGGACAGGCTCGACGTCCTTGTGGGGAACCTCCTGGACATGTCCCGCATTACCTCGGACTCCGTGAACGCACTGATTCGCCCGGTGCGCTGGTACGAAGTGATCCCGACCGCCCTCCATGGCTTACCGCCGGGGCGGGTGCGGGTCGACCTGCCCGGAAACATGCCGGAGATCGACGCCGACGCCGGGATGCTGGAACGCGTCATTGCAAACATCGTGGAGAATGCCATCAAGTACGCTCCGGATTCCGATGTTGTGCTGGTGGGAGCCGCGGGTGGCTTCAGCTCGTCCACCCTGGATGGGAAGCCATCCGGAGAACTGCGCATCATCGACCACGGCCAAGGAGTGCCCGCCGAAAGCGTGGTCAGGATGTTCCAGCCATTCCAGCGGCTCAACGACGTCCCTTCCACCACCGGGGTTGGCTTGGGGCTTGCCGTGGCCAAGGGATTCACGGAAGCGATGGGAGGCACGCTCACCGCGGAAGAGACTCCCGGTGGCGGCCTGACCATGGTCATCCGGCTTCCGCTGTCCACCGGGGTGACGTTCCCGCATGACTCGGCGCAAGCTCCCTTGGAGGCGCAATCGGTTCTCTTGCAGCGCCGTCATGTGCCGCCGTCGGGCAGTCCCGATAGCGCCTCCAGGGAGGCGAGATGAGCAACGTACTGGTGGTGGACGACGATCCCCATATCGTCAAGGCCTTGCGGATCACGCTCCAAGCCCATGGTTACAGCGTGGCCACCGCGTCCGACGGCGAATCGGCCTTGCGCTCTGCCGCCCAGCACCCGGTGGGCGTCTTGATCCTCGACCTGGGCTTGCCGGACATCGACGGAACCACGGTCATCACCCGCTTGCGGGAATGGAGCAGCGTGCCCATCCTGGTCCTCTCCGCACGGCACGGCTCCGACGACAAGGTTGAAGCCCTGGACGCCGGCGCCGACGACTACATCACCAAGCCCTTCGGACTCGACGAGCTGCTCGCGCGCCTCCGGGCGATCCTGCGGCGCACCGCGGATCCCGGCGATGAACCGCCCGTGCTGGTCACTGAATCGTTCACTGCGGACCTTGCTATGAGACGCGTGACGCGCGACGGCGAGGACGTCCGGCTGACGCCGACGGAGTGGAGGATCCTGGATCTCTTCGTGCGAAATCCCGAGAAGCTGATCACCCAGCAGCAGCTCCTCAGCGAGGTCTGGGGCCCCGCCTACGCCAAGGAAGCCAACTACTTGCGCGTGTACATGGCGCAGCTCCGACGGAAACTCGAAGCGGAGCCCGGGAACCCGCGCCACCTGATCACCGAGATAGGGATTGGGTACCGGTTCATGCCGTGAGGCGGGCTTTAGGCTGTCATGGCGTGATTTTCGAACTCGACAGTCCCTCCGGCATCGACGAGCCGCGCATACGCGCCGCCTGAATCGCGAAGTTGTCCGGGCGTTCCGAACTCCACGATCGCACCGCCAGAGAGGACCGCCAGCTGGTCCGCTTTCTCCACGGTGGAGAGCCTGTGGGCGATGGTCAGCGTAGTCCGGCCAACGGCCAGCCGGTCGAGTGCCGCCTGGACGTGGGCCTCGGTGGCGTTGTCCAGGGCGGACGTGGCTTCGTCGAGGACCAGTACTTTGGGATTGCGCAGGATGGTCCGGGCAATGGCCAGGCGCTGCTGCTCTCCTCCGGAGAACCGGTGGCCCCGGGCGCCGACCATCGTGTCCAGGCCGTCGGGCAAGCTTGCAATCAGGTCCGCGATCTGTGCCGAGGCCAGGGCCCTCCACAGGACGGCGTCGTCCGCGCCGGGTGCGGCCAGCAGGAGGTTTTCCCGAATGGTGTCGTGAATCAAGTACGTCTCCTGGGACACCACGCCCACAATTTTCGTCAGGTCCTCCGGGGCGATGTCGCGCACGTCCACGCCGTCAATGGTGATCCGCCCGGCGGTGGCGTCATGCAGGCGCGGGACCAGCGAGCCCAGCGTCGATTTACCGGAGCCCGTGGGGCCCACGATTGCGGTGCTGGTGCCGGCCGGAAGCGTAAGGTCGACGTCGAGCAGAACGTCAGTGCCGCCGTCGTACGCGAAACGGACGGCCTCAAAGCGGACCTCGCCGCGCACTGCGGCCGGGTCCAGGGGGGCGGGCCGCGCCGGGGGAGTGATCTCGGGAGCCAGATCCAGGTACTCGAAGATGCGGCTGAACAGGGCCATCGCCGTGACCCATTGGACGCCGAGATCCAGCAAGCTCATGACGGGGCGGAAGATGGCGCCCTGCAATGCGGTGAACGCCACGAGCGTGCCGATGGTCATGCCTCCGCTAGTGACGGGCAGCCCGGCGGCGAGGTAGATCAGCGCCGGAATAGCCGAGAAGATGATGCCCATGGTGGACATCCGCCAGCGGCCGGCCAATTGGGAGCGCATCTCCAGGCCGATCAGCCGTTTGGAGCTTTCCGTATAGCGGTGGGCGTCGCGCTTGGTGGTTCCGAGGGTTTTCGAGAGCCGGACGCCGGAGACTGACAGCCCTTCCTCGACCTGTGTGTTCATGGTGGCCAGTTCGCTCTGCAGCGTTGACGTGATGTTGCGCCGGAGCAGGGCCACCCGGCGGGTGAACCAGACAGCCGGCGGGATCACTATCAGGGACAGGAGCGAGAGCCCGGGAGAAATGGCCACCATCGCGATGGCAGTGGCAATGGCGGTGGTCAGGTTGGAGGCAACGCCGGTCGCGGTGGAGGTGATGACTTGCTGTAGGCCGGAAATATCGTTGTTCAACCGCGACTGTACCTCGCCGCTGCGGGTCCGGGTAAAGAATCCGAGTGATTGCTTCTGCAAGTGGGTGAACAGGCGCGTGCGCAGGGTATGCATGATCTTCTGGCCCATGCCCGTGGTCATCCAGGTTTGCAGCACGCCAATAAGCGCGGTTGCGGCGGCCACGGCGATCAATCCGGCGGCCAGCCATGCGAGAAGCGGCAGATTCTTGCTGGGCAGCGCGACGTCGATGATGTGGCGGACCAGGAACGGCTGCGCCAGGCCGATGATGCTGGAAGCGCTGATGAGAAGCACGACGACGGCGATGGTCGCCTTGTGCGGGGTGAACAGCCCGGCGATCCGTTTGAGGCTCACGGGGTGCTGTTTCAACTGGGTGCGGTCCGCGGGATTGAGGCGGGCGGGGCCGCGGCCGGGACTTCGGGCTCCAACGCCCGGTCGATGAGGATTTTGGGTGAGGATGTTCTCCGTCATAAGCACCACCTCCAGTGGCGAGCGGGGCGCGGGAATCGCGCCTACTAATACAGAGGTTACCTCACTATGTGGTTACTGGTCAAATTGCTAGACTGACGGCATGCACTCACAGCCCTCTGATTCCGCCGACCTTGGCGATCTCTTCCACGCCGCTTTCCGGGGGCTGCGCCGGACCTGGGCCGAGCAGCTGTCTCCGTGGGAGCTGACGCCGCACCAATGGCGGGCGCTCATGACGCTAATGCGCCCGGCTCCAGGGGACCCCATGCGGCTGAAAGACCTGGCGGAGCGGCTGCGCATTGCGCCACGATCGGCCACGGAAGTGGTGGACCAGCTCGAGGTCAAAGGCCTCGTCCGTCGCGATCCTGACCCCACGGACCGGCGTGCCACCCTCGTCGCCGCCACAGCTGACGGGCAGCAACTCTTTGCGAAGATCAGCGCCGAACGGCGTGGCAAGTCCTCCGAGTACTTTGCCCGGCTCAGCGCAGAAGATCGCGCCGAATTGGCCCGGATTCTGGGGCAGCTCAGGGACTGAAGTGAACACCGCCTGCCTGCCAAGTTGACGCAGAGTAGGTAGAGTCGAAGCCATGACTCGCCGGAAGGTTCCAGTTGCCCTTGTCGCGCTCCCTTTCGCGTTGTGCCTGATCGCCCTTGCGCCAGCAGAGAGAGCGGGGGCCGCAAACTGCGATTCGCAAGGGCTTCTAGGGGTGGTTGGCATGTGCTCTCCCGGCAACTCCCCATCTCCCCGGCCGTCGGAAAAACCCACCCCGTCGGCCACGGCTATCCCACCGGTACAACCGCAACCCCAGCCGGATCCCGGCGTCGCGGTTCCGTCCGGTGGCGCTTCAACGCCCTCGACGGCGGTGACCGTGCAGCCGGACCCCACTCAGGCCGCGCCACCCGCCACAACCACAGCCGCAGTGCCCTCGCCGATCGTTTCCAGCCCGAGCCCCTCGACGCAAAATTCAACCTCTGCAGCGGGCGCCGCCCGGATTGACCCAGGCGCCCCCGCCCAGAGCGACCATCCCATTACTCCAACCGTCTCAGTGGCTGGAATCCTGGTGGCCTTCGGCGGAACCCTGATTGCCGCGGGCGGAGTGGTAGGCCTCAGAAGATATCCGCCGCTTTAATCCCGGCCCCGAAATTCCACCGGAAACAGGTAATAGCGGACCCTGCCTCATTCCGGTGTGCGTTCCTAGGATTGAAAGCAAGCAGACAAGCTTTCACTAACAAGGAGAACCCCATGACCGAGCCATCCCGCGCCCAGCAACTCGTCGGAGACATCTCGCCCAAACTTGCCTCCCTTACCGACGACGTTCTCTTCGCTGACGTCTGGGAACGCCCCGAGTTGGCCAAGCGGGACCGGAGCCTCATTACCGTTGCCTGTCTCGTGACAAGCGGCAGCACTGAACAGCTTTTCGGGCACCTGCGCCTCGCGAAGGCAAACGGACTCGGCGAAGCCGAATTGAGCGAGGCTATTACGCACCTGGCGTTCTATGCGGGCTGGCCCAAGGCGATGTCCGCCATGGCGGTGGCCAAGCAGGTGTTTGCCGCGTAGCCAAGTCCGCGCGAGTAGCCAAGTCCGCGTCAGGGGCGCTTAACGACCCCTTTCCCGGTTGCTGTTCCGGAAGTCACGCCTGCGGGGTTTGCCCTTGGAGGGAGGCAATCTGTGCGCGCGCGGCTGCGATGAGCTCCTCATTCGTGTTGGCGTGCCCGTTGAGGCCCCAGCCGCCGTCGGGCGCTTCCGTGAGAAGGACCCAGGTTCGATCGGGCAGTGTCGGGTCCGCAGCCGCCGTCGCGACGAGCGCGGTGAGCTGTTCGACCAAGGCCAGCTGTTTGTCGCGGTCCAAGGCGCCCGCGTTCGTGAGGACCTGGACGCGCACGTAGTTGCTGTCGCCGTCGACATTCGACAGATCCCCCGCCGGGAGTTCGTGGATGAATGCCGCCGTGTTCTTGCGGAACATCGGGATATCCGGCACCTGCTCCACACGCATCACCGTCGACGCCAGATCGACGGCGAGCTGATGCTTGTCGGTAAAGGTCCCTGTCGTGGCGAACACGTCGATCATGGGCATGATGCTTCTCCTCTTCGAGGCAGTTCAACGGTCATTTGTCGTGCCATCCTTGCACCTTGATGTCACCGTGTCTTCCTCTGGGCAATCATTTGCGGGTCGTCTGGCTTGACGTCCTTGGAAGTGCGGTTCTTCGGCCGGTGCGGCATGATCGGTTCGGACGCGAAGCGTCGTGGGCCGCTCCACATTGATGGCGGGGCGTCGATCGCGTAGGCGAGGGCGTATGCGACCCTTTCATAGTTGACGCGCCAGCCCCTGAAATGGGGCCAGGCTTGCTCCGCCGTCACCTCAATCGGGTAATCGACAGTCCTCATGAGTTCCACGGCCGCTTGAAAATCTTCAAAAGTCACATCGAGTTCGGAATCGGGATCGGGGTCTTCCTCGACAGGGATACGAATAGCCCGGGCCACTTGGTTCAGGCAGGTGAACCCCATCCGAATGACCAGCCGCGCCCGGGTGCTCGGGGCAGAACCCGGACTCAGGGAAAGCTGCAACGCGGCCGCGTCCATGACGCTGAGGAGGGAATTGAGCCAGTTCGATTGCGGTGAAGGCGAACGGAACCATACCAAAGTGAGGTAGGTGCTGTGTGATTCGGCTACGTCCGCGGCCCATCGTTCCCACCTTTGGTAAAGCTCGCTGAGCTCGCTGGTGCTGGTTTGAGCGGCCATCCCGAACCGCGTGCGCACCAGGAGCTCCGGTCCCCATGAGGGTGAGCCCGCCCTCGATACCAGGAGCGTTACTTCCGCCTCCCGCCTGTTGAAGGCCGCATAGAGCGTTGGGAGGTAACCGATCTGCAAAGCAATCACGATCAACCCGGTATAAGCGGCTACGTAAACCAACACCGTGTTGCCGACATTCCATGGAGCAGCGTAGCCAAGCGTGAACATCGCGGAGCCGGCCTCGCTTGCGGCTTGCCAGAGGTCACCGTCGACGAATGGAAGAAGCAGGAGACTGAACGACAAGTCGAACACGATCACCCAAACCAGCAGGCGGACGAACAGCGCCATGGGAGACTGCCAGGCAAGGATCCGATCACGTACTTCGTACGAGGTGAGGGGCTTTGTGATGACAAAGAAGATTTTCGCAGTGACCAAATGGGTCACCCGTGAAAGGTTGCTGTGCAGCGGTCGCGGCACGATCAGCGTTCCGATCACACTCATCCAGTTCAGGAGCAACCCAAGCAACCCGACTGAAAAACACGCCCACATTAGTACTGTCAATGCGCTCTTTCGACATGGTTAGTCACCAATTCAGCTATTGACCACCAGTAGGGACAAAGCTGATGAGGCTCGTATCATTCATTCCACCCTCGGATCTTGTCAAGGGTGAGGGGCTGCGTCGTGCTTCGGTGCGACGTCATCAGCAAAGCATCGCCGGAGAGTTAGGGAGTAACCATCGTGGCAAGCCATCTCATCCTCGGCGCGGGACTCGTGGGCGGGACGCTCGCGAAGCAACTTACCGCCCGTGGCGATCAAGTCACGCTCGGCACCCGCAGCGGCACTACGGTCCCCGGCGCGCCTCCAGTGAAGCTGGACGCAAGCAACGCGGCCGACGTGACACGGGCTGCGCACGGAACCGACACGATTTTCGTTTGCACCAACCCGCCGTACACCAACTGGGTAGCCGACTGGCCTCCGATCTTCGACGCCGTGATCAAGTCGGCGCGTGACTCCGGGGCCGCGCTTGTGCTCATGGGCAACCTCTATGCATACGGACCGCCGGACGGTCCGATGACCGAGCATTCACAGCTCGCCACGAGCGAGAGAAAGGGATTGGTACGCAAAGCGGGTTGGGCGAAAGTGCTTGCGGCGCACGAACGCGGTGAAATCCGGGCCGCGGAGGTTCGGGCGAGCGACTACTTCGGTCCTGGGGCGGTGGGGATGTCGACGCACCTTGGCGGTGGCTTTTTCGAACCACTCCTGGCCTCCAAAACGGCGCGTGTCGTTGGGGACCCCGCACTGGAGCACAGTTGGAGCTTCCTTCCCGATATCGCCGCGACACTTATCGCGGCCGCAGACCACACGGGCGAATGGGGACGGGCCTGGCATGTGCCGAGTGCATCCGTCCCGCGCTCGGAAATCGCGCGGCAGGTGAATGAGCGTTGGGGCGTGAAAGGCCGGGTGGCCTCGATCCCGCAGTGGTCACTTAAAGCCCTCGGCACTGTCATTCCGATCCTGCGCGAGATCTCAGCTTCCAGCTACCAATTCACGATGCCCTTCGTGATCGACTCCATGGAGACGCAGAGCATCCTGGGCGTCACGGCAACATCGTGGGACCAAGCACTGGAGGCCACTGTGGACAGCTACCGCAAGCCCGAAACGAGCCATTCGGTGCGGTGACTAACCCCTCCGCTCAACCGCAGCGAGAATGGCCTCCCCGAGCTCAGTCGGCTTGGTGAACTGGGGCCAGTGTCCCGTGGGCAGGTCCATGAATTCGACGTCGTTGATGCGCGCGAGCTCGGCCACGAAGGGGTGGCCGGACTCGATCCATTCGCCGAGCAGGCTGGAGGGGAACTCGCACGCGATGATGGTGGCCGGGACGTCGTAGCGGCGCACATCGTGCAAGCGCTGCTTATCGGTGGTCACGTTCTTTGGCTCCGGGATGGCGCGTGCGCGGAAGGCGGCCCGCAGCTCCTCGTTGAGGTCCACGAGGTCCTCATTTTCGAAAAGCTCCCATGGCGGCAGGGGCACGGCATCGCCCTCAACAGGAAGTTCGTCGTTGATGACGCCGCCCTCGCCCAGCGGTCCGCTGTCAACGTAGACCGCCCGGACCACGCGGTCCGGGCGGGCGTCGACCGCGCCGTGGATGATGGCGCCTCCACCGGAGTGGCCGACCAGTACGACGGGATTGTCGACGGCGTCGACGGCCGCTACTACTGCGTCGATGTGGTCTCTGAGGCCGATGCCGGACCTCGGGGCGTCAATGGCCTCCAGCCCAGGCAGCGTGAGTGGGTGGACCGTGTGCCCCGCAGCAACGAGCGGCGGCGTGACCTCCGACCACGAAGAAGCGTCCAACCAGAATCCGGGAACCATGATGATGTCCATGCCGGTACCCTACGACGGGCCACCGACAGAATGAACCCTTGCGTTGGTCCCGCACTCCGCAACGCGCCAACAGCTCACACCGTCGCGGTCCGTCCCGATCGAAGGAGGGGCGCGAAGAACGCGGCGAGTTCCGCCGTCGCGGTCAGGGGCAGGACGTTCGCGACGTACTGGTCGGGCCGAACGACCACCACGACGCCGCCGCGGTCCAGTCCGCGCAGCTCGAAGATGTCTGCCGAGGGGTCGGTGCCGTAGACGTTCTCGAGGTACGTGAGCTTGAACGGTCCGACCTGGGGCTTGAATGCCGCCGGCACGGCCCCGATGTCGACGCCTGTGTGCTCCTGCTGGTAGATCACCTTCACGTCGAACCACGCGTCCCGGTCAGCGCCCGACGGCGTTGCGGCCAGCGGCGAGTCCGGCGAGTTCGCGATCCACCCGGCAAAGTCCGCGACGGGCGAGAGCCCCTCTTGTGCCGTGCCGGCCTCGGCCGCGTCCGCGAAGACGTAGATGCGCCACCGTCCGTCGGCCTTGGCCTGGTGGCCGAGCTGGACCGGGTTGGTATCGCAGACGCGCACCACGGGCGCGGACTTGAAACGCTTGCCGATGATGAATCCCGCGGCCAGGTCCTGGTGTATCGGCTCGGCGATAAGCGGCGAGGGGGCGTAGTGGGTCATGAAGCCGGCAGGGAACTCCGCGGTGCTCACGTAGAAGTTCTCCAGCTCGGTGGGATCCTCGAACTCCTCGGGCTTCTTCGCCATGAGCGTGGACCACTCTTTGTCGAAGTCGATGAGGTTCTTGGCAACGACCTGGCGCTCGGCCGAGTACGTGGACAGCAGGCTCTCCGGGCTGCGGCCTTCGAGCACGTGTCCGAGCTTCCAGGCCAGGTTGAAGCCGTCCTGCATGGAGACGTTCATGCCCTGGCCGGCCTTGGCACTGTGCGTGTGGCACGCGTCGCCGGCGATGAACACACGCGGTGTGCGGGTGCCGCGCTCCTCCGGCAGGACGTCGTCGAACCTGTCCGTGAGGCGGTGGCCCACCTCGTACACGCTGTGCCAGGCGACGTCGCGCACATCGAGCGTGTAGGGGCGGAGGATGTCGTTGGCCTTGGCGATGATCTCCTCAATGGTGGTGTTCCGCACGGAGCGGTTGTCGTTCCGGTCCACCTCGCCGAGGTCGACGTACATGCGGAAAAGATGCCCGCCCTCGCGCGGGATCAACAGGATGCTGCCGCCCGTGCCGGACTGGATCGCGCACTTCGTGCGGATGTCGGGGAAGTCCGTGACGGCAAGGACGTCCATGACGCCCCAGGCGTGGTTGGCCTGGTCGCCGGCGAGCGTGCAGCCGATCGACTCCCGCACCTTGCTCCGCGCCCCATCCGCCCCGACGACGTACTTGGCCCGGACAACGCGCTCCCGGCCCTCGTCCGGTCCGGCCGTGTGGAGGAGCGTGACCGTGACGGGGTAGTCGCCCTCGCCCGTGACCTCGAGGCCGCGGAACTCGTATCCGTAATCGGGGG
>NZ_JARVRF010000022.1 GCF_030209835.1 Arthrobacter sp. efr-133-R2A-120 | reverse complement strand
GACAAGCGCATGTCGGTGGCCCGGCGTCCATAACGGTCGAACAGGCCCGCCGGAGCTCCGGATGGCCGTCTCAGCATCGGCGACCCCGCGTGATCGCTTCCGCTCCGAGGCTGGGGCATGTTCAGCTAAACACCCATGTTTCCAGGCCATGACGGAGCATCGATAACGTTGCTTGGCTTCGTTCGGCCCGCCGGATCGCTATAGGCATACGAACCCGGCCGGCTGGCCGCGCCACTTTCGTCTTGGCAGTTGCACTTGGCGTCGATTTGCAGCCGGACCGTGACGGATTCGGAAGCTTCGAAGTTGAGGACTATCGGATCGCTGCCAGCACCTGAGATGCGAAGTACGTTTTCCTGCGACTGAGAATCATTCATTTGGTTTCTTTCTTTTGGGGGCTGCAGGCAGGGGCACGGAGCTGACCAGGCCGAACCGTGCGTGCGGTCCGGCCAGGTCAGCCGGTCGGAGAACTCACGCCGTCGGCCGAGTTCCGGGGCATTAGTTCAGTCCTCGAGAATCATCGCAGTGAAGGTCTGGCCGTATTTTCGAATGCCAGATCCTCCAGGAACGGCATTCCGTCCAGGTCGATCAGCGGGTTGTTGTCCTGGGTAGCGACCAGCTCGCGGGCCTCGGCCTCAGTATCAACGCTCGGCATGGAGCCGGGCAGCGGCCGCCGGGCGGATTCGCGCAGGAAGTAGATGCCGATCGCACCGATGATGGAAGTGCCCATGAGGTAGTAGGCCGGGGCCATGTCATTGTGCGTAGCCTCGATCAGGCCTTGGACGATGAATGGCGTTGTGCCGCCGAAAAGCGCCATGGAGAAGTTGTAGGCAATGCCCATGCTGCTATAGCGGCCCGACGTCGGGAACTGCGCGGGAAGCGCCGAGGCGAGGTTTGCGACATAGAACGTCACGGGGAAGGCGACAAGGGCAAGGCCAGCGAGCGTGGACCAGACATTGCCGACGCCGATCAGCAGGAATGCCGGGATAGCGAACACGATGGTGCTTCCGGCACCGATCCAGAGGACGGGGCGGCGGCCGATGCGGTCGGACAGTTTCCCGGTCAGCGGAATGCAGGCTGCCATTATCACCATCACGGGAATGGTTAGCAGCGTGCCGTGGATGGGGTCGTAGCCTTTGGATTCGGTCAGGTACGTCGGCATGTAGGACGTCAAGACATAACCTACGGTGTTGGCAGCGGCGGCAAGGATCATGGCGAGGATAATTTGGCGCCAGTAAGCCTTGATGATGGGCAGGGGTCCCTTGGCCACGGCTTTGTCGGCTGCGGCAGCATCTGCAGAAAGTGCTTGCTGGGCGTCGAGGGTTGCCTGGAACTGGGGGGATTCCTCGATCTTGTTCCGGAAGTAGACGGCGATCGCACCGAGCGGCCCGGCGATCAGGAAGGGCAGCCTCCAGCCCCATTCCTCCATGGCCGCTTGGCCCAGAGACAGTTGCAGCACGGACACGATCGCAGCTCCCAACGCGAAGCCGAGATACGAGCCCATGTCCAGGAAGCTCGCGAAGAAGCCGCGCCGCTTGTCGGGGGCGTATTCGCAGACGAAGGTAGTGGCGCCTGCGTACTCGCCGCCGGTGGAAAAGCCCTGGCCGAGTTTCAGGATCACCAACAGGGCGGCGGCCCATACGCCGATCTGAGCGTATCCGGGAAGGAGTCCGACGGCGAAGGTACTTGCCGCCATCAGCAGGAGCGTCGCCGCCAGCACCTTCTGGCGGCCAATCTTGTCGCCGAGCCAACCGAAGATGACACCGCCCAGCGGGCGGGCGATGAATGTTGCGGCGAAGGTGCCGAGCAGGAATAAGGTTTGGACGGACCTGTCAGCTTCCGGGAGGAAGACGGGGCCCATGGTGGTTATCAGGTAGCCGAAAACGCCCACGTCGTACCATTCCATGGTGTTGCCGACGATCGTACCGCCGAGTGCCTTCTTGAGCATCGGCTGGTTGACGACGTTGACGTCGGACACCTCTAGCCGCCTGTGTCTGAGGAGCTTCGGTTTCTGGGTCATAACGGTTCCTTTTGCTCAATATTGCAATTGGCTCATATGTGGCCGTCGGCCGGCACCTTGTGACAGGTTCGGTTCGTCGGTGGATAGGCGTAGTGCTTCCCTCGCAGGCCTTGGGCATGAAGCACCTCTCCTTCATTTGGGAAGGGACTCGCAAATACCGGTAGGCGCCAATTCCTAATCGTTCCGCATGGAACAACAGAATTCGCCATAAGCAACAGAGTGCGTTAGATCACAGTGATTGTCAAGGATGTTGCGCAAATGTGTTGCTTATCGTGATTCTTGTTGCGTATAGTCCTTCGGCGGCGGCCGATGGTCCCTGGGAACAACGAACCTACTTGAGCCAGGCGGCGACCTTGTCCGAGTTCGCGTCGATCCACTTCTGGGCGGCGGCATCCGGGCTCATGTTGTCCTTGGCGATGTACCCGGCAACCGTGTTCTGGTCCTGGTTCGTCCACGTGAATTTCTTGACGAGAGAATACGCGGGGCTACTGGAGTTGGCGAACTTGGTCGATACGATCTTGTTGAGGTCGTACTTGGGGTAGTCGCAGGCGACCTTGGCCGCGTCGGCGTCGCAGCCGGGCGTGTGGGCAGGGAGGTTGACTTTGACGAGCGGGACCTCCGCCATGAACCACTGGGGCTCGTAGAAGTAGCCGATCAGCGGGGTCTTGTTCTGCTCGGCTTGCCGGAAGGCCTGGATGAGCGCTGGTTCGCTGCCCGCGTACACGACCTTGAAGTTGAAGCCAAGGTTCTTCACGAGGGCTGCGTCGTTGGTGACAAAGGAGGGGTCGCCGTCGAGGAGTTGGCCTTGGCCTCCGGACTCGGAGGTCTTGAACAAGTCAGCGTACTTGCTGAGGTTCTTGGAGTCCGTGATGTCCGGGTACTGCTTGGCCATCCATGGCGGCACGTACCAGCCGATCACGCCGGTGTTGCCGGTCGGCCCGGCGTCGACCGCAGTCTTTTGCTGCTTGATGTACTTGTCCGCGAGCTCGGGGTGGCCCCAGTTCTCAAGGACGGTGTCTACCTCGCCGCTGCCGAAGCCCTGCCATGACACCTCTTCCTTGAGGGTCTTGTAATTTACGGTGCAGCCTAGCTTTTCCTTGGCCACGGTCCCTACGACGTAGGCGTCCGCCTCGTAGCCGACCCAAGGGTTTACGGCGACGTTGAACGCGCCGCATGCACTCTTTCCGCTTGGCGGGGTTGCGCTAGGGATATCGCCGGAGCATGCCGTGAGCGCGAGGACCGCGGTGAGGACAATTGCGGCAGACGCTCTCTTCCTAATCTTTAGGCCATGGTCCGTCAGTGATTTCTTCACGGCTTTTCCTCTATCGGGTGCTGCCGAAGCGGGCAGTGGCGTGTTGGGTGATGCGGTCGAGCATGACTCCGAGCGCGGTGATGGCGATGCCGGCGGCAAGACCCTTTCCGAAGAGCTGGCTCTGGGAGAAACCGGCGACTACGAGATAGCCGAGTCCTCCGCCGCCGACGAGTCCGCCGACGACGACCATGGACAGGACGTAGAGCAAGCCCTGGTTGGCGGCGAGGACTACTGCCGCGCGGGCCATGGGGAGCTGGACCTTCGCGATCATCTGCCGCGACGTTGTTCCGAGCGATTCCGCGGCCTCCACGGCAACTGGCGATACACCTCGGATCCCGTCCGCAACTAGCTTCGTCGCGATGGGCACGCCGTAAGCGAACGCGGCGACGATCGCCGTGAATCGTGTGGGACCGAAGAGGGCGAGGGCCGGCACTAGGTACACGAAGGACGGGATGGTCTGGAAGGCGTCGAGCACGGGTCGGATGACCGAGTCGGCGGGCTTGCTCCGACCCATCCAGACGCCCAGGCAGACGGCGACGAGGACCACAACGAACGAGGCTACGAGCGTGGTCGCGAGCGTCTTCATGCTCTCATTCCACAACCCGCTTCCGAGGATCACGGCTTCGCACACGATCGTGACTGTGGCGGCCCGCCGGCCGGCGAGCACGAACGCGATTCCGAGCAGCACGAGCGCCATGGCCCACCACGGGGACTGTGCGAGCACCGACTGGAGTGGGTCGACGAGAAGCGCGGTGACGGTGTTCTTGAGCCATTCCGTGAAGCCTGAGAACGTGCCGACCGTCCAGTCAGTGGCGGTAGAGACGGCCTTCGCTAGGGGGGTGCCGAGGTCGGGCCAAGCCGGGAACTTCGAGAGCGCAAGATAGATGTGCGAGAGATATATGGCGACAGCGGCGACGACGGCGCCTGCGATGATAACGGTCCGACGCATCTGCTGGCCCCCGAATGTGCCGGCCTGAGCCATTCCGGACCCGCGCAGTATGCGGGCTTCGATGCCTGAGCGTTCGGAGGCTCTCGTCGTGGTGCGGTCGAGCATGATCGCCATGAGCACGATGGCAAGGCCGGAGACAAACGCCGAGCCGACGTCGAGCGACTGGAGCGCCTGGAGCACCGGCGTGCCCAGGCCCGGGCCGTTGATGAGCGCGGCTATGGTGGCCATCGAGAGCGCCGCCATCGTGCACTGGTTGATGCCGACCACGATAGTGCGCCGGGCCATGGGAAGTTGCACCTTCACGAGGGCCTGCCAGGGCGTGCTGCCCATGGACGTGACAGCCTCGAGGGTGGCCGGTGAGACCCCTCGGATGCCGTGCTCGGTGATGCGCACGAGCGGCGGGAGCGAGTAGATGATGGTCGTGACAATCGCGGCGGCCGGGCCGATGCCGAAGACCAATGCGAGCGGGGCCAGGTAGGCGAACGACGGCAGGGTCTGCATGAGGTCAAGCAAAGGTGAGACCGCGGCCGAGACTCGGCGGCTTCGGGCCATGACAATGCCTAGCGGGAGGCCCGCGACTGTACAGATGCCGACTGCAAAGAACGTGACGATGAGCGTGTCGATGCTTTGTGCCCAGTAGCCGAAGAACCCGAAGAGCAGCACGCAAACGCCGACGAGGAGCATCGAGCGCACGCCGGCGAACGCCAGGGCCAGCCAGGCGAGGAGCGCGACGACGCCGAGCCAGCCGATCTCCGGCACCGGGCGTCCGTCCGAGGCCTGGCTGAAGATGCCTTGGAGAGAGGTGACAAGCCCGTTGACTCCGTCCGTGATCGGCTGGACGATGTGCTGGAAGACGAAGGAGTTGGTGCGGGCGCTGTCAAAGGCGTCGCGGACGCTGTTCAGCCAGAGTTGGAAATCCGTCTTGTCTGCGCCGCCCAACTCGAGGGTGTCCAGGCCCTTGAGCGTGGCCCAGAGCACGAGCCAGACGACGCAAATCCCCACGAGCGAGACCGGGCGCCAATGACGTCGGCAGAATCCCAGGACAGCAGGGCCTCCGGACGGGGTGGCAGGGGTTCGTCCTCCGGGTGAGTCGGGACGCGCGCCCCCAGACCGTCGTCGACGGTTGGCCCGCTCTGTGGCGACGCTCACCCGGCGCCGCCTTGGTGGGAAGCCGGGGACGGCTCTTCGGCGACGACGACGCGGAGGATATCCTCGTCGTCGACGATGCCGAGGAACTCCTCGCCGTCGAAAACCCTTACAGGCAGCTCCGAGTGGAGGACCTGCCGGGCGGCTTCGCGCACGATGCGGTCGGCCTGCATCACAGGCCCGTCGAGGGCCTCGCCCTCGCGCGGGGGCCGCACCACATAGCGCAGCGTGAGCACGTGTGAGCGGGGGACATCCGAGACGAAGTCGCGCACGTAGTCGTCAGCGGGGTTGGCGACGATGTCGGCGGGGGTTCCGATCTGGACGACCTCTCCGTCGCGCATGATGAGGATGCGGTCACCGAGCTTGAGGGCCTCCTGGAGGTCGTGGGTGATGAAGACCATCGTCTTCCCCACCTCCTCGTGCAGGCGGCGGACCTCGTTCTGCATGTCGCGGCGGATGAGCGGGTCAAGGGCGGAAAACGGCTCGTCGAAGAGCAGGACCCGCGGGTCCACGGCGAGTGCCCGGGCAAGGCCGACGCGCTGCTGCATGCCGCCAGAGAGCTGGTCGGGGAACGAATTCTCGTACCCGGTCAGGCCGACGAGGTCGACCATGTCCTGGGCCCGGGCGCGGCGCTGGGACTTGCCCTCCCCGCGGACTTCGAGGCCGTAGGCGACGTTGTCGATCACCTTGCGGTGCGGGAGCAGGCCGAACTGCTGGAATACCATCGCCATGTGGGTCCGGCGCATCGCCCGGAGGCGGGCCTTGCTCGCGTGGATAACGTCCTCGCCGCCGATCGTGACGCTTCCTGCCGTCGGCTCGATCAGTCGGGTGAGCAGGCGTACGAGCGTCGATTTGCCGGAGCCGGAGAGTCCCATGACCACGAAGACCTCCCCAGGGGCCACCTCGAACGAGACGTTTTTGACGGCTGCGACGCAGCCGGTCTTGATTTGGAGCTCCTTGCGCGAGAGGTGCTCGTCCGGGGTGCCGATGATCCCATCGGACTTCTGACCGAAGATCTTCCATAGTCCATCGACCTTGAGCGCGGACTCAGTCGCGTTGGAGCTGGGGGTCTCTTCTGTCGCGGTGTGCGTGCTCATGCTGTTCTGCTCTTTCCGCTATCACTACCCCTCTATTGATGATGCATCTGCAGTGCTTGGCTGTCACGCGTGGCTGCTAGGCGTGACAGTCCACGGTGATACCGGGAGGGAGGCTGGGGGTCTCGTCGGATTCCTGGAGGTAGATATCCCCGCCAGCTATTTACCGATGACCCCGTGCCCCAGTGCCCGGGGTCATCGGTGCGTGTAGCCCATTTGCACGCTGATCCGGATTCCGGCCTGACGAAGGGCGTCAATAAGTCCGGGGATCTTCTGCGGGTCAAACCGGAACGCGGGTCCGGAGATGCTGACGGCTCCGATGACGGTTCCCAAGTGGTTGTAGATCGGAACCGCAATCGCGTTCAGGCCGATCTCCAGTTCCTCGCGTGTCTCCGCATATCCATCGTGGGCCACATCGATCAGCTGCTTCTCGAGGTCTTCCCGATTGGTGATAGTGCGGGGAGTCCTGGCATAAAACCCCGCTTCCGTCAGGATGCGGTCCCGTTCGTCGGCGGACAGTGCAGCCAACAAAACCTTCCCGCTTGAGGTGGCGTGGAGCGGCGTCAAGCCGCCCACCCAGTCATAAGTGGCCAACGACGACGGTCCCATGGCCTGATCCACGTTAACGGCATAGTTCGATCTCAGGACAGCGAGGTTCACGGTCTCCTTGAACTCGTCCGCAAGACTCTCCAACACGGGCCGGGCCTCGCGGACCAGGCTGAGCCGGCCGGGAATCGAACTGGCGAGCCGCAGGATGCCGAAGCCCAACTGGTACTTTCCCCGGTCGCTGTTCTGATGGACCATCTCCCTGCTCACCAACGAGCCCAGCAGTCGAGAGACCGAGGATTTGTGGATGCCGATTTCCTCGGCGATTTCGCTCACGCCGGCGTGTCCGTCACGGGAAAGGATTTCAAGGATCTGGAGGGCACGGTCAACGGACTGCACACCACCGGGCTGCCCGTTTCCGCCTTTTTCGGAGTCAAAGTCAATCGTGGCCATGAGCCATACCTACGTCTTTCTGCGGCGAAACAAGAGGCTGAAACCTCCCTCTTGTTTCTCTAAATCCTAGACCGGAACCGTAGGGGCATTGAACAGGTGGCTTCCCGCCGAGCCGGCGGTCAGGGACGGGGTCCATGGGAGTGGCAGGGCGGGAACCGGGTCCTCCCCTGGCTGGGCGCCGTGAGGAGGCACAGCCAGGACACCATCGGCCCAGGCGAGTCCCCTCATCATTCCCGGGCCAGTGTGATGGGCAGGGGAGGCCAGCCCGTTGTCAAAGCGGAAGGGCATAAGGCGGGTGCGGCCCGGATCGGCGCCAATCGCGGTACCGGACGCTACCAGCCTGAGGTTCGAAAGCGGACGGTGTCCTAATGCCGCGATCAGGGGCGCACCAATGGTAATCAGTGCCATCATGGCGGCCAGCGGGTTTCCAGGCAGTCCGACGACGAAGCGCCCGTCCGGCAGTTCGGCCAGTACCGCGGGATGTCCGGGACGCATGGCGACGCCGTCCAGCAGCAGCCTCCCGCCTAGCGCGGCTATGGCGTTGCGGAAGTGGTCCGTTCCGGAGCAGCCGGTTCCGCCTGTGGTGATCACGACGTCGGGCCGCTCCGCCGGGCGGGTGCCCGTATCGCTGAGGGCGGCGAGCCACTCCTGATATGAGTCCCCGATTCTTCGCCGTCCCACCGGGTCGCCTCCCAGCATTGCAAGGACCGTGCCCAACTGCGGGCCGAATGCGTCCCTGACCTGTCCCGGCGCGGGCATCCCGGAGGTGACCACTTCCGAGCCCGTCAGCAGGATCGTGACTCGCGGCTTGCCAAAGACGTGTAGCTCGTCGTGGCCGGCGATCGCGGCAAGGGCGATATGGGCGGGATTGAGTACGGTGCCTGCGGGGATCAGCACTTCGCCTGCAGCGGCTTCCTCGCCTGCTGGGCGGATATGCTGGCCGCTTCGCGGTTCGCCGGGCCTTGCTTCGGGGCCGAGGGTCAGCGTGGGCACACCCGCTATGTCATCGCTTGTCCGGCCACTTTCGCGGCGTAATACGGCGTCGGTACCGACAGGCACCAGTCCGCCGGTGGCTATAGGGCTGGCATGGTGCGGTGCCAGAGGTTGACCCGGTTTCACCAAGGTCCAGGGTCCGCTGCCACTGACGGCCCAGCCGTCCATGGCCGAGGATGCGTAGTGCGGTAGGTCTTGACTCGTTGTGACGGCTCGCGCAAGCGTGCGTCCGATGGTTTCCGCCAGGGGCACGGGCATCGCCGGGATGGAGGAGGCGCAATCGAATGCCAGTCGGCGGGCCTCTGACCAGCTCGTCGCGGACTTTCGAGCAGCCAGTGGACCCGAAGGCCGACGCGGTTGACCGCCTCGATCGGCTAAATCGCGAGCAGGCAAGCCGTGCCCCTATCTGAAGGCTTTCCGAATGGGATGCTGTTCCCCGGGAACGGCGATAAGGCACCTTCTTGGGCCTTAACGCCGTTCCTTCGGGGAGCGGGCCAGATTAGGTCCGGCCCCTAAATCGTGGCGGCTAGGCCTTGACGTAACCGTTGGGGTTCAGCACGTACTTCGTGGCGGCTCCCGCATCGAACTCGGCATACCCGCGGGGAGCGTCCTCCAACGCGATGGCCTTGGCATTGACGGCTTTGGCGATCTGGACTTTGTCGTGCAGGATCGCCATCATCAGTTGCCGGTTGTACTTCATCACGGGGCACTGGCCTGTGGTGAAGGACAGGGATTTGGCCCATCCGGTGCCTAGGGAGAGCGAGAGGGAACCGTGCTGGGCAGCGTCGTCGATTCCACCTGGATCGCCGGTGACGTACAGGCCAGGGATGCCCAAGGCGCCTCCGGCGGCCGTGATGTCCATGAGGGAATTCAACACAGTGGCCGGCGCTTCGTGCGAGGCGTCCTTGCCGTGTCCGCGGGCTTCGAAGCCGACCGCGTCCACGCCGCAGTCCACTTCGGGCACGCCGAGGATCTGCTCGATTTGGTCCTTGGGGTCGCCCTTGGAGACATTGACGGTTTCGCAACCGAATGACCTGGCCTGGACGAGGCGGTTTTCGTTGATGTCACCGACAATGACCACTGCTGCGCCGAGCAGTTGCGCGCCGGCGGCGGCCGCCAGGCCGACCGGACCCGCGCCAGCAATATAGACGGTAGAGCCGACGCCGACCCCGGCCGTGACTGCTCCGTGGAAGCCGGTGGGGAAAATGTCCGAGAGCATGGTCAAGTCCATGATCTTCTCCAAGGCCTGGTCCCGGTCCGGGAACTTCAGCAAGTTCCAGTCCGCATAAGGCACCAGAACATAATCGGCCTGCCCTCCGACCCATCCGCCCATGTCGACGTAGCCGTAGGCGCTGCCTGGCCGGTCCGGGTTGACGTTCAGGCAGATGCCGGTCTTGCGTTCCTTGCAGTTCCGGCAGCGGCCACAGGAGATGTTGAAAGGCACCGATACGATGTCGCCCACCTTGATGAATTCCACATCCGGGCCAACTTCCACCACTTCGCCGGTGATCTCATGACCGAGGACCAGGTCCCGCGGTGCGGTGGTGCGGCCGCGCACCATGTGCTGGTCGGAGCCGCAGATGTTTGTGGTCACGGTGCGCAGGATCGCTCCGTGGGGCACCTTCCGGCCGACATTGGCGGGGTTGACGCCGGGGCCGTCCTTGAGCTCGAACGTCGGGTAGTCGGTGTCAATGATCTCGACTACGCCAGGTTCCTTGTATGCGACTGCTCTGTTTCCTGACATGGACACTCCTAAGGGCCATTTCATGGTGTTTTGATTCAGTGGTTGGACGTTCGCTGAAACCGTTGCCCGTTGCCCGTAAGCGGTGCTCCGGCGCTCACCTCCCCAGGCATTCAGGCCACCGAAGCACCGCTTACGGGAAACGCGATTCCCCAAGACCGGTTCAGGGGATGAGAGAGGCAACCACGCTGATATGTCGATCTTCTATTAAAGATATATCAGAAATATGTTACGTGAGCCGAACGGGTCATGTCCAGAGGTTTTTCAGCGGCCGAGTATCAGGCTGAGTGCTTCTGCGCGGGCGGCTGGCAGCCGGAGCTCGCCCCGCACCGCGGAGGTGATGGTCTTTGACCCTGGTTTTCTGACGCCCCGCATGGACATGCACAGGTGTTCACACTCGACGACGACGATCGCACCGAGGGGTCGAAGCGAAGTGACCAGGGCATCAACCACCTGCGTCGTGAGCCGCTCCTGAACTTGGGGCCTTCGAGCGAAGGTGTCCACCAGTCGGGCGAGTTTGCTCAGCCCCGTGACGAATCCATCCGGGGAGGGGATGTATCCGACGTGGGCTACGCCGTGGAACGGGACCAGATGATGCTCGCAGGTCGAGTAAAAGGGTATGTCCTTGACGATGACGAGTTCTTCATGGCCAAGGTCAAACGTCTTGTCCAGCACGGCGAGGGGGTCTTCGTGGAGGCCGCCGTACATTTCCGCCGCTGCGCGGGCGACGCGCGCGGGGGTCTCAACCAGGCCGGGCCTGTCCGGGTCTTCGCCAACGGCCAGGAGGAATTCCCGGACGGCCCGTTCCACCCGCGGACGGTCAACCCCCGGGGAGGACACAGCAACCGCGGTCCGGCTGTCACTCATAGCTGCCTGCGCTTGCCGGCTCGAGGCGGACAATGACTGACTTTGACGTCGGGGTTCCGCTGACGTCGGCTACCGAGTCCAGCGGCACGAGGACGTTGGTCTCCGGGTAGTAGGCTGCGGCGCAGCCCTTTGGCGTCGAATAGGAGACGATGCGGAAATTCTCGGCCCGTCGCTCGGTGCCCCGGAATTCGGATACCAGGTGAACCATGTCGCCGTTCTCGAAACCCAGTTCGGCCACATCGGATTCGTTCACGAGGACCACCCGGCGACCGCCGTGAATGCCACGGTAGCGGTCGTCCTTGCCGTAGATGGTGGTGTTGTATTGGTCGTGGGAGCGCAGTGTCTGGAGGATGAGGCGGCCCTCCGGGACGCGGAGATACTCCAAGTCGTTCGCCGTAAAGTGGGCCTTGCCGGAAGCGGTGTCGAATTCCCTCGCATCCCGGGGCCGGTGGGGGAGGACGAAGCCTCCCGGGTTCTGGATCTTCTCCTCAAAATTCTCGAAGCCGTCGAGTACCGCTTCGATGTGTTTCCTGATCAGGGAATAGTCGTCCCTGAGCGCGAGCCAGGCGGCCCTGGGGGTGTTGGGCAGGGGATGGCCTTCGCGGTCCGTGAAGAGCCGGTGGGCCAGGTTGCAGACGATCGCCACTTCTGACATCAAGTGCTCGCTCGCGGGCTTGAGCCGTCCACGGGAGGCATGGACGGCACTCATGGAATCCTCCACGGTTACTCTTTGGTCACCCGTCCTCTGCGTGTCCCTCTCGGTGCGTCCGAGCGTGGGAAGGATCAGGGCGCGCCGCCCCGTCGCCAGGTGGGAATGATTCAATTTTGTGGAGATCTGGACCGTAAGACGGGTGTTGGCCAGGGATTGCTCCGTGGTTTCAGAATCCGGGGCCGCCCGCACAAAATTGCCGCCCATCCCGACGAAAACCCGGACCTTGCCGTCCCGCATCGCACGGATGGCCGCGACGGTGTCGTAGCCATGGGCCCGGGGGGAGAGGAACTGGAACTCGTGGTCCAGCCTGTCGTGGAATTTCTCCGGCATTTGCTCGAAGATGCCCATGGTGCGGTCACCCTGGACATTGGAATGTCCGCGGACGGGGCAGACTCCGGCCCCGGGCTTGCCGATGTTGCCCTGGAGAAGGAGGACATTTACGACGTCGCGGAGCGTGGGCACGGAATGCTTGTGCTGTGTTAGGCCCATGGCCCAGCAGACAATGGTCGCCTTAGAAGCCAGCAGGCGCTCACCTGTAGTCCTGATCTGGTCCATCGTCAGCCCGGTCGCTTCGAGGATGTCCTCCCACGCAACATCTTCCAGTTGCTTCAGGTAGGCATCGAGGCCGACGGTGTGATTGTTGATGAAGTCATGGTCGAGTACGGTTTGCAGGCCCGGGCTGGTCCTTCCAGCACCTTCGGCCTCCAGCAGGTATTTGCCCAGTCCCTGGAAAAGCGCCTGATCGCCCCCGGCCCTGATCTGCAGGAAGTCGTCGGTCAGTTCGGTGCCAACCAGCATGCCAACGGGGTTCTGCGGGTTTTCGAATCTGAGCAGTCCGGCTTCAGGAAGTGGATTCACGGACACGATAACCGCACCGTTTTTCTTGGCCTTCTCCAGTGAGCTGAGCATGCGCGGGTGGTTCGTGCCTGGATTTTGGCCCGCCACGAAAATCAGCGACGCCGTTTCCACGTCTTTGAGGCTGACTGAGCCCTTGCCGATGCCGATGGTCTCGACGAGTGCCGAACCGGAGGACTCGTGGCACATGTTGGAACAGTCCGGAAGATTGTTGGTCCCCACGCCGCGCACGAGGAGCTGGTAGGCGAAGGCCGCCTCGTTTGACGTCCGGCCGGAGGTGTAAAACACCGCCTGGTCCGGGTTGTCCATGTCCCTGATCTCCTGTGCGATGAGCTCCAAGGCATCGTCCCAATCCACGGGCCTGTAGTGCGTTGCGCCCTCGTCCAGGAGCATGGGGTGCGTCAGCCGCCCCTGCTGGCCCAGCCAGTAGTCGTCCCTCGTCTTCAGTTCAGCTATGGAATGCGATGCGAAGAACTCCGGCGTGACGCGGCGGCGTGTGGCTTCTTCCGCGACGGCCTTGGCACCGTTCTCGCAGAACTCGGCTGTATGGCGTTTGTCGTGTTCCGGCCAGGCGCAGCCCATGCAGTCGAACCCGTCCACCTGGTTGACCGCCAGCAAAGTTTGGACGCTGCGCAGGGGGCCCATCTGCTCGAGGGAGATTTTCAGCGCGTTGGTGACGGCAGGGAGGCCCACGGCCTTTGATTTGGGTTTGGTGACAGTCAGCTTTGACTCGTCGATATTTTCACGGGGGGCTTTTGAGGCCATGGGCTTTACCTTCAGATCTTGGCCGGATAGAGAGGTCTGGCGGTGAGGAGGAGGAAGTTCGTGACATTCTTATCCCGCTCGTATTGATATATCAGTTGTAGGGATAATATGTTCACGGGGCCGGTGAGTCAAGGCGCCGTCACCTAACGGGAAGGATCAGACGTGGAGAGCAGCGGCAAGTTATCGGTCATGGGGGAGTCGGAGCTGCCTGCGAGGCAGGATGACGAGTCCTATGCCGAGTATGCGTACCGGGTGCTGTGTGATGAGCTCATCGTTCTTGATATCAAGCCTGGGGAGCCCTTGAATGATGATTTGATCT
The DNA here is from genome assembly GCF_030209835.1 of Arthrobacter sp. efr-133-R2A-120. Lineage (GTDB taxonomy): Bacteria > Actinomycetota > Actinomycetes > Actinomycetales > Micrococcaceae > Arthrobacter. The sequence goes on along the minus strand of NZ_JARVRF010000022.1, from coordinate 73,749 downwards.
CGCGTCGGCTTGGTGTTGGAAGAACGCCTATCCGGGAAGCCATGAAGAGGCTGGAGAGCGACCACCTGGTGGTGGCCTATCCACGCAGGGGAACCTTTGCCGCGGGCGTGGATATTACGGACCTTGCTGAAATCTCCGAGATTCGTCAGCTTTTGGAGCCTGCGGCATCTGCACGTGCCGCTCGAATGGCTTCGGACCGGACGCGGCAGGAGCTAAGGGAGCTTGCCCGGGAGGTTCGGCAGCTCTTGGCCGGCCACCTGGCACAGCGGGACCTCATGCGCTTGGACATGAGAGTGCACCGCAGCATCTACCGGGCGACTGGCAGCCGGCATCTGGAGGATGTCCTGATTCGCTGCGACAACCTGGCGACCCGTATCTGGAGTCTCGTGCTGGAGAAGCTCCCCCCGGTTTCCGAACACATCGCCCAGCACGTGGAGCTGCTTGAACGCATTGCCGATGGCGAGGCAGAAGCTGCTGCAGACCTGACCGCCAAGCACGTTACCGACTTCGAGAACCTGATCCGGGCGGTCCTCTAGCAAAACTGAGTGTCCCGGATGCCCGGCACCGTTGCCCCCGGGGCCGGGCATGGTTTTGCCCTTGTGTCAGCCGACAGGTCCAGCGATCAACGAGCGGAACTGTTCCCTTGCGGCCTCGGCTGTGTGCAGGAGCAGCAGCGATGTGGTGACGGTGCCGACGCCGCCGGGAACGGGCGTCAGTGCTGCGGCGACGCCCAGCACGCTGGCTTCGTCCACGTCTCCCACGAGGGATCCGTCGGGCAGGACGTTCGTGCCGACGTCGATCACTACCGACTCGGAGGAAACTTGGGCGCCGGTGAGCAGGCCGGTCCGCCCGGCCGCGACGACGACAACGTCGGCAGTCTGCGTGTATCTCTCGAGCGGACCCGACTTGGAATGACAGACGGTGATCGCGGCGTCGCGTTCCAGCAGGAGCAGTGATAACGGTTTGCCCACGACGGCGGAACGGCCGATGACGACGACGTTCCGGCCCGCCACCGGGATGTCGTAGTGGTCGAGGATCTCGACGACGGCCCGGGCCGTAGCAGGTGCGAAGGCGGGTTGCCCCACGGCCAGCAGGCCGAGGCTGAGCGGGTTCGCGCCGTCGATGTCCTTCTCCGGTGCGATGTGGCTGACCAGGGCATCGGTCCTGACCCCGGCGGGCAGGGGCGCCTGCAAGATGATTCCGTTGACGGACGGTTCCGCGCTGAGGTGTTTCAGGACGCTGGCCAGGACTTGCTCTGTGGCGTCGTGGCCGAGGTCGAGAATCCGGCAGCCGATTCCCGCGCGTTCGGCCGCGCGCTCAATGGAGCGGACGTACCAATGCGTGGACTCGTCGTCTGTTGCCACGACCACCGCGAGGACCGGGCGCACTCCGTCATTTTCGAGGTTCCGTGCCTCATCCCGGGCCCTTTGCTGGATGAGCGCGGCCAATGGCTTGCCGGAAAGCAGGGTGGCGTTCAACCGAGGATCCTTTCGCGCACGCGCTTCGCGAGCGAGTCTGCCGCAAGGACGACCTTCTCTTCGATCCCGTCGGCCTGCTCGGCAAGCCGGGCACGGGTAACGCCGTCCTTGATGGCCACAATGTTGATGTCGATGTTGACGCGCGCCGTGGTGGCGGCCGCGCGGGCAGCGTCAGCGGCGGCGGCGACGTCGCTGATCACGTTGGCGTTTGCCGCGTCGAACAGTTCCGTGGCCAGTTCGACGACGGCTCCTGAGACCTTGATCAGCTGTGCCGGGGTCCGTGCAGCGTGAACGAGGGCATCCTGGATTGCTGCCGACCGCGCTTGGTTGAGGGCCTCGGTCCCGGAGGGCAGCTTGTAGGAATCAATGACAGCCTGGAACGCTAGTTCGTCGGCGTCCGCAAGTCGCAGGGCTTCGTCCACAAGTTCGTCGGCGGCCGCGATGATCCTTGAGACCAGTGCGGCGTGTTGCTCGTATTTGGCGCCCGTGGTGTACCTGGCGACCATTGCAACGAGGGCGGCACCTTGGGCGGCGTGAAGCGCAGCGGCTGCGCCTCCGCCGGGGGTGGGTTGCCGTGATGCGAGCCTGGTGAGGTAATTGTTGATTGTTTCTGAACTGATCATGGGTCTTCCTGGGCTGGGTCTTCCGAGGCTGGGCTTGGAGAGCTGGGGCGGTAGAAGAGTCGAGGGGAAAGACAGCGGCCCGGACTCTGGTTGCGAGGATGAGTCCGGACCGCGAGCCTTTGGATGGCCGTGGTGCTAGCCGCGGAGCCTGGTCATCGTTGGGTCGTACAGCGGATCGGGCGTGACGGTGGCCTGGATGCGTCGTCCGAAGTACTCGATCTCGACGGAGTCACCGAGGGAGACGGCCGCCGGGAGGTACGCATAGGCGATCGGCTTGGCAACGGTGTAGCCGTAGGCGGCGCTGGTGACGTAGCCGACTGCCTGGTCCTTGTAGAAAACCGGTTCCTTGCCCAGGACGATGCTGCGTCCGTCGTCGACGGTCAGGCAGCGCAAGCGGCGGGCGGAGTTTTCCTCGGTGCGGCCTTCCAAAGCGGCTTTTCCGACGAAGTTATCCTTGGCCATCTTCACAGCGAAACCGAGGCCTGCTTCGAGGGGGTCGTGCTCTGTGGTCATGTCGGTGCCCCAGGAGCGGTAACCCTTTTCAAGCCGGAGCGAGCTGAAAGCGGCCCGGCCGGCCGCGATGACACCGAAGGGCTGCCCCGCTTTCCACAGCGCGTCCCAGAGGCGCTGGCCGTTGTCCGCGCTGGTGTAAAGCTCCCAGCCGAGCTCCCCGACGTAGGACAGGCGCATGGCGGTGACGTTGATTCCGCCGATGACGACATTCTTGGCCCGGAAGTAGCGCAGGCCGTCGTTGGAGAAATCGTCGCTGCTGACCGTGCTGATGAGGTCCCGGGCGAGAGGGCCCCAGAGACCGATGCAGCAGGTGCCGCCCGTCGTGTCACGCACCTGGACCCAGTCGCTCGCGGAGCCGCTTTCGGTCTGGTGGCGCGCGGCCCGGTCAAAGTAGGCGGTGTCGATGTTTCCGTTGGCCCCGAGCTGGAACCTGTCTTCGCTCAAGCGGGCCACCGTGATGTCGCTTCGGATGCCGCCTGCGTGGTCCAGCAGGAGGGTGTAGGTCACGGCGCCTGGCTTCTTGTCCAGGTCCGCGGTGGTCAGTTCCTGCAGCAGCTTGAGTGCTCCGGGGCCGGAGACCTCAAGGCGCTTGAGCGGCGTCATGTCATACATTGCCACCGCGGTGCGCGTCTTCCACGCTTCGGCAGCGGCGATGGGCGAGCTGAACATTCCGGACCAGGCATCGCGGGCCGGGGGCTGCCATTCGGCCGGCATTTCCTTCAGCAGTTCGGCGTTGGCTTCGAACCAATAGGGGCGTTCCCAGCCGCCGGATTCGAGGAAGAATCCTCCCAGTTGCTTGTGGCGGGCGTGGAAAGGGCTGACGCGGAGGTTGCGGGGGGAGAGCTTGGGCTGGAGCGGGTGCAGGACGTCGTAGATTTCCACGAAGTTCTGCTGGGACGTTTCGCTGACGTATTCGGGGGTGAGCTGGACGTCTTCGAAGCGGTGGATGTCGCATTCGCCCAGGTCGATCCGGGACTTGCCCGTGGTCAGCAATTCGGCGACAGCGCGTGCAACGCCGGCCGAGTGGGTCACCCACACGGCTTCCGCGACGAAGAAGCCATCGAGCTCCTTGGATTCGCCCACCAGAGGGCCGCCGTCGGGGGTGAAGGAGAAGATGCCGTTGAAGCCGTCTTCGATGTCGCTTTCCGCCAGGGCCGGAAGCAGCTGCTTAGTCGCCTCCCAGGCCGGGAGGAAGTCCTCCAGGGTGAAGTCAAGGCGGGAAGGCATGTTGTGTTCGCTGATGCTGTCCGGCGCGTAGCTGCCGAGTTCCTCGACGTCCACCGGCATCGGGCGGTGGGCGTAGGAGCCGATGCCGTAGCGGTCGCCGTGCTCGCGGTAGTAGAGGTCCTGGTCCTGGTGGCGCAGGATCGGCAGGGAAGCGCCGTTGGGTAGTTCGTTGCGGCCTTCCTGTGCCGGCACCGGAGTTGTCTTGACGTATTGGTGGGCCAACGGCAGAAGGGGGACGGACATGCCGATCATTTCGCCGATCTTGGCACCCCAGAAGCCCGCGCAGGAGACAACGATGTCCGCAGGGATGACGCCGTCGGAGGTGCGGACTCCCGTGACGCGGCGGCCGGTCTGCTCGATCCCGGTCACGGTGGTGGAGCCGCGGTACTCCACCCCGGCTGCCTCTGTGCGCTTGATCAGCAATTGGACTGCGCGGGCGGCGAGGGCCAGCCCGTCACTGGGTACATGGAGGCCCCCAAGGATGTCTTCCTCGTTGATGAGCGGGTAGAGCTCCTTGCACTCTTCGCGGGAAAGGATCTTGCCTTCGATTCCCCAGGATGCAGCGTAGCCGAGCTTGCGTTTGAGGTCGGCGAGGCGGGTCTCGGTGGTGGCGACTTCCAGTCCGCCCACCTGATTGAAGCAGCTGACGCCGTCCTCGGTGAGTGACAGGAGCTTTTCCACCGTGTATTTGGCGAAGGTTGCCATGGTCTTGGAGGCGTTGGTCTGGAAGACCAGCCCCGGGGCGTGGGACGTGGAGCCCCCCGGCATGTTCAACGGTCCCTGGTCCAGGACAGTGATGCTGTTCCAGCCGCGGGCTACCAGTTCATCTGCCAGGTTGGTGCCGACGATCCCAGCTCCGATGATGACAATGCGTGGCGTCGATGCCATGTGGTTTCTCCTGCTATTTCTCGTGTGTGGGCTACTGCTGCTGCTTGTTGTTGGGCGTCGGCTAGCGGAAGACGACGGTGCTGGTTTGGTTCAACAGCACGCGGTGCTCGCAATGCCAGCGCACGGCGCGGGAAAGCGCGAGCGCCTCGGCATCCTGCCCGACCGTGGAAAGGGCAGTCGGCCCATAGCTGTGGTCTACGCGGATCACTTCCTGTTCGATGATCGGTCCCTCATCAAGATCCGCGGTGACATAGTGCGCCGTGGCACCCACCAGCTTGACGCCGCGGTCGTACGCCTGGTGGTAAGGACGGGCACCTTTGAAGCCGGGCAGGAATGAGTGGTGGATGTTGATCGCTCGGCCCTCCAGGGCGCGGCTCAGTTCGTCGGACAGAACCTGCATATAGCGGGCGAGAACCACCAAATCGATGTTGTACTCGTCAACCAGTTCGAGCAGGCGCCGCTCCGCATCCGCCTTGGTGTCCGGGGTCACCGGAATGTGTACGAATGGAAGCCCGGCAGCCTCGGCCATGGCCCGGTGGGTTCCGTGATTGGAAACTACCAGCACCAGGTCCCCGCCCAGGCTGCCCCCGCGCCAGCGGAAAATCAAGTCGTTCAGACAGTGCCCGAACTTGGACACCATGACGAGGACGCGCTGCTTGGTCTGGTCATGGAAGCTGAACTTCATGTCGAAACGCTCAGCGATCGCCCGGAACTCTTCTTCGAGCGCTTCCGGTGAGTACTCCGGGGATCCGGAAAACGCTGTGCGCAGGTGCAGTGTCTGGCGGAGTCCGTCGTCGAACTGCTGGTGCTCTTCAATGTTGAAACCACGTTCGAACAGGAAGGTGGTGACCGCCTGTACGATGCCGGCGCGTTCAATACACGACAGGGTGAGCACGAACTTCCGGGAACGGTCGTCTTCAGAGGCACTCGCCTGCGGAAGTGTGCTTTGTGTTGGAGTCGTCTCCACGAGCGTCATGTCTCCTCCTAAAGATATATTTTCAAGTCAGCTACTGATATATCATACTGGGAACTAGCGTATACTGGAGTTCGAGTGAGGTCAATAGTCCGTTTGGCTGGACGCGAAAGGTCGGTACCGTGGTATTTGAAGCGCTGGAAGTGGTGGATGCCGCCAGTCCGAGGTCCCTGGCTGAAGTGGCCTACGAGCGGATACGCGACAGGCTCCTGACGCTGGACATCAGGCCGGGCGACTTGTTGAACGACGATGCGCTGGCGAGGGACCTTGGCATGGGGCGCACTCCTGTGAGGGAAGCGTTGAAGCGCCTCGAGTTGGACCGTCTGGTCATCAGCTATCCGCGAAGGGGAACTTTCGCCATGCGCGTAGAGGTGACCGATCTGGCGTTTATTTCGGAGATCCGCGCCCAGCTCGAACCACTGGCGGCCGCGCGGGCGGCTCGGGTTGCGACACCGGCAGCCAGGGAGAACTTGCGCTCCGTGATGCGTGCAGTCGAGTCATTCGAGATCAACGGCGCCTCCGTGGTGGAGACGCTCCGACTTGATGCCCGCGTGCACCAGGGGATCTATGCGGCAGCGGCAAATCCGCACCTGGAGGATGTGCTGATCCGCTACGACAACCTGGCGACACGGATCTGGTGCATGGTCCTCGATCGCCTGCCTGATCTTTCCCGCCACGTGCATGAACACCTTGATCTTCTCGATGCGGTGATCGACGGCGACGAGGCCAGGGCTGCAGAACTGGCGCGAATTCACGTCGACGGCTTCGAAAAGGCCGTCCGTTCAGCGCTGTTTGCTGCCTAGAGAAGACCAGCACCCTCCTCCCGCCTCCGGGGTGCGGCGCTGTGGTTGGCGCCGGACGGCGCTGATCCTCGGCGTGCTATTCCCCGCGTTCTGCTGCCGCGGCTTTGCGGCGGTGAGGGGCGGGGGCCCTTTTACGCACGCTGCCGGATCACACCGTCCGGCGCCTTGCGCTGCCGGATCACACTGCCCGGCGCCTTGCTCTGCCGGATCACACTGCCCGGCGCCTCGCGCTGCCGCTATGTACGACGCCGGTCGCTCGCCTTTCGCGGTGACCGGTTGGTCCTCCATTCCCTATTTTTCCGGATGCAGTTTGGCTTGCTCCACGAGATCGGTTATCCACGGCCGTTGCCCGCGGTGGAGCACCAAGCCCTCCGGTATGCCCTGAACGGAGGCTGCTGAACCGGATATGTCGATGGTGATCCGGCCGGAGCCCATAGGCGCGTTCGTGATGTGCAGTTTGCCGTAGGAATCCGGCAGTACAGGGTCCAGCCATAGCCCCCCTTGGGAAATGTGTGCGTCGTAGCGCATCAGGCTGGTCACCAGCAGGATCGGTGTGGTGGCGGCCCAAGCCTGTGGCGAACAGGCCGTGGGGTAGGGCACGGGTTCGGCAAACTGGTCGCGGCTGAAGCCGCAGAACAGCTCCGGCAATCGACCGCCCGAGTATTCGGCCGCTTCCAGCAGGGCAGTCGCTATCCGCTGTGCCTCTTCCACAAACCCATACCGAAGCAGCCCTGCCACAATGAGCGCGTTGTCGTGGGGCCAGACCGACCCGTTGTGATAGCTGGCAGGGTTATACGCCCGCATGTCGCTGGCGAGGGTCCGTACGCCCCATCCGCTGAACATCTCCGGGGACATCAGACGCTCGACCATTTGTGGCGCCTTGTCCTCATCCACAAGGCCGAACCAGAGGCAGTGGCCCATATTGGAAGCGCAGGCATCCACCGGCCGCTTATCGCGGTCCAACGCGATGGCGTAGTACCCCTTGTCCGGGAGCCAGAACTGTTCGTTGAACCGCCGCTTCAGCGTCGCGGCCCGGTCTCGAAGTTCGGCTGCCAAGGCGAGGTCGCCGGCGTCGTATGCCATCCAGGAGCGCGCGACGTATGCGCCGTGGACGTAGGCCTGGACCTCGCACAGTGCGATCGGTGGCTCCGCGAGGGTTCCGTCGGCGAAGTTGATGCCGTCCCAGGAATCCTTCCATCCCTGATTGACCAACCCATGATCGTTGAGGCGCTCATACTCGACAAAGCCGTCCCCGTCCCGGTCCCCGTATTCGCGGATCCACTCCAAGGCACGGTCAGCGTTGGGCAACAGGGTGGCGATGGTCTCTTTGTCAAAACCCCAGCGACTGACGGACCCCAGCACGACCACGAACAGCGGAGTTGCGTCGACGCTTCCGTAGTAGGCGGATTTGCCGCCCAGCGCCAGCCCGCTGGAGACATCAAGCCTCACCTCATGCAGGATCTTGCCGGGCTCCTCTTCGCTCATCACGTCCACAACGGTGCCCTGGCGGTCAGCCAGCGTCTTCAGAGTTCCCAGTGCCAAGGAAGGATCCACAGGAAGCGACATTTCCGAAGCCCAGAGCGAATCACGACCGAACAGGGTCATGAACCAGGGCGCTCCAGCGGCGACAACCACCCGTTCAGGATGCCCAGGGTCCTCGATTCTCAGCGCTCCCAAGTCGTCGTAGCTCCGCCGCAGCGTCCGCTGGATGGAACGGTTGCCCATCTGCAGCGCCGGAATCTTCGCCACCCACTCTTGACGACGCCGGTCACTCGGAGACATTTCGCCAGGCGCCGGATGAACAAACGGTGCGTCGGGGCGAGCGCCGTTGTCCGTGGGCACAACATTCAATCGAGTACTCCACTGCCCATAGGGCGGGACCACTATCTCAAATGTCAGCCCGTCGGCCGTGGCATTGGCCCCATCCGCCTTGACGACTACGCCCTTCCTGACGTCCTGCCACCTGGCCTGGATTTCCAGCGAGTCGCCGTCCTGATCGCGTGTCTCCGCCCAGCGCCGCTGGATCCGTGCCTCTTTCACTTCGAACAAGTCGGCGAAATCCGCCTCAATGGCCAGCACAATCTGGCACTCAGCCGGCTCAGCCGAGTAATTGCGGATGGTGATCCGCTCCCGGATCCCTGCCCCCACCTCACGCAGCCGTTCCACGATCAATGGACTGTCCGCATACCCATCCGAGAGCTGCAGGCGGCCAGCGAATAGGGCCCGATACGGTTCCTTTGTTTCAGCAGCCAGGGGTTCGAGGGGCTTGCCGTTGATAGTGAGATTCCAGCGGGAAAGGATGCGGGTATCCAGGTGAAAGACCCCGTGCGGGAGTTCGGGATGGATGTCTCCATTGGCCGATGAAATGCAGAAGGACGATCCTTCAACCAAAGTCACTGTGCCTGACCCAAGGGGTCCAGCCGCCGTGTCAGCATTCCATCCAGCCACTGCCGGCTCCTTCATACGAATGCATTATGGGCCGCGCGGGGCGCGGGCTGACTTTCGCCGCTCCCGCGTGGATGTAACCGACGCTACGCCCGTCCCGGACCTCGCGCCAGAGGACGACTTGTCTCGTAAATAAGAAGCTTTGTTCCCCTTGAGACTGTTCGTATATCTTAATTCATGGTTTGATATATTAGTCCTAAACTTGATCTGAAATTCGCCGGAGAATTGATAGTCAACTCAACGAGGAGTGGAACAGTATGCAGCAACTCGCGCACCGGCTCGAACGACTGGGCACCGAAACCGCCTTCAGCGTCGCCCAGGCCGCGGCCGCCTGGAAGGCGAAGGGGAACCGTGTGTACCCCTTCCATCTTGGTGACATCAACATCCCCACTGCCGGGAACATCGTGGAAGCAATGAACCGGGCAATCGCGGACGGCTACACGGGCTACTGCCCCGGCCCGGGCATTCCCCAACTGCGTGAAGCACTGGCCGATGACATCGGCCCGCGCCGTGGCATCGACCTTTCCCCGGACAACGTCGTCGTGATGACGGGAGGTAAACCCGTCATCACGAAGTTCCTACAGGCGGTCATGAACCCCGGCCAGGAAGTGCTCTACCCGAACCCCGGCTTCCCGATCTACGAATCGCAGATCGAGTACCTTGGCGGCACGGCTGTGCCGTACCGCTACCTGCCCACGAGCGAGGGCTTCTCGATCGACCTCGACCAGGTGCGCTCATCGATCACCCCGAATACCGTCGCCATCATCTACAACGACCTGCAAAACCCCATCTCGGCCGAGTCGACGGCGGCCGAGCGGGAGGCCATCGCACAGCTCGCGATAGAAAACGACCTGTGGGTGCTCTCCGACGAGGCGTACTTCGAGACCCGCTATGAGGGCGTTTCCAGCTCAGTCGCATCTCTTCCGGGCATGGCCGAGCGCACCGTCATCCTTTACACGTTCAGTAAGAAGTTCGCGATGACCGGCTCGCGTCTCGGTTGCGCCGTCGCACCGCTCGAGATCGCCAAGGTGCTCAGCACGCTCAACACCAACGATGAGTCCTGCACGACGCACTACGTGCAGTGGGCCGGCGTCGAAGCACTCCGCGGCCCCCAGGAATCCGTGCAGCAGATGCTTGACGTCCTGCAGAAGCGTCGTGACACCGCCTGCGAGCTCGTGAATTCCATCCCGGGCATGCGCGTCGCCGTGCCGCAATCGACGTTCTACCTGTTCCCTGATGTCACCGAGGCGATGGAGCGCATGGGATACACGGCAGTCGGAGACTTCGCCGCCGATGCCCTGTACAAGACCGGCGTTTCCTTCTGCACGCGTGAGCACTTCGGCCGCCGCCTGCCCGGTGAGCAGCGGCAATACATCCGACTCGCGTACTCGGGCATCGAGGTGCCGGATATCAGCGAGGGCCTGGGCCGCCTGCGCGAGTGGATCGAGACGGCATGAGCCGGGTCGTCGTCACGGGACGTATTCCCGAAACCGCGATCGAAAAGCTTCGCGCCGAGCACGAGGTCGATGCGTGGACTGGTTCGGAGTCGATCGGCCGCGAGGAGCTCCTGCGCCGCGTAGCCGGGGCAGATGCCGTGGTGAGCCTGCTCACCGAACGCATCGACGCCGAGCTGCTGGACGCCGCCGGCCCGCAGCTCAAGGTCGTCGCGAACGTCGCGGTGGGCTATGACAACATCGACGTCCCGGCCTGCACGGAACGGGGCATCGTAGCCACCAACACGCCAGGGGTGCTCACGGACGCCACAGCCGACATCGCCATGGGCCTCATCCTCATGGCGACCCGCCGTCTCGGCGAGGGGGAGAGGCTCATCCGCTCCGGCCAGGCCTGGAAGTGGGGGATGTTCTTCCTGCTCGGGTCCAGCCTGCAAGGGAAGATCCTCGGGGTCGTCGGCATGGGCGGCATCGGGCAGGCGACCGCGCGCCGGGCCAAGGCCTTCGGCATGGAAATCGTCTATCAGTCGCGCAGTGAGCTCGATCCGGTGATCGCCGCCGAGCTGGGCGCACGGCGGGTCGACCTCGACGAGTTGCTGGCTGTGTCCGACGTCGTCTCGCTGCACTGCCCGTACGGGCCTACCACGCATCATCTGATCGGCGCCGAGCAACTCGCTGCAATGAAGAGCTCGGCGTTCTTGGTCAACACCGCGCGCGGACCGATCGTCGACGAAGCAGCCCTCGCGTCTGCACTTCGCGAGGGCGTCATCGCCGGTGCCGGGCTGGACGTCTTCGAGCGTGAGCCCCAGGTCCATCCCGAATTGCTGGAGCTGGAGAACGCGGTGCTCGTGCCGCATCTGGGCTCCGCCACAGTGGAGACGCGCACCGCGATGGCGATGCTGGCCGCCGACAACGCACTCGCCGTGCTCAGCGGTGAACAGCCCCCTGCACCGATCAATTAGAGGCAATATCTTCTAAAACACCAACCGTTCTTGATATGGCGAAGCCGGGTGCCTGGGTTTGGCAGGCACCCGGCTTTGGCGGGCTTGGTGGGCGCGGATCAGGTGTTGAGGACGTCCCGGACTGCGGTGGCCAGTTCAACGGAATTTGCCTGGTCGGAGTGGATACAGATGGTGTCCGCCCTGACGATGACGGTTTCACCCGTCACCGAAGCTATCGTTCCCTCCTCCAGGTATCGGTGGGTGCGTTGAACGGCTTGTGCGATCCCGGATTCGTGGCTTGAGCGGTTGACAATCACCGTGCCGTCGGCGTTGTAGTCAAGGTCCACATACAGTTCGCCGATGAACGGGATTCCCCGGCGTGCCGCGGTTGTTTCGTGGCAGGTTCCCGGGAGTCCGTAGACCGGCACGTTGAATTGCTCAGCGACATCGCAGAGGGCGTCCATCAGTTCCTCGCTTCTGGAGAGCATGGCGAACAAGGCTCCGTGGGGCTTGATGTGGTTCAGGGGTACGCCAGTGGAGTCGAGGAATCCCCATAGGGCACCGACCTGGTAACGGACCAAGTCCCGGACCTCGTCTTTCCGCAAAGCCATTTCGCGTCGTCCGAAGCCTACGGGGTCCGGCAGGCCGGGGTGGGCGCCGATGCGGACACCGGCGGAGGCGGCCTGGGTGACGATGCGGTTCATGGTGCCAGGGTCTCCTGCATGCATGCCGCAGGCGACGTTGATGGAGTCGACCAGGGGCAGGAGGGCTTCGTCGTTTCCGAAGGAGTGGATCCCGTAGGACTCGCCCATGTCCGAGTTGAGTGTCAGCTGGGGAATCAAGGTCTTGCCTTTCACGCTGTCACCCGGGACAGGTTGGGTGCCTTGCGTGCCGCGGTAGCCTTCTCGACCCCGTGTGCCAGTCCGAGCAGTTGCGGTTCGGAGTAGGGCAGCGCCATGATTTCCAGTCCGACGGGCAGCCCGCCGCTGGTGAATCCGGCGGGAACGGTAATGGCGGGGAACAATAGCTGGGATGCGATGACGGTGTTGGTCGGGTAGGTCAGGCATGTCCAGCGGTCGGCGAAGATGTCTTCGTGGCTCGGGGCTGCGAGTTTGACGTCCGGGAAGCAGATGGCGTCAAGCTTTTGTTCGGCCATGATTCCCGCCACCAGTCGCTGGAAGTCGCCTTGGAGGGCCACCCGGTCCGGGTACGTGGGGTCGTCTTTTGCCGTCGCCGGACCGGTCGCAATCCCGACGAACAGATCCAGCTTCTCGTGGAACTTGCCCTCCGCGTGAAGCTGTTCGATCGAGTCGATGCCGAGTTGGGGCCGTTTGGCGATGAAGGCGTTCATGTCCTGCCGGGACCGTGAGAAGTACACCGAGGTGTCGGCGACGTAGTCGTTCAGGTTCGGTACTTCCACATCGACGAGCTGGGCTCCTGCCGCTTCCACGGCAGCCAGGGCCTGGCGGATGACGTCGTTGACTTCCGCCGATTCTGCGTCCGAATCGGGGCCGAAGGCCTGGCGCAGCACACCGATGCGTTTGCCGGTGAGCGCGTTCTTGGTCACGGCTTCGGCGTAGGTACCGGAGTGGCGGGCAATGGCGTACGCCGCGGTGTAAGGGTCTTTCGGGTCGAAGCCGACGAGCGCATCCAGGACGACGGCGGCATCCGTGACGGTTCGGGTGATGGGCCCGGCCGTGTCCTGCGGCACGACCAGGGAAGACATCCCGGTCCGGCTGATCAGGCCCGGCGTGACGCGGAGTCCGACGACGTTGCAGAAGGAAGAAGGCAACCGGATGGACCCGCCGGTGTCTTCGCCGATGCCCACGAGGGCGAGGTTGGCGGCGACGGCGGCTGCGGAGCCGCTGCTGGATCCGCCCGGGTCGCGGGCCAGGTCGTAGGGGTTCCGGGTGATCCCGCTCCTGGAGGAAGTGGAGAACCAGGATGTGGCGAAGTCCGGCATGGTGGTCTTGGCGAGGATGATCGCGCCAGCTGCACGCAGCTGGGCGATCGCGGTCGCGTCCTGGGCGGCTGTGTAGGCGCCGGTTGCGGCGCTGCCGAAGCTTGTGGGTATTCCGGCGGTTTCGATCTGGTCTTTGACCACGACGGGAACCCCGTGGAGTGGTCCGGAGAGCTTGCCGTTCGCGGCGAGGTAGGCGTCCTGCGCGTCGGCTTCGTCGAGGGCGGTGCTGGAGACGGTGACGATGGAGTTCAGTGCCGGCCCCTCGGCGTCGAGGGTGCGGATGCGTTCCAGGTACGCCTCGACGAGGTCCCGCACGGTGTACGTTCCTGCGAGGAGTGCATCGTGGACCTCGGCAATGGTCAGTTCTTCGATGGTCGTGATGGTCATGGTGATTCCTTGGTGGTTTCTGGTTCTTATTTGGAGGAGTTGGGGCGGCGCAGTCTGAGCGCGGGCAGGATTCCGGGGAGCCGAGTCAGGGCGGCGATGATGATGATGCCCTTGATGATGTTCTGGTAGTACGAATCGACGTCCAGGAGGTTGAAGCCGTTCTGGAGAGTGGCCAGGATTGCCACGCCGACGGCGGTCCGCCAGATGGCGCCTTTTCCTCCAGTCAACGACGTGCCGCCGACGATGACAACGGTCAGGACATCGAAGACCAGGTTCGGATTGAGGTTGGGCTGTGCCGATCCCAGTTGCGAGGCCGTGACGACACCGGCGATGCCGGCGCACAGCCCCGAGAGCGTGTAGGTGCTGGCCACGACGCCGCGGGTTCGGATACCCGCGAGTCGGCTGGCTTCCTGGTTCCCTCCGACCGCGTAGACGGATTGCCCGTAGGGCGTGAATGCCAGGATGCAGCCGGCCAGCAGAAGCAGGATCATCAGGAGCATTCCCGAGTACGGGATGCCGGCGAGCCGCCCGCTGCCGAGTTCCTGGAAGGGGGCGAAGCCCACGACGACGGCCCGGTTTCCCGTGATGACCAGGGTGGTGCCTGAGATGATCAGGGAGCTGCCGAGGGTAGCGATGAACGGGTTGACCTTGAGCCCGGTGACGATCCAGCCGTTGACGAGCCCTGCCAGGATACCGGCTCCGGCCGCTGCGGCGAACGCCACGATCGGGGCCTCCGTCCGGCCAACGGTCGCGGCGATGACGGCAGTAAGGGAGTAGATGGCCCCGACGGAGAGGTCGAAACCGCCCGTGATGACCACGTACGTCATGCCGATTCCCATGATGGCGACCGGTGCCCATTGGCTGACGATGTTCATCAGGTTACCGCCGGCGAGGAAGCCCGGTTGGGCGAAACTGATGAGGGCGACCAGGACCAGCAAGGCCGCCAGGACGCCGAACCGGCGAAGGGTTGGACCCATCCGGGGCGTCTGCCCGGGCGGAGACATCCTGTTCTTTTGAAGTGTTGTCGTGCTCATGATGCTGCCATATCTGTTGTTGTGGGCCCGACGCTTCCGGGCGCCGGCGCGGTGTAGGTGTGGGTGAGGATGTCCTGGACGGTGGAGCCCGCCGGTAGTTCCGCGACCGCCCGGCCGGAGGCCAGGACAATGATCCTGTCGCTGTACCTGGTGACCTCGTCCAGGTCGCTGCTGCACCAGATGACGCACAGCCCCTCGTCGGCCAGCTTGCGGACCGTGGCAAAGATCTGGGCTTTGGCGCCGATGTCGATGCCCCGTGTTGGTTCATCCAGGAGCAGGCAACCGAGTCCGCGGTCCAGCCATCGGGCCAGCACGAGTTTCTGTTGGTTTCCGCCCGACAGGGTCCCTGCGGGCCCCTTCAGTCGGTTCGGGTTGAACCCCATCCGCGCAGCGCCAAAACTTGCCCATCCGGCCAGCGCGCCGTTCCGGAAGGGACGTCGGCCCGCTGCCTTGGCGAATTGGCCCAGGGCAATGTTCCACGCCGCGCTGCGGTCCAGAACCAGGGCCTGTTCTTTTCGGTCCTCCGGGGCCAGCGCGATCCCGCGCCGGATGCCGTCCCGGGGGGAACGGGGCCAAGGAACCTGCTTTCCGTCGAGCGTGAGGGTTCCGGTTGTGTGCCGGTTCGCACCCGCCAGGGTCCGCAGAAACCTGGTGCGTCCTGAACCGACGAGTCCGGCCAGGCCGACGATCTCGCCTTCGCGGATATCCAGTGCCGGCAGATCGACGCCTAGGGCCGTCAGCCCGCGGACGCTCAGGGCGATCCTGCCCTTGGTGTGTCCCGGGGCGGTGGGTTGGACCTCGGCCGGGGTGCCGCCGAGCATCGCGACGATCAGGGAAGGTTTATCCCAGTCGGCTGTTGCTCTGCTGTCGATCACGGCGCCCTCGCGCAGCACGGTGACCGTGTCGGCGATGTCCAGGACGTCGTCGAGATTGTGGGAAATGTAGACAACCGAGCATCCGGCGGAGGTCAGTTCCTTGATGGCTTTGTGGAGGGAACGGCTGTCTTCCGGTCCAAGCGAGGCCGTGGGCTCATCCATGACGATCAGGCGACGGTGGCTGGCCAGGGCCCGCATGATTTCGAGCATCTGCTGATTGGCCGTGGACAGGTCCCCGGCCCGGGTGGCTGCGGGTATGGAGGTGCCGGCCGCTGCGGCGGCCTCCCGGTATTGGGCGAGGGCGGCCTGGCGGTCGATGAAACCAAACCTTCGCGGTGGCCTTCCGAGCAACACGTTGGCCAGTGCTGTCATTTCCGGAACAATGGTCAGCTCCTGGTAGATCACCGCGAGACCCGCGGCGGCAGCCTTGCCGGGCTGGCCGCCGTCGAGCTCCTGGCCCCAGATACTGACCGTTCCGCTGTCCTGGTGGACGGCGCCGGCCACGGTCTTGATCAGCGTAGATTTTCCTGCACCGTTTTCCCCGACAAGGGCATGGACTTCACCTGCCCTGACCGTAAGGGAGACGTTCCTCAGGACCTGGACATCCCCATACTGCTTGTTCAATCCGCGGACGACGAGCGCGTCGGCGGCGGTGGATGGAGCGTGGGTCCGCATGTCAGTACTCCGGGTGGAACTTGTTGGCGTTGCTTGCGGTGATGAAGATCGAGCCTGGTCCCTGCGTGACGGCGGGTGCCTGGGCCAGGTAAGCGAACCCTGGGGTGTTTTCGCCGCTGGAAAGGGCACGGACAAGCTGGGCGACTCCATATGAGGATTCCTCATACGGAAGCAGGACCGATGTTGACGTCCAAGCCTCGGCGGAAACCCTGGCCACGCCTGCCGTGGTGCCGCCCACACTGTAAATGCGCACATCCTTCCCCGGGGTCTTCCCGGCATCGTGAACGGCCTGTTCCACGCCGCGGGTCATGTCATCCCAGGAGGAAATTACGAGGTCGATCTTGCCGTTCGCGCTGATCGCGTCTTGGACCACCGAGAGAGCCTTGGCGGGATCGAAGTTCCCTGGCTGGTCGGAGACAACCTTGACGTTCGGGTATTTCGCGGCCGCTGTCTTGATCGCGGCTTCCCATCGGGTGAACAGGTCTGATCCGACGAAGCCTCCGACGGCGACCGCATTGCAGGACGCGGTGCAGGACTTGAAGGCGTTTCGACGTGCTCGGTGAAGAACCGGGTGGTCTGCATGCCGACGAATCCGGCAGTCTCCGGTGTGTAGTCGGGGTTGCCGCACATGGGGCTGTTGATGGTGCTGACGGGCTTGCCGCTGGCCTGGAGCAGGTGGAAGTCCGAGCATCCGGGGGCGTCCGCGACGGGCGAGAAGATGTATCCGTCGAATCCCCGCTGCACGGCGTCCTGGACTTGCTGCAACTGGGCGGCCGGGTCGAAGTTCGCGTCGAAGACGGTCAATTGGACACCCATTTTGGCGGCTGTCTCCTGCGCCCCCTTCTGCCGGGTCTGGCAGTAGGCATTGGCGGCAGCGCATTCTGCCAGGTAGGCCACCTTTTTCCCGGCTGGCGCCTTGGTCCCGGCATCGACGAACTTAAGGGTGTTGCTCATGGCTTCGGTGCTGGCCGCCGATCCCGATGCTGCGGCTGTGGCGGGGGTATCCGTTGCGGTTTTGGGAGGTGCGGTGCAGGCGCTGAGGGAAATAGCGGACACGAGTGCAGCGATCCCCAACGCTGTGCTGATCTTCAAACTCATCGGTTTCTCCAAGGGGTGGATCGGGTGGCTCCCGCAACGATCGTTGGGGGGAAAAGTCAATGTCTAACTTTGGACATTATGCAAGGAGTATCCTTTCCTTGTAAAGGGGTTTCCACCGATGTGAAGGCAAGGTGCGTTTAGCGATGCCAGAAGAGTTCGTGCCGGTTCAGCTCGGCCGCAAGGACGCGTCCGGGCAAATTGCCCGCCAGCTGCGAAGGGCGATCAGCGTAGGCCAATGGCTGCCGGGGGAGCGGCTGCCCTCTGAGTTGGAGCTGGCGGAATCATTCGATGTTGCGCGCGCCACCGCAAGGGAAGCCCTGAAGATCCTGGCGGCAACAGGACTCGTCGTCTCTTCCCGCGGAAGCCGTGGAGGGACCTATGTTGCGGTGCCTGATGCTGAGACCGTCGCCGAACAGCTCAGTGACGCGATCCGCTTGTGGTACCGGGCCGGCAACGTCTCCCTGCACGACGTGGACGAGGCCCGCTGGGTGCTGGAAATGCAGTGCGTCGACCTGGCCGCACGCCGGCGCACCGAGGACGACCTCGAGGCCATCCACCAACCGATACACCTCGCTTCGAACCCCGATCTCGATCTCGCTGAATGGCTCCAGCTAGACATTGAGTTCCACACAGCGATCACCAGGGCCGCAAAGAACCAGATTCTCGAACTCGCCATGATGTCGGTGCATCTCATGCGGCCGGCCACCAACACCGTGTTCGTCGATCTGCTGGACCGCGAAGCCGTTTGGGCGCAACACACGGCCATCTACCAGGCAATCGCAGACCAGGACCCGGAAGCCGCCCGCGCGGCATTCCAAAACCACGTCGGATACCTCGACGACACCCGGCGCAAGGCACTGGCGGACATCAGCGCGACCGACGTTTTCGTGGCAACACTGCCCGATTCGAGCCGCCTGGCGGCATCAAGGCCCCGCGCCGAATAACCGCCCAGAGCCGCCCGTTCATCCGGTGCTACCCATTGGCATGGGCACGGCCGTATGGAGCCCCTTTAAGACGGGGCCCCATACGGCCGATGCGTGAGTCGGGGCCGATGAACAGCCTGCCCGGGGAGGTCAGGGAAGCCGAACGGGTTTGAGTTCGTCGAAGCGGTCGCCCGGGCCCGGGTTTTCCGGATTGGTCTTGCCGCCCAGCTGCGTCATGACGCCCCACACGGCATTGAGGCCCGTAGTCGCGGCTCCGTCGGCCCAGCCGCCGGTCCAGGAGATGCCGTCGCCGGCCAGATAGATGCCGCGGTGGGCCGGGTCCATTCCTTCCTGCATGAAGTGCGTGTAAAGCCGCTCCTGGTAGCGGTAATGCCCTGGGAGGTTGTCACTGAAGGCACCCATGAAGTTGGGGTCGTCTTCCCAGGAGACCGTGATTGGATCCCCGATGATGTGCGAGGCGATGTCCACGGTGGGATAGATCTGCTTCAGGGAGTGCAGCATAAGTCGGACTCGCTCGTCGGCATCAAGCGGTAACCACTTCAGGGCGTCGTCGTTCCAGGTGTAGGACAAGCAGATCAGGGCGGGCTGGTCGGGGCCGTTGTCCAGCAGGTAGGTGCCGCGCGTGAGCCGGTCTGTGAGCGTGGTACTCATGAGCTGGCGGCCGGTCTGCGGGTCGATGTCCTTCCAGAACGGCCTGTCGACCACTACGAACGTCTTGGAGGACTGCATGTAGTGGCTACGCTCGATCGCCGTCCAGAGCCTGTGGCTGAAGAGCGACTCGTCGACGTCGATGCGCGCCGAGAGCAGCCAGCTCTGGCACGTCGCAATGACCGCCGGATACTCCCGCGACTGTCCCCACTTGTCCGTGACGGCGATGGGTCCCTCGACCGCTGCAGCTGCGCCCCCACTGCCAGGAAGGCGCCGGATGGAAGCGACGCCGGGCCGCGGGTGCCCGCCGTGAAGGGACGCGAGGCTTGTGCCTTCTGGCCAGTGCGCCAGGTCGGAGGGGGCATGGTTCCAGAGGCGTTCCGGCAGGAGCTGCGCCCCGCCGATGATCCGGTGTTGGTCCGCGTCGGCATCCACGTACACGACGCGGAGGATCTCCAGGATGCTGTCCGGGAAGTTGGTGTCCCAGCCGCCCGTTCCGAACCCGACCTGGCCGAAGGCCTCCCGGTATTCGAACGGGAGGGACGCGAACGCCTTTGACGTGGCCAGATAACCGGAGAAGGAGATGTCGTCGAAGCGGGGAACCAATTCGTTCCAGAGCCTCTTGATCGTGGCGAGGTCCCTGGTGCGGATGGCTTCCTGCATGGCGCTAAAGTGGGCGCGTTCCTCCAGGCAGTCGTCCCACGCGTTGGAGACGTCCCGGAAGAACCCAGGCAGATCGTCGGGCCTCTCGGCATAGTGGGCCGTGCCGCCAAGTTCGATCACGGTGCTTCCGGCAGCAGGCGTCAGCGGGTTGGGGAACGGCTGGGTTTCGATGCCAACAAGATCCGCGTAGTGGAAGAACGAGGTGCCGGTCTTTGGGAAGCGCATCCCGCCCAGGTCCGCCACCGGTCCGGACTTGCCCGGCTGGGTGCCTCCACGGAGGCGTCCTCCGATCCTTGAGGACTCGTACACAACCGGCTTGAGTCCCATTTTCATGAGTTCGTAGGCTGCGACGAGCCCTGACAGCCCGGCGCCCACAACGGCCACTTCTGTGCCGTACATGTCGGCCGGGACGGAACCGATTCCCGCTTCATGGGTGATGTAGTCATCGTAGGGGAACGGGAAATCTGGGATGAGCATGCTCAGTTTTGCAGTCGGCGTGCTGGTGGCTGCGATGGTCACGTGGGTCCTTATTGGGGGTGGGCGCTGGCTGCGCTGTTGATGAACGGGGAGAGGTAGTCGGTGTCCAGCCGGGCCTGGCGAAGAGTGGACACGGCAACGTCCGCGACGATAAGCGCGGCATGGTCACCGGCGGCCGCAAGGTGCCGCCCGTACGGATCGGCGATGGTGCTCAGGCCGGCGAAGTGCGGGCCGGTGTGGTTGGCGTACGCAATGAACAGCTGGCTTTCGAGGGCTCGGGTGGGGACCACCATCGCCGGAATCAGCCGGGTGTCGAACGGGTGTGCGTCGGACTGGCCGCCTTCACGCAAGGGGACCGCCGTCGGAATGCAGAGCAGTTCCGCTCCCGCGACGGCCGCGGCACGCGCGAACTCGGGAAACTCGATGTCGAAGCAGATTCCGAGGGCAACGTTGACTCCGTCGAAGCCGACGACGGCGGGGGGTGCCTCCCCGGCGTCGAACGCTTCCTTCTCGACTGCCCCGAAGAGGTGCTGCTTGCGGTAGCGGGTCAGTTCGGCACCGTCGCGATCAAAGAAGGACGCCGAGATGTAGCGCCGCTCCCGGTCGTGTTCGACTGTGGAACCCACGATCGCCAGGCCTGCGGATAAGGCGATGTCGGCGATCTGCCGCCGCTGGACTGTCCCGTCGGTGCTGTTGACTAGGCCGGGAGCGTAACCGCTGATGAACAGTTCGGGGGTTACCAGAAGGTCCGCGCCCAGTGCCTTTGCTTCCTGCGCTCGGGCAGCAAGCCTGTTCAGGTTTTGCTGCGGTGAGTTGACCAGACCGGTCGCCTGAAGGACGGCCACCTTGATCCGGCCAGTCACTTGTTGCCCTCCAGCCGGGAGCCGGGTTCGGGTGACGCGGCATCGTCGAGGTCTCCGTTGCACAGCCTCTCAACTACGCGGGTCAGCATGTCTACGCCGGCGCAGGCGTCGTCGTCGTTCGTGTATTCGCGCTCATTGTGGGAGATGCCATCCACGCTGGGGACGAACAGCATGACCGTAGGGACGACATCCTTCATGTTGATTGAGTCGTGCCCGGCGAGCGTGAACACTCGGCGGTTGCTGAGGCCCAGTTCGGCTGCGCATTCGGCGGCCAAGGCCACACCCGCGGGTTGGTAGGGGTTGATGCCCCAGGCGTGGGACTCCTCGACCTCAATGCTGACGTTGGCCTCCGTCTCGATGGCGGCTATACCGGAGCGGAGCAGGGCTTTGGCAGCGGCCAGGACGCCCTCATCGGCGGTCCGCAAGTCCATCACGAGGTCCACCCGGGACGGCACCACAACGGGCGAGTTCGGATACACCGTCAACTGACCCACGGAGGTGTGCAGCACGGCACCGCTGAAGTGGTCCGCGATTTCCCTCAGCAAAACCACTAGGCGCGACGCTCCCAGCAGGGCGTCCTTGCGGTCGGCGATGACGGTTGAACCCGTGTGTGCCTGCTCGCCGTGGACGGTAACCGTGTATTTCGCAGCGGCCCAGCAGGCGTGGACCAGGCCGATCGTGGTGCCGGAGTCCTCCATCGACCGGCCCTGTTCAATGTGGATCTCCGCATAGGCGGCGGCAGCGGGGCCATCGCCGCTTCCTAGGTGCCCGATTTCGGTAAGGGCTTCGCGCACGCTGGTACCCGCGGTGTCCGTAACGGACAGCGCGACGTCGGCGGGGAGCTTTCCTGTGTAGACGGAACTTCCCATCATGGACGGGGCGAAGCGGCAGCCTTCCTCGTTGAACCAGTCAACGACGGCAAGGTTGTACTTGGGAACCGCTGGCCCGTTGCCGCCGTCGGACGATTTCGAGGCTGCCCGGTCCGCCAGCCTGCGGGCGGCGTGAAGGGCCGCGGCAACGCCGTACGCGCCGTCGTACTTCCCGGCGGTCGGCTGGCTGTCCAGGTGCGAGCCCACGAGGACGTAGGGTGCGCCGGGGTTCCATTCGATCAGCGCGAAAAGGTTTCCAACTTGGTCCGTTTCCGTACGGAACCCGTACTGGGAGGCGAGGGAGGTGAACCAGGTACGTGCTTGTGCGTCCGCCGCGGTGCCGGCTTGGCGGTCCACGCCGTGGCCGGGTGTTTCGCCGATGGTCGAGAGGCTGCGGAAGTCGCGGAGGAAGGACGCATCGTCATCGCTCGCTACCCGGCTGATGTCGGCAGGTTTTTGGGTCAGGGCGTTGGCGGGACGCGTTGCTGCGGTGGTCATGGTGTGTGCTCCTCGTTGTTGAGCCGCGTGGTGGAAGACTGGGCCGGTGATTGCTGGGCTGTGGCCCCCGCTACCGGGATGGCGTTGGTCGGCGGCCGGGTCCTGGCAAGTTCGTTGACGCGCCTTCGCACGGAGTACCAGCCGGCCATAAGGGCCGGGATGATGATTGCCAGGGAGGCCACCGTGTACGTGCCGATCGGGAAATCAAACAGCATCAGGACCAGCACCGCTGCCAGGAACGCCAAGGTCAGGTAGGAGGTCCAAGGCGCACCGAAGAGCCGGAAGGCTGGCCGCGGCATCAGTCCCGCTTTGGACAGTTTGTACAGTTTCAGTTGGCACAAAATGATGGTTGCCCAAGTGCAGAGGATGGCTAGCGCGGTGGCGTTGATGGTGATTTCGAAGGCCATCTTTGGAACAACTGCGTTGAGCCCCACGCCGAGCAGAGTGAAGGCAGCGGTGAAGAGGATTCCGCCGTAGGGCACCCCGCCGCGGCTCATCCGTTTCATGAATTGGGGTGCCGTCCCGGTCTGGGCCATGGAGCGGTAGATCCGCCCGGTGGAGTAGAGCCCGGCGTTGAGGCTGGATAGCGCGGCGGTGAGGACCACGAAGTTCATCACGTCGCCCGCACCGGGCACGCCGATACTGGCGAAGAAGGTTACGAACGGGGACTCCCCGGCCTTATAGGAGCTATACGGAAGCAGCATCGCCAGCAGGGCAGTGGAGCCCACATAAAAGATGGCGATCCGGAAGATGACCGCGTTGACCGCTTTGGGCATGATCTTCCTAGGGTCCTTGGTTTCGCCGGCGGCTACGCCGATCATGTCGATGCCGGCGTAAGCGAACACAATGCCCTGCACAATGATGACCGCGGGGAGTAGCCCGTTGGGCAGCAGGCCGCCGTGGTCGGTGATCAGGGAGAGCCCGGGCTGGTGTCCGGCGACCGGGAAGTTGCCGGCGAGGAAGATGCCGCCCACCAGGAGGAACGCCACGAGCGCGCCAACCTTGATAATGGCGAACCAGAATTCCAGTTCGCCGAATAGCTTCACGGAGATGAGGTTGACGCCGGTGACCACGAGCAGGGCCGCCAGCGCGAGGATCCATTGCGGGACGCTGCTGAACGCGGTCCAGTAGTTCAGGTAAACGGCGACGGCGGTAATGTCCACGATCGCGGTGAGCGCCCACGACAGTGAGTACACCCACCCGGAGATGTACGCTGCCTTTTCGCCATAGAACTCCCGAGCGTAGGAGACGAAGGAGCCTGATGACGGGCGGTGCAGGACCAGCTCGCCGAGGGCGCGGAGGATGAAGAAGGCGAACACTCCGCAGATCGCGTAGACAACGGGGAGGACGGGCCCGGCTGAGGCCAGGCGTCCGCCGGCGCCGAGGAAGAGTCCCGTGCCGATGGCGCCGCCGATGCCGATCATTTGGACCTGGCGGTTGGAAAGGCCCTTCTTGTAGCCGGATTGCTCGTCGGGGCGGACAGCCGTTGTCCGCTCCTCGACTGGATCAATGGTGGTCATGGAAACTCCTGGCCGGTGAAAGTGTTGGGCTGCCACAGGAGCAGCTGATCTCGATCGTCCCAAGGCGATGGATGATTGCCCATGACAGGGGCGAACGTAAAAGCATGCAAAAAATGTACGAACGTACATGGGCCGTGGCGTCCGGTTCCGCGAGGATGTATGGAGATGCTGTGGGAGGGGCGACATGACGGACGATGAGCAGTGGCTGACTTTGGTCGATGCCGTGGGCAGGCAGCTTCCTGGCCTCGTCGAGAATTTCCTGACCCGGATTCTTCCCGATCCCGCCTACGCCGATTCCGGCCTCACACTTGAAGACCTGCGTCGCAGCAGTTTCAGCTCCTTCTCTGCCATGCTCTCGGCTCTCGGCGGCCCTGCCGAGGATATTGGCGCACTTTCGGTCTTTGCCTCCGAACTTGGCGCCCGGAGGGCACGTCAGGGCGTTCCGCTGGACAGCCTGGTCCGGGCGATTCGCCTCGATTTCTCGGTGCTCTGGGATGCTTTGTCCGCACCGGAGCTGCGCGCAGACCCTGTGTTGTTGGTAAGGAAGGCGGAAGTCGTGTGGGCGACTGTCGACCGCTTCGCGTCCAGCGTCCAAGAGCGGTATTTGAGGGAGTTGGAGGAAATTGAGGGCGCCGATGCCGATCTTCAACAGCAGTATCTGACCCAACTGTTGGCGCCGGCCGAGCCGTCCCCAACTGAGTTGTCACGCATAGCCGGTGCCCTCCGCATCAACCCTCACGCGATGCTTCTTGTAGCGGCCATCGACCGGAACGACGGCCTGCTGATCAGGAGGCGGGTCCGGGCGCGTCCGCCGCGGGACTTTCCTGTGCTGACCTATGACCAAGGGCACCACACTCTTGTCATCCGGCCCCGAACGGTGGAGTCCAACGAAAAGCTGAGTTATCAGGAGGCCGCGCTGTTCGACGATGTGGCCGTCGCTGTGGCACCGCACGCCAACGGGATAACAGGAGTGCGCACAGCAGTCAGCGCCGCCCGGGAAATCATGAAAGACCTGCCCATGGGCAGCAAGGGAGTCTTCACGCTCAGGGACCGTTGGCTGTCCATCACAGCACACCGACTCTCGCAAGTGGGCTGTAACCCTGAAACCCTGGTCTTTTCGGCGCTTGGTCGATGTAGCGACCCGGAGCGGGAACGCCTCCTGGAAGCGGTTCGAGCGTTCCTGGAGCTCGGCAGCCTCGTAGCCGTGGCAGACAGGCTCGCCTGCCACCGGAACACCGTTGTCAACAGGCTGGCGGCATTTGAAGGTTACACAGGCCTGGACCTTCAAAAGCCACGGGACAGTGCGTTGGCGCTGCTTGCCGTTGGGGGATAGGGTCGCAGGTTCCGGAGTCGCTATTCCCGTGCTGGCATCACGAAGGCCGCGGCGTGGAGACGACTCAAAGCCACACACTCCTGGGTGGCTTTGAGCCTCCGTCTCTGGACAAGTCGAGCGTGCTGCAGCAGCGCGTCGCAAGGCGGCGTGTGGCGGTCAGGCGATTCAGTGCACGAGCAGCGTTTCGAGCGGTTCACCCGCGGCGATTCGTGCCAGCAGTTCCGGCTCGGCCGCGTCCGAGGCCAGTGCCCGCTCCAAGACTGCTGTCGCCTCCTCCTGGGTCAGCACGATCACGCCATTATCGTCACCCAGCACCCAGTCTCCGGGATGAACCTCGACTCCGCCGAACAACACGGGAACGTTGACCGATGATTCCTTGCCGTGCAGCCGCTTGGTGGTGAGGCACGAGGTCCCGCGGGCGAAGACCGGCAGTCCGGTGCTCCGCAACTCCAACAGATCCGTGGCTCGGCCGTCTACAACTATGCCGGCCGCGCCACGGGCCTTGGCAGCTGCTGCCGTCACTGCGCCGACGGGGGCGTGACGGTGGTCGCCATCCATGTCGATCACCAGCACGGCTCCGGGGTACAGCTCTAGGAGTGCACGGTTCATGGCGATCGCATCGTTGTCAACGATTCGGACTGTCACCGCAGGCCCGGCCACCTTTACGCCGTCGAGCAGAGACTGGATTGCCGGATCAACAAATCCGTCCTCAAGAAAGTGTCCGATAGTGGGGTAGCTGACCTCGGCAAGCCGGGCCAACAGGCCTGCCGAGGACCGAAGCTCCGCCGTAGATGCCTGGCTCATGCGAGCACCGCCACGCATTCAATCTCAAGGGATACTCTCCAGAGGCTCACACAGACGGAAGTGCGCGCGGGCTTCGCGGAGCCGAAGTACTCCGTGTAGACGCGGTTGTACTCCTCGAGTTGGTCCTGGCTGGTCAAGTATGTGTTGACCTTGACCACGTGCGCCAGGCTGGAACCTGCTGCCTCCAGTACCGCACGCAGGTTTTCGATCGCCTGCCGGACTTGTCCTTCGAAGGTCTCCGGTTGGTCGTCCAAACCGGTGATGGCAGCCGGGATCTGGCCGGAGGTGAACACGAAACCGTTGGCCATGACCGCGTGGGAGAAAGGTCCGACGGCGGCTGCCTGGCCGGGGACCTCGCCGAGCCGCGTGATGGTGGCCAGGTTCGTCGCTGGGGAATCGCTCACTTCGCGGCCGCGTCCGCTGCATCCACCGGGGCGACGTCGACGGCGTCGATGTTGCCGTGGCGGGTTTCCGTCAGGACGAACAGTGCCGCCAAGGAGATCAGCGCCGCGGCTGTGATGTACCAGGCAATGGATGAGCTCTGGTGCGTCAGGCCAAGGAGCCAGGTGGTGATGAACGGGGTAGCGGCGCTGCCGAGGAGGCCGGAGAGCATGTAGGCCACGGACAATCCCGAGTAGCGGACCTTGGAACCGAAGAGTTCGGCCAGGAACGTGGCGATGGGACCGTAGTTGGCTGCGAAGGCTGTCATCATTCCGAGGTAGGCGACGAACAACAGGGGTACGGACTTGGTGTCCATGAGCCAGAACATCGGGAATGCGAACAGCGCCTCAGCGGCCACTCCGGCGTAGATGATCGGCTTGCGGCCGTATTTGTCCGAGAGCTTCCCGAAGAAGGGGATGAGCACAAAGCACAGTGCGCAGGAAGCCAGGACAACCCAGAGCATGAGGCTCTCCGAGTGGCCGAGGTCCTTCTTGCCGTAGGAAACGCCGGAGGCAACCAGCAGGGTGAAGGTGCTCCCGGTAGAGAGGGTGGCGATGCCGCCGAGGACAACTTGCTTCCAGTACTTGGCCATGAGGGCGGCAAAGGGCATTTTCGCCTTGGCGCCGGCGGTCTTGACGGCCTGGAATGACGGGGTTTCCTCGATGTGGAGGCGGATGTAGATGCCGACAGCCACCAGCAGGCAGGAGGCCAGGAACGGGATGCGCCAACCCCAGCTGAGCAGTGCGTCCGAGCTGACGGTGGAAGCGACGACCAGGAACGCGACGTTGGCGATCAAGGTGCCTGCGGGAACGCCTACCTGAACGAGGGAACCGTAGAAGCCGCGGCGGGCGGAAGGAGCATGCTCAACGGTCATGAGTACCGCGCCGCCCCATTCGCCGCCCAACGCCAGACCTTGGATGACGCGCAGCAGAAGCAGCAACAGCGGCGCCGTGATGCCGATGGTGTTGTAGTCAGGCAGCAAGCCGATGGCGAAAGTTGCCGCTCCCATGGTGAGAAGGGAGATCAGGAGCATGGATTTGCGGCCGAGCCGGTCACCGAAGTGGCCGAAGATGATGGCGCCCACCATGCGGGCAATGTAGGCCGAGGCGAAGGTGCCGAAGGCCAGCATGGTGCCGACGATCGGGTCGAAGCTGGGGAAGAAGATTTTGTTGAAGACCAAGGCGGACGCTGTTCCGAACACGAACAGGTCGTACCACTCGACTGTGGTGCCGATGACGCTGGCGAGGGCGATTTTGCGCATCTTGGCCAGGTCAAGCCTGGCTGCGGACACGGAGGCGGTATCTACCGTTTGGGCCATGAGAAGCTCCAGATGAGTGTGGGGGCGAGTGCCCGGGTGAGGATGCAGATAACTATCCTGTGTTGCGTACCACACTTCAATGGCTGAATTTCCAGCAAAAAACGACAGAAAATGTGTGTTCACACAACGGTAGCTTTCCTTTGTGATAGACCTCAGGCCCAGGCCACCACTAGCCGGGCCGCTTGCGCCGGCACGGCCAGATCGATGCCAGTGAGCTCCTGGAAACGGTTGAGTCGATTGAGGATGGTGTTCCGGTGGCAAAACAGTTCCTGCGCCGTGGTGGTGATGTTGCCCGTGTGCAGGAAATGGCGCACGGTCTCGGTCAGCCGCTCGCGCTCGCCGTCGCGGCATTTCGAGAGGGCGGACTCAAGATCGGCCCAGAGGTCCAGGCCCGCATCCTGGAGTTGCTGCTTTGCGAGCCGGGCCCACGCAGCTGCGGCCGTCAATGGGCCTCGGTCCGCGGGCTGGAGCAGCAGGGCGAGGCGCTCTGCTGTCCGTGCTGCGGAGGGCAGGGCGCGCAGGCCGGAAAATCCCTCGACATAACCGCAAGGTATTCCGGTGATGGGAGCGGGAACGTAGGCAGTTCCTTCGTCTTGCCGCGGGGTGCCGCTGGATCCTCCGCCGTAGGCCCGGGGCAACGCCCAGAACACGTAGGTGCTGCCGCCGAATTCGTGGACGTAGAGGCGTTGGGACGGTTGGAGCCAGCCCCCTTGGGTGGCAATAGTCCGTAGTTTGGAAGCCGCGTCCCCACTCGCGGCGACGATGGAGAACCTTGCTTCCGGGTCCGTGACCAGGGCTGCCGCGGCCTGGCTGATGGTGTCTGCCGATAGCTCGGACTTGCTGAACAACCGGGCGATGAACTCCCGGCGGATGTTC
The DNA here is from genome assembly GCF_030209835.1 of Arthrobacter sp. efr-133-R2A-120. Lineage (GTDB taxonomy): Bacteria > Actinomycetota > Actinomycetes > Actinomycetales > Micrococcaceae > Arthrobacter. The sequence continues at coordinate 45,121 of NZ_JARVRF010000022.1, read as the reverse complement.
GATTCCTCCTGGGCCATGCGGACCCGTTCGCTCGAATAGCTCGAGTGGGTTTGGGTGGCAAACTCATCGACCACGCGCCACACCTGGTCTACATGGGATGTCAGGAGCACTGCGTCCTCCGTGTCGGAGATTTGCAGGAGATCTGCCCACAGAATGCTGAAATCGAGGCGCACGGCTGAAATCAGGGCCTCGGGCGAAATTCCGGCACGGGCCCGTTTGGCGCCCAGTTCCGAAGAGAAGCGCGCCAGTGAATCCTGGCTGCCGTGGGAGTTCGAATGGCGGAACCTCTCGTCCCGCAGTCCGTCTATGAGGCGCCGGAAAGTTTCACGTGCCGTGTTCCGCAGTTCCGGGAGGCTCACCCTATTGTCGGCATATTCGGGGATCTCCTGGACGCGCGTCACGAAGAGCTCGACGAGTTCCTCCAGCCGCCCGTGCAGCCCTTCCACGAGCTCACCCCATCGCGCGGCGTCGCCGGCATTCTCTACATTGTGCATTTACACATTCTATGGCCAATATTCCGTGGCACAGAGCTAGTCTTTTTGGGCGGATCTACTGGCACTATGGGAGTAGTCACTGCCGAGTGAGACCAATCACAACCGGCAGTTCCCCGGTTTTCACGGCATAGTTCGAATCTTTTGGAGTAATCATGGCCAGCAGCGCAGGCAGCGCCCCCGCGGATCTGACTCCCGGGATGCCCCGCACAGTCGATGAGAGGGTTACCAGGAAGGTCGCCCTCGCCGCCCTCGTAGGCACAGCGTTGGAGTGGTACGACTTCTTCCTCTTCACCACCGCGGCCGCCCTGGTGTTCAACGCCCAGTTCTTCGTCTCGCAGGATCCGTTCGTGGCGGCGATGGGCTCCTTCGCCACGCTCGCCGTCGGGTTCGTAGCCCGTCCCATCGGTGGGTTCATCTTCGGCGCCCTCGGGGACAAAGCGGGCCGCAAGAAGATCCTCATGGTCACCATCGTCGGAATAGGCGTCGTCACCGGCATGATCGGCTTGCTGCCGAACTACATGACTATCGGCCTGGCCGCGCCTATCCTGCTGGTGGCCCTGCGGATCGTGCAGGGCCTCGCCGTCGGTGGCGAATGGAGCGGCGCGGTGATCATCGCCGTCGAAAACGCCCCGGTTGCCAAGCGTGCCCGCTATGCGGCGCTGCCGCAGATCGGTTCACCGACCGGCACCATCCTGTCCTCCGGAGGCTTCTTCGGCATGCTCTTCCTCGTGGGTCAGAACAATTTCGACGCGTGGGCTTGGCGCATTCCGTTCATCGCAGCCATCCCTCTCCTGGCCATCTCCATGTGGATCCGCAGCAGGCTCAGCGAGTCGCCCGAATTCGAAGCCCTCATGGAATCCGGCGAGACCGAGCACGCCCCCATCCGTGGCGTGCTGAAGAACAGTTGGCGCCAGATCCTAGTGGGCATGTGCTCGGCACTGCTCGGCATCGGCGGCTTCTACCTCATCACGAGCTTTGTGGTCTTCTACGGCACCAAGGTCCTGAAGCTGCCGTCCGAACTGCTTCTCCTGGGCACCCTCCTCGCTGCCGCACTCGAAATCGGAGCCCTGGTCTGGGCTGGCAGGATGGGCGAAAAATTCGGTGCCAGCAAAGTCATCTTGTGGGGCGGTGTGGCCTCGGCCATCATTGCGGTCCCTGTTTTCCTGGCCATCGACAGCCGCAACTCCGTCCTGGTGGTCGTCGGCATGATGATCGGCGTCGCCGTCCTGTCCATCCCGTACGCCGTCTCGGGCACGGCGCTGACGGCACTGTTCGCCACCAAGGTCCGCTACACGGGCGTCGCCATCACTTCCAATACCGCGGGCGTCATCTCCGGCTTCGTGCCCCTGATCGCCACAGCGCTGGTGGCTGCCAACGGCAACTCATATTGGCCCGGCGCCATCATTCTCCTGATTGTTTCCGTACTGACCGCTCTGTCCGGCATCTTCCTGCCCGGCCTGAGCATCAAAGAAGAAGGAATGAAGCATTGAGCACCACTACAGCAGGCCACCTCATCGTCGAGCAGCTTGAACGCGCAGGCATCAAACGGGTCTACGGCGTCCCCGGCGAGAGCTACCTGGACGTCCTGGACGGACTCCACGACTCCTCGATCGAGACCATCGTGACCCGCCACGAAGGCGGAGCAGGTTTCATGGCGCTGGCCGAGGGCCGCCTCACGGAACTCCCCGGCGTCGCCATGGTGACGCGCGGCCCCGGTGCCGCCAACGCGTTCATCGCTATCCATACGGCATACCAGGACGCGACACCCATGATTTTGTTCGTGGGCCTCATCCCCGTGGCGGATCGCGGCCGGGAATCCTTCCAGGAATTCGACATCAACGCCTGGTTCGGCAGCACCGCAAAGAAAGTCGTCACGCTCGACGACGCCGCTTCCGCCGCCCGCGTGGTGGACGACGCAATCTTCACGTCCCTCAGCGGACGCCCAGGTCCTGTGGTCATCGGGCTGCCCGAAGATGTGCTGGTGCACACCATTGATGAAGACACCGTGGAGCCGCGCAAGGTCTCCCGTCCCGGTCCCTCAGCCGCGGCCTTGGCCGAGTTGGAAACGCGGCTCGCCGCGGCCAACAAACCGCTCATCGTGGTGGGTGGCGAAGGTTGGACGAAAGAATCCGGGGACGCCCTGGCCGCCTGGGCGGCACGCCACAACGTCCCGGTCGTGGCCGATTTCCGCGCCTACGACGCCGTCCCGCACAGCAGCGAGTCCTACGCCGGCTTCCTCGGCTACGGCCGCAGCGACGTCACCGCGGCCCTCCTGGACGACGCCGACCTGCTCGTTTTCCTCGGTTGCGTCCGCGGCGACGTCCTCTCCGACGGTTATACCCGAGGCCTCAAGGCCACCACCGTGGTAGTCATCCCGGACCCGGACCTGCTGGGCCACTTCGGCCGAGTGGACCAGCACCTCACTGCTGACGTTTCGGCGTTTTCGCTGGCCATCGCGGACACTGACTCTGCCGTGCGGCCCGCCGCCGGCTGGTTCCGGGACGCCCGGGCAAATTACCTCAAGTTCTCCGCGGCCCAGCCCGACGGAGGCACGGCAGTGGATCTCGGCGTCGTCATGGAGATCCTCAAGCAAGAGATGGACGACGACGCCGTCCTTACCTTCGGCGCGGGCAACCACGCCCTGTGGCCAGCCCGCTACCTGAAGCACGACAGCGCCAACTCCCTGGCCGCTCCGCGCAACGGAGCCATGGGCATGGGAATCCCGGCCGCCGTTGCCGCTTCGCTGGCCTACCCGGGCCGCCAGGTCATATCGGTGGCCGGCGATGGCTGCTTCATGATGAATGGCCAGGAAATCGCGACGGCCATGGGTCACGGAGCACGGTTCATTGTGCTGGTAGTGGACAACGGCATCTTCGCCACTATCCGCGAGCACCAGGAAGCCCACTACCCGGGCCGCCCATCCGGCACGCACATGACCAACCCGGACTTCGCGGCCCTGGCCCGCTCCTACGGCGGCTACGGCGAGCGCGTGGACAGGGCGGAGGACTTCGCCGCCGCGTTCCGCCGCGCCGTCGACTCCGGCCTTCCTGCCGTGCTGCACCTCCCGCAGGACCCCACCACCCGTTCCCCCAAGAGCAACTGACTGGAGCCCCACGTGATCACGCTCAAGAACATCATCAACGGCCAAGCGGTCGACGCCCCGGCGAGCCTGCCCTTCTTCGATCCACGGACGGGGGCACAGGTCGGCACCGCCCCGGATAGTGACTCGGCCGCCGTCGACCTCGCCTTCCAAGCCGCTGCCGCCGCTTTCAAGAGCTACAAGCGCACGACGCCGGGCGAGCGACAGGCGCTGCTGCTGCGGCTCGCGGACCTCGTCGAAGCCAACGTGGACCGGCTGCTGGACGCCGAGGTTGCGTGCACCGGCAAGCCGCGTGCCGTGACCCGCGAACTGGAGATCCTGCGCGGCGCCGACCAATTGCGCTTCTTCGCCGGAGCTTGCCGCGTCGTGTCCGGCACGGCCTCCACAGAGTACGTGCAGGGCTTCACGTCCACCATCCGGCGCGAACCGCTGGGTGTGGTCGCGCAGATCACCCCGTGGAACTACCCGTTCATGATGGCCGTCTGGAAGATCGGCCCGGCGCTGGCGGCCGGGAACACGCTGGTCCTGAAGCCCGCTGACACCACTCCTTGGTCCACCGTGATCCTGGGCGAGCTGGCCCAGCAGGTGTACCCGGCGGGCGTCGTGAACATCGTCTGTGGAGGCCGCGAGGCCGGTGCCGCCATGGTGGACCACGAGATCCCGGAGATGGTGTCCATCACGGGTTCCACCAGGGCAGGCGCTCAGGTCATGTCCGCCGCGGCCAAGACGCTGAAGGATGTCCACTTGGAGCTGGGCGGAAAGGCACCGGCGATCGTTTTCGCCGACGTCGATGTCCAGCAGACAGCCCGCGAACTGGCCCTGAGCGCGTTCTTCAATGCGGGCCAGGACTGCACCGCCGTGACCCGGGTCCTGGTTCACGCGGACATTCACGAGGAGTTCGCCGAGGCCCTTGGCGCTGCGGCCGCCGCGCTGACCCTCGGCGATGACAGTTCGGACCTCGGGCCGCTGAACAGCGCCGCGCAGCTGGAGCGCGTGGAGGGCTTCATGACCCGGCTTCCGGCCAACGCCACCGTCCGGTCCGGCGGGAAGCGCACCGGCACTGGGTACTACTTCGAACCGACGGTGATCGACGGCGTCTTCCAGACTGACGAGGTGGTGTGCGACGAGATCTTCGGCCCCGTAGTCACGGTCCAGCCGTTCTCCACCGAGGAAGAGGCTCTTGAGCTGGCCAACGGGACCGTGTACGCCCTGGCCTCGAGCGTTTGGTCCAACAACCACGGTGTGGTCACGCGGGTATCCAATGCGCTCGACTTCGGCGCGGTGTGGATCAATTGCCACCAAGTCATTCCGGCCGAGGCGCCACACGGCGGTTTCAAGCACTCCGGCACGGGCAAGGACCTCTCCGTCTTCGGGCTGGAGGACTACACCCGGATCAAGTCCGTCACCACCTCGCACCGCTAGGCCTTGGCATGAAACTCGATCTGCTCCTACGCAACGCGGACATCATCACGATGGACCCGGACCGTCCCGGCGCACGTTCGCTGGGTATCTGGCAAGGCCTTGTGGTGGGACTCGACGAAGACCTGGATGGCCTCGCCACCGCAGAGATCCTCGACCTCGGCGGTGCCACCGTCACACCGGGCTTCATCGATGCGCACTGCCACACCACGTGGTTCGGGCTGGGCTTGGCCGAGCTGGATGTGTCCAAGGCGCGGGGCCTGGGGGAGTTGTACGCGTTGCTGGAAGATGCTGTCTCCGCTTCCGGCAACGACGCCGCTGGCGTTAAGGCAAAGGCCTGGCTCATGGCCACGGGCTTCAGCCAGCAGCAGTACGGCGGCGAGTTCCCGGACATTCGTGAACTTGACCGCATTACGGGGGAGCAACCGCTTTTCATGCGGCACAACTCCGGGCACATGGCCGTGGTCAACACAGCCGCGCTGCGGCTGGCAGGTGCCGAGTCGCCGTCGTACGCGGATCCCGACGGCGGCGTGATCGTCCGCGACGCGGCGGGGCGTCCTACGGGACTCGTGCAGGAGACGGCGCAGGCGCTGATCCAGGAGCTGATCCTGCCGTACTCGGTGGGCGAGATCGAGGCGGCCTTGGACCGGGCCACGCGTCACTATGCTTCCGAGGGCATCACGAGCTTCACCGAAGCGGGCGTGGGCGGAGGCTGGATTGGCCACAGCCCGGTGGAACTAGCCGCGTACCAACGGGCCGCGGCCAACGGCAAACTCCATGCGAGAGCCCAAGTGATGCCGGTGCTGGACGTTTTGCACCGGCTTGACGGTCATGGCGACGATGGTTCAGGTGCTGCAGGCCTGGATTTGGGCATCACAAGTGGGTTCGGCAACGAGTACCTCTCCCTTGGCCCCGCCAAGGTCTTTCTCGACGGTTCGCTCCTTGGCGAAACCGCCGCGGTCAGCCACGAATACTGCAGTCACGGGCAAAAGGACAACACCGGCAACACGGGCTACTTCCAAGCCGAACCTGCACTGCTGCGGGAACGGATCGAGGCCGCTTATGTTGCCGGGTGGTCTGTCGCGGCGCACGCCATCGGAGACCGGGCTGTGGACCTCGCGATCGACATTCTTGCGGAGTGCGACTCGAAGTACGGGCCGCGCGTTTTGCCGAACCGGATCGAGCACGCTTCCATGACCAGGCCGGAACAGCTCGAACGGCTTGCCGCCCTTGGCATTGCAGTGACGCCGCAGGCCAGCTTCTTCCATGAGGGCGGCGACGGCATGTCGGCGTCGCTCGGTCCCGAGCGACTGCGTTGGGCCTACCGCGCGTCGTCGTTCTTGTCCGCTGGGGTGACCTTGGCAGGCAGCTCCGACCGTCCCGTCGCGGACGGCAAGGTCCTCCGCGGCATGCAGGCCTTCGTAGACCGGAGGACATCCTCCGGGGCGGTGTTCGGCAACCCGGCGGAGCGGCTTTCCCCGTACGAGGCACTAGCCGCTTACACCACGGGAGCGGCCGAGGCCACAGGGACGTCGGCCGTAAAGGGCTCTTTGGCCCCGGGCAAGCTTGCCGACTTCACCGTCCTGTCCGGCTCGCCGCTTGACGCCGGCAATATTGCAGAGCTGCACGTGCTCGCGACAGCCGTCGGCGGCCGTTTCACCCACAACACTTTGACCGCGCTTCAACACAGTTCATAGATTCAGCACTCTTCTTAGATCCAACACAGTTCATAGGGGAACCAATGACTTCCACCACCAGCTTCACCGCCCAGGACACGGACTTCGTCCAGGACTTCCACACCATGAGCGCTTTCGGCGCCACCGCGAACGGCGGCGTGGACCGGCAGGCTGCCAGCCAGCCCGACGGCGAACAGCGGCATTGGCTGACGAGCCTGCTGGAAGCCCGGGGCTTCACAGTCCGTTTTGACCAGATCGGCAACCAGTGGGGACTCTACGAGGCCGTGGCGGGAGCTCCGTTCGTTGTGGTGGGCTCACACATGGATTCCCAGCCGACCGCGGGACGTTACGACGGTGCCTACGGAGTCCTGGCGGCTGCGCATGCGGCCTTCCGGCTGGTTGACCAGTGGAACGCGCCCGGAGCTGAGGCACCCAAGTTCAACATCGCCGTCGTGAACTGGTTCAACGAGGAAGGCAGCCGCTTCAAGCCCTCCATGATGGGGTCTTCCGTGTACACCGGCAAGCTCCCGCTGGACACGGCGCTGGCCACCATGGACGCTGCCGGGATTTCCGTGCAGGACGCCCTCGATGCCATCGCATGCCGCGGTGCCTTCGAAGGCCCCGAAGCGGCATACTGCGCCGAGATCCACATCGAACAAGGCCGCAGCATGGAGCGCGAAGGCATCACGATTGGCCTGGTGTCCTCCAACTGGGCGGCCAATAAGTACGAATTCGTGGTCCACGGCGAGCAGGCACACACCGGCTCCACCGTCATCGCGGACCGCAAGGACGCCCTTTTGGGAGCTTCGATGCTGGTGGTCGCCGCCCGGGACATCGCCAACCGGTTCCCCGGAGCGCTCCACACCTCGGTGGGGCAATTGAACGTCTACCCCAACTCGCCCGTTGTGGTGCCGTCCCGGGTCAGCCTGCTGTTGGACCTGCGCAGTGCCGACGAATCCGTACTCGCCCAGGCCGATGCCCTGCTGCACGAGCGCATTGCGGAAATCGAGGCGCTTGCCAACGTTTCCGTGGAACAGCACCATTCGCACTCGTGGCCGGTCACTCCTTACCAGCCCGAGGGCGTGGAACTCGCCGCCAAGGTTGCCGCCGACCTGGGGCTGTCCAACAAGGAAGTCATGACCTTGGCCGGGCACGATTCCACCAATATGAAGGACATCGTTCCCACGGTGATGCTCTTTGTTCCCAGCGTGGACGGCATCTCCCACAATGAGCACGAATACACCAAGGACGAGGACATCGTTGCGGGTCTGGCGATGCTCACCGAGGTGGTCAACCGCCTCTGCAACGGAGCCCTGGAGGACTAGATCGGGCGAACACAATGGTGCACACTCTCGCCGTCGGACTGGGCCGTACCGGCACCGGACTCGACGCAGACGTACTTGACGTACCTAATGTACGTGCGGATGATTGATAGATGAGCACCCCCGCACGTGAGACAGCCGGCGGACACGTCTACGGGTTTACCCAAGCACGGGATTCGTTGAAGACGATCCTCGATGCCAGCGAGCGGGGAGGGCTTTCCACGATACGGCGGCCCGACCGAGCTACGGCCGCCGTCGTCAATGGAGAGAGCTTGCGCCGGTATCTGGAATTGACGGTCGTCGCCAATGTCCAGGTCGTGAACGAGGACGGAGCATGGGCTGTCTTCATGCCGGGGCGGCCTTTTGCCGCTGAGGCCACGGAACTGGCTGATGCCTTGGCGGACTTCGTCGATGCTTTGCGGGACTACGCGGAGGATTGGGAGGACCATTTGCACGCGGCGCCCAATCACCGCGAGAACTGGGCCTTGGTTCAGCTCATTGACCTGTGCACCGATCAGCAATTGACCGCCTGGCTCACCGGCTCGGTGGCATGAGCGTCCGACGCGTGGGCGAACTGGACGACCATGAGAAGTTCTGTCTAACCGAGCGCTGGGAGCTGGTGACGAATGCCCGCGGGAAACCAGTGCGCCATCACGCGACCTACCGGTTGAGTCTGCAAGATGGACGGATCTTGCGGACCCGGATTTCCCGCCCGGCTGATCTCACCACGTATTCAAGTTCGATCTGGAACCATATTCTCCAAGACCAGCTCGAGGTCAGTGAGGATGAGTTTTGGGCATGCGTCGATGACGGAGCCTTGCCTGCCCGCGGATTGGCAGCCCCTTCTGCTTCGGCTATTCCCCTGGCGCTGGTCTGGCAACTCACCCACACCGTTGGACTGAATGAACGAGATGTTGCCCGCATGACGAAAGAGCAGGCCGTTCAGGCGATCAACGATTACTGGATGTCGCAAGGGGGAGGACAGGACGATTGAGACGTTTCCCCGGTTGCTCGGACAGGCCGCATTTGCAATAGCGGACATTCGTCTCCGTGAAAAATGTTATCTCTCTGGACATGGGTGATAGTTCTGTATCAGGACATCGGTGACGCTTCCGGCAGGGGGCCTCGGCCCTCTGACTGTGCACAGATCACCTTTCTATTGGGCCATTCTGGGCTCGTTTTTGTTGGTGGCCGTTGGTTTGGCGGGGTGTTGGGGGCGCCGTCTCGGTGGTCGGATGCTTCCACGGCTGGATGTGGTCTCGACCGGCAGGACGTCCGAAAGCGAACGGCCCTTGGACGTCAGCGTTTTGCATTTCTTGTTCTCGGGTGCATCCGCATTGATTCGCCGCTGACAGTCCAGGCTGCCTGTCAGTCTTGGTTTGTCGTTCTGATAGCGGGGCCGATGGGCAAGATTCCGAAAGCGTCGATTTCTCAAGGAAACGGGGGTTCCGCATCAACTGCTAATCCCATGGTTTTGAGAACTACAATTTAAGAACCGGCCCCAAAGCAATCAGTGAATGCATAGAAACCAAAACGGAACTGGGTAACAAGGTTACGGTTTTCAACCCGGAAGGGTGATGAGCAACATCGGCATGATGACGGTGTTCGAGTCGTCCTGTGCTTGCATCGAGTGTCGTCCGGCGCGAACTTACGGGTCAAGTTTGATGATTATTGAAGGGCATCCAGACGCGTGCCTGTTGGCGTACGCTGTGCGCAGCGCCACATTTTGGAGAGACTACGGTGAGAAGTGAGTGATCGAAGCCGGGCTATCGGGTTCTTGATCCATGACAACGTGACAATGATCGATGTTGGCGGGCCCGCTGACGTGTTTCATCATGCGAATGCCTTTGGGGCCCGTTACGACACTGTCTTGGTTTCCAGCGACGGCAAAGCCAAGCAAGCTTCCAACGGACACTATTTGACCGCCGAGGCCGCAGCCGCAGAGACAGGCGCCTTGGACACCGTCATCGTTCCGGGTGCATATGGGATGGTGTCCAGGCCTTTCGGGCAGGAACTTGTCGAGGCGGTTTCCCATCTAACGAACGGTGCCGGGCGGGTCGCTTCCGTCTGTACCGGTGCATTTCTCCTGGCACACGGGGGCTTGCTGAACTACCGGAACGCGACCACTCATTGGACCCAGGTCGAACGGTTCAGGAGGTCATATCCGCTGGTGCATGTCGTGCCTGATGCGTTGTTTGTGCAGGACGGTTCGTTCATCACCTCGGCGGGCATCAGTTCCGGGGTGGATCTGGCGTTGTTCATGGTTGAGGAGGACTACGGCCCGGACGTTGCCCGGGCCGTGGTCCGTCAAATGGTCATTTTCAATCAACGGCCGGGAGGGCAATCCCAGCGCTCTGTCGCCGTCCGGGTGGGCGTTCCCCGGGACCACGTCCTCAGAAAGCTCCTGGACCGCATTACGGCCGATCCCGGTGCGGATTACTCGATTGACGCTATGGCTGCCTTGACGAATCTCAGCGCCAGCAGCCTTGCGCGGCTGTTTCAAGAGGGGACCAACACCACTCCTGGTCGATACGTCGAAACGGTGCGGATCGAAGCGGCTCAGGCAATGCTCCAGAGGGGAGCCACCGTCGCCGCCGCGGCTGCCGCAAGCGGTTTTGGAAGTGCTGAGACGATGAGGCGGGTCTTCACGCAGAAGATCGGAATGAGTCCCTCGCTGTATCTGGAACGCCTCCTGTCGCAGCCCTGATGGTTCCCGGGACCTCACCATCTGCCTCCGAGACACCCTGACGGTATCTGTGGGGTGGTTGACGGTATTTGCGGGTCCGCCGACGCCGCCCGTGGTCAAAGCTTGGTATATCCGGCAATCCGGAGCACCTACAAAGAGGAGAACGCAATGCCGTTCGTAAATGTCAAGCTCGTCGACGGGGTCTTCACGGAAGACGAAAAGCACCGCATGGCGGCAGCCCTCACGGACGTCATGGTGAAGTTCGAAGGATCTGAAGCTTTCCGCGAGGTGGTCTGGGTTCTCATTGAGGAACTGCACACAGACGGTTGGCACATCGGCGGCCTGCCTTTCAGGGGACCGGCCAGCCTGATGGACGGACTGGCCCGCTCCAAGAGCCTTTACGAGTCCATCGACGGGCACCCGGTTACTCGACCGGAACTGGCCGAGAAGGCACCCGTGCAGGAAAGTGAGTGAGTCGTTGGAGCACAGCATGAAGACAGCACTTATCGTCGGCCACCCGGACCTGCGCAGTTCGCGCATCAACGCCGCACTACTCGAGGAGTCAAAGTCCATTGAGGAGGTTTACACGCGGGTTCTTTCCGAGCTGTATGGGACGGACTCCATTGATATCCAGGCCGAACAGGAAGCCATCGCGGGGGCAGAGCACATCGTGCTGCAATACCCCACCTTCTGGTACACCATGCCGTCGATTCTCAAACGCTGGCTGGACGAGGTCCTGACCCGAGGTTGGGCCTACGGGACCGGCACTCCCGGAGCCCTGGCAGGTAAGTCGCTCCGGATTGTCACAACCACTGGCGGCGCCTTCGACGGCTACGGTCCAAACGGCCTCCATGGCTGGGAGTACGAAGCAATGCTTGTGCCGCTAAAAGCAACAGCGCGGCGACTCGGCATGGCATGGCGGGAACCGCTGGTCATCCACGGCGTCCGGGAGTTGGATGACGCCGGCATTCAGCGCCTTCGAAGCAGCTTTCATCAGCTGCTTTGTAGTCATCGCTAGCTATGTCACCGATCTCGACGACATTGACGAGGCCGGCGATGTCAACTGTTTCTGGGCCCACCGGCCCCGGAAACATTTGTAGGCCCTTCTCACGTCAAATGGGCAGAAGAGTGCCCGCGGAAATTGATTCGGTGGCGGCTTCCAGTTGAACCCAATGTAACTGTGCGGCAGGCCGGCGCGGGCCTGGAATCCCGCCAGACGGCGGGCTATTCCTCTTCAGCCCCGGGAGTCCTACACTGTGCGAGAGGACCACCCGGGAGACCCGATGAAAAAGAGGAAGATACTGACAGTGGTGTTGGCCTCGCTCCTGGCCGTGGCCAGCGCCCTGGCTGCCCCCGCGGCGCATTCGGCGGAATCGTCGGTGAAAGTCCTGGACACTACCGCCACCATCACCGACCCGGGCTGGTTCGTCAGTGCCTACAACGCGGGCTTCCGTATGTACGTGATGCATTCAACCGCGTGGGGGACCTGTACTCCATGGGACCGGACACAAACGCAGCTCAAGATGGCGCTGGACGCCGGACTCAGGATTGCCGTCTACACCCGCAACGCGGAATGCTGGGAGGGCGGCATAGAGGCCACCGGTCCGTACCGTGAGCAGCTGGAGTTCTTTGCACTGGACGTCGAGCTAGGCGAACCACCCATTACCAGGAACATGGTGGACGGAATCCGGGACATGGGCGTGCGGCCCATTGTTTACGGCATTCACACACACTGGCCCTTGATAATGGGCGATAGCAGCGAGTTCTCGGATCTTCCGCTGTGGGACGGGGATTTCCATGACTTCGACTACGCGCATTGGACTCCGGACCTTCTCTCGCCCGCGCCGGTTTCCTACGGCGGCTGGAACGTGCCGGGGAACATGCGTGTCGGTGTCCAGCAAAAACTCGGCCAGGACATCGGCGGAATCCGCGTCGACCTCAACTCCTTCAACCCGGACTTCTTGCGCTAGTCGGTCCCAGGGTCCCGCACCGGTACGTCGCTGCGGTTCACGCTGCCCTCGTGCAGGGCCAGCGCGCTCATGACCACGGCAAAGTGGCTGAACGCCTGCGGCGTGTTGCCCAGTTGCCGGCCGGTTTCCCGCTCCTCGCTCAGCAACCCTTCCATGCTGGAAACAGCGGCCCAATCACGGGCCACGCTTCATAGATACCAAAACGATTCCCCGCGGCACTAGACAACCCCATCCGGGGGCTTCAAAGGGGCCTAGCAACCCTAGGGCCGCTCTGCTCGGAGGCCAGATTATGGTTGTATTCACATGTGTAGTCGGATGATGAAGAAGAAGTAGACCCAGACGGGCATCGAAAGCAGTGAAAACACGCCCATTGCGGTCCGTTCCCGGGATCGCTCGCGCAGGATCGCGGAGAGCAGCCAGAATGCGAGCATTCCGATGAGTCCTCCGACGCAGTTCAGAATCACGTCGTCGATGTCCGATGCTCCAACCGCAAACACGCTTTGGATGATCTCCACGGCGACGCTGACCGAGGCGACCGTGAGTATGGTCGGCCATGCGGCCGCCCGATGTCGGAGCCACGATGCGTAGACTCCGAGCGGGATGAAGGTCAGGATGTTCCCGACGACGTTGGCGAACGCCACTTTCTCGGTCCCGGGTGAGTGGCTGAACGCGTATTCCGCGATACTTGCGAACGGGATGAGATTGATCGATCTTTCCGAACCCGGTACACGAGAGAAGAGAAGCAGCTTCAGCAGGAAGGCCGCGTAGAGGGCGAAAACGGCGAAGATGGCCGCGGTCTCCGCTTTCGCCCGTTTCGTGGTGAGTCGCCTGCTCGGCACATCATCCGTGACCGCGGTGGGTTTCGGCTGTACACACATCCGCAGGACGATACAGAGGCAACCTGTCGTGCTCCTGTGAGACCTGGATTCGACAGCCGCCGCAGATGAGCGAAACGTGGCCGACCTTGGATCCAGGCCGCACGAAAGCCACCGCCGCGACGATGCCGGATTTAGCAGGATGCCCAGGGGGCCTGCGTTACGGCAATCAACCTGGTCCGTTGGCCGCATCCGAGCTGAGCCAGTTCGCCGGCATCATTCATCAGCGATGCGTCCGTGTGTCCGGCGTTTGGCGTTTGGTGGTTAGCGAAGCAGTCTTCGGCATGCGCATTTTCACCCGTTATACGACCAGAAGTGTCTCACCGAGTGTGTCTCACTGGGGGATCCCCACAAGGCCTTGAGGTGCTGCTCGCAAGGGCTCGGCCACCCAAAAATCGCCTTTGTTGTAGGTGGCGGGTCATAGGCCTCTCGCGCGAAACGAAGGTCGGATGACCCCGGGCGACCTGACGTGGCTGCCCGGGATCATCTCACTCAGTTAGCGTTCGTATGTCGATTAGCGTTGAAGGTTAGGCGTTCCTTGGGATCGGGTCGTCTGAACATTGGTAATTTTGACGCGTGGATCAAGGGCGAGGGAACCAGGATCGACGGCGATCATGCCGCCGTCGACCGGCAACACGGCGGCGTTGATGTACGACGCTTGATCTGAGAGCAGCCACGCGATGACCCGTCCCACCTCACATGCCTCGGCCGGCCGGCGACTTGGCACGAAGGAGGTGGAGACAGAGTATGCGTCCTGGGGTTCCAGTCCAAGTTCTGCCCCGTACTCCGCCATTTCCCGGTCTGCCATTTCCGTCCGGGTCCATCCTGGGCATACAGCATTCGCCCTGACGCCGGATGGTCCGTAGTCCACTGCGACAGACTGGATGAGCATGGCCAGCCCCGCTTTGCTTGCGTTGTAGCCGGCGATGCCTTCGCTGGCCCTGAGCGCCGCAGCAGATGCGACTCCGACGATGGCGCCTCGGGCTTCAATGAGGTGTGGCATTGCTGCCTTGGCCAGGAGGAAGGGGCCTGTCAGGTTGGTGAGGACCATGTCATCCCAGTCTCGGGGTTCGAGGTCCCCCACAGCTCCGGCCCGGATGATGCCAGCATTCAGCACCAGGCCATCGATGGATCCAAACCGGCCAACGGTGGTTTCAACAAGCCGGTGGATGTCAGCGTTCGATGCGGCATCAGCCACGAAGGGGACGGCGCCGGTAGACGCGGCAACGGCTGCCAGGTTCTCGGAGCGACGCCCGCAGATTACAACGTCCCATCCTTGGGCGCGAAGGGCCGCCGCTGACGCTGCTCCGATACCTGTGCCTCCACCGGTGACAATGGCCACGGGGTGTGGGTTCGTGTTCATCAGCCGTTGATCACCTGGGGAATGCCCAGCGCTTTGAGGCCTTCGACGCCGAATTCGAGGCCGTAGCCGGATTGTTTGGCCCCGCCGAACGGAATGCGGGGGTCCACGGCGCCGTGTGTGTTGATCCAGACCGTGCCGGCTTCGAGGCGTGCTGCAACCTCGCGGGCGGCGGTGAGGTTGGGGGACCAAATGGAGGCGCCGAGTCCGACGTCGACCCCGTTGGCCATCCTGATTGCTTCGTCCACCGTGCTGTAGCGGATGATGGGCAGGGCGGGGCCGAACTGCTCTTCGGCGACGAGGGGGTTGCTGTTGTCGATGTCGGCGACGAGGGTGGTGGGGTAGAAGTTGCCGGGCTGGCCCGGGTCCGGATTGCCGCCGAGCAGGATGCGGGCGCCGGAATCGCGGGCGGCCTCGACGAGCCGGGCGACGATGTCATACTGCTGCCTGTTCTGCAGGGGTCCGAGCACGTTCGCCTCGTCGAGGCCAACGCCCATGGGCATCGCGGCGGCGACTTTGGTGAGTTCCTCGCAGACGCCGTCGTAGATGTCGTCGTGGACGTAGAGGCGCTTGAGCGCCGCGCAGGTCTGGCCGGTGTTGATGAAGGCGCCCCAGAAGAGGCCTTCGGCGATGGCTTTGGGGTCGGCGTCGGGCAGGACGATCCCGGCGTCGTTTCCGCCGAGCTCCAGGGTGAGGCGCTTGATGGTGCCGGCCGAGGATTTGATGATCGACTTGCCGGCGGCGGTCGAACCGGTGAACATGACCTTGCCGATAGCCGGGTGTTCGGCCAGGCGGGCGCCGACGTCGCGTCCGCTGCTGACTACCGAAAGCAATCCTTCGGGTAGTTCGTCGTTGATAACGGCGGCCAGCGCCAGCACACTCAGCGGCGTGTTTTGCGACGGCTTGACGACGACGGCGTTGCCCATGCGCAGGGCGGGTGCGATC
Organism: Arthrobacter sp. efr-133-R2A-120; assembly: GCF_030209835.1. GTDB lineage: Bacteria > Actinomycetota > Actinomycetes > Actinomycetales > Micrococcaceae > Arthrobacter. The sequence continues at coordinate 29,274 of NZ_JARVRF010000022.1, read as the reverse complement.
TGCCAGATGGTGATCATCATGGGCCAGTTCCATGGACCGATCGCTCCCACGACGCCGATGGGCCGGTAATCCAGGACGGCTCGAGTTTCCCCGTCGTCTACGACCATCTCTGGCGCCAGGGGAGTGGTGGCGGCGGCGCGGAGCCAGGCGGCGCAGGCGCCGACTTCGAAGCGGGCGTTGGGGCCGTTGAGCGGTTTGCCTTGTTCGCGGGAGAGCAGTTGAGCGAGTTCTTCGGCGGAGCGTTCGACGGCGTCGGCGGCCTTCAGGAGCGCGGCGGAGCGGGCGTCGTGGCCGAGAGCGGCCCACGCCGGCTGGGCGGCTGCTGCGGCGGCGATTGCGTGCTCGAGGTCGTCGACAGTGTGCACGGGCGCCTCCCCGACGGGTTCGCCCGTGGCTGGGTCCAGGATGGTGCGGCTGCCTTGGCCGGGGGCCGCGGAGATCCTGGCGAGCATTGAATCGTACGTTTCCATGGGGTACTCCTCTTCGAGTAGCTAAGTGAAGCCTTGGCTCGATATCCAGTTAGTCTTTGTGGGTGTCCTGCGGGTATTCGGTGGTATTCAGCACGCTCAGCCGGGAGTTGAATGGCAGGATCACGGGTTCGGCGGCTGGGTCGTCCCATCCGAACATGCGTCCGATCGAGCGTTGTTCCCGGAGGTCGACCAGCAGCACGGCCTCGACGGTCATGACTTTCTCTGTCCAGAAGAAGATGTACAGGTCATCCGCGACGTCCCAGGTCATGCATCGGTCGGTGTCGGCGAGTCCGGCCTCGCCGCCCCGGATGCAGTTCCAGGTGAAGGTGCCCGGGTTCAGGTAGATGTGTTCGTAGGTTTCGACGTCGCTGTAGCGGTAGAAGATCCGTTTTCCGACCAACCCGGTGGAGCGTTGGTGTGTGGCGGCTGTGCCAAGTGTGTTCGTGTGGCTGAATTCGGTGGTGCTTCGGGTTTTGCCGTCGACGGTGACGAACGTGGAAACGCCGGCGGTGACGGCCCCGGTGTTGCGGTCGAGAATGATGGTGACGTTCTCGGCGTCGACGCCTTGGCCCCGGACGAAGTCAATGATGAAGATTCCGGGGCGTGCCTCGATGGCCTTGTAGGTGGCTGTGCCGCTCTGATTGGCGTCACCTCCTGAGACGCGCCAGGTGAGAGAAGATGCATCCTCGAACCCGTATTCAGTGGTGGACCCGTCCTCTGCCGGGAGGCGGAGGACGGTGCCTGCAAGCGCTTCGGAGGCCGGGAGGGTCTGGTCTCCGAAGCCGTCTAGCATGGCGGATACTGGGGGCCACTGGTCTTCGGGGATGTAGTCCTGAAGTTCCGTTGAGGTCATGGTGTGGTTCCTTTTGGTAGTCATGAAGGGCTTGATGTCGGTCGCTAGAGGATTTCCGCGGCGTAGTCGATCGAGGGTTTTTGCGTTCCCCGTACGAGTCCAGCCGCGAGGAAGATCGGTATGCCAAGAAGGAGCCAGCGCGCGACTCCTCCTGCACCGCCGAGCAGGGCGTCGTAGTTATCCAGCGTCAGGTATCCGATGACGATGAAGGCCAGGACGGACAGTGACGGGGCGATGACGGTGACCCAGAGATTGTCCCGGATGCCGTTTCGGGCGAAGAACGCGACGATCGCGACTGATGTCAGCAGCAGGATGGTGATAAAGCCGGCCGTGCCCAAGGCGACGAACCAGGAGAAGACGATGCCGATGGGGTCGGCTCCGGTCAGCAGGAAGGCGCTGATCACGATCAGGACGACCAAGGCGTTGACGAGGCCGGCGAAGGACGGCGCTCCGGTTTTGGAGACGGAGGAAAGTCTGGCGGGCAGGGCTCCGGCCCGGCCAAGCGCAAACAGGTACCGGGAGAACATGTTGGACAGGCCCAGGAGCATGGCGATGAAGCTCGTGACCACAAGGATCTGCATGGCGACGCTTAGCCATGGGCCGGCGCTGGCATTGGCGAGGTCGAAGATCATGCCCGCGGGGTTGTCGCTTGCCTCTTGTTGGATGTGGTCTATTCCGATGGAACCGCTGATGGCCCAGGTGGACAGTGTGTAGAACACTCCGACGAAGGCGATGACGAGGTATGCCGCCCGAGGAATAGTCCGCCTTGGATTTTTCGCCTCTTCGGCGAAGACCACCGTGGCTTCAAAACTCGTGAAGCAGGCGAAGGCAAAAAGCATCGAGATCCCCAGGCCTGGACCGAAGACGTTCGATGCCGTGAAACCCTCGAAGGTGAAGATTCCCAGCCCCTTCTGGGCAATAAGGGAAAACACCAGGGCCGCGACCACGAGGGCTTCTCCAAGGATCAAAACTCCCAGGACCTTTAGGCTCGCGTCGACGCCCCTCATCGTCAGTCCTGCCGTCAATGCCAGGACGACGACGATCCAAACGTAGACGGGTATGCCGATTCCCGTGAGGCTTTCAACCAGTTGCTGGGCGAAAACCCCGAACTGGGACCAGAGACCGATCTGCAGGCTGAGATAGGTGAGGATGGCGATGCCGGCCCCGGCGGTGGCCCATTTGTTGCCCAGTCCCTTTGCAATGTAGGCGACGAAGCCTCCTGCGTTGGTGATGTGGTGGCTCATCCGCAGGTATCCGACCGAGAACAGAGCAACGAGCAGGGCCGCGATGGTGTAAATCACCGGGGTCCCGGGGCCGCTTGCCGAGAAAAGCACCGGGCTGGCACCTACAACGGCGGCCATGGGAGCGGCCGCGGCGATGGAAAAAAAGGCGACAGCGATGACGCCGAGCTTGTTCGGCTTCAATCGCACTGTGGGCACGTTGGACATCGGCTCTACTAATCCGAGACCTGCCGAGGTCTCGCCTTGTTCTTGATTCATGAGATGGCTCTTTCAGAAGCGCAAATGGCGGAAACGCCGATGCTGAAGGGGAGATTTAGAAAGCCCTGCTTTCGCGCGCCAATGCGCGGTAGCGGGTAGGTCCGAAGCTCTTTTCGAGGACTGCGACCCTGGGAGTGATCCCGGCCACATCCAAAACTCTACATCTGTATAGTTTTCCCTGTCAACGGCCTTTCGGTGCCAGCCGACGAGGCTAGACTCGCCTTATGAGCCAGCATTCACGGAGGTTGCCGTACGGAGACGGCCGCGACGCGCTTCTGGCGGCGGTGATCGACGTCGTCGCAGAAAAGGGCCTCAGGGGTGTCACGTATCGCGCGGTGGCCGCCCGGGCCGGCGTGAACCATACGCTTGTTACCCACCACTTCGGATCTATCGAGGGACTTCTGGCTGCCACCATGGAGTGGGCCGTTCAGCGCTCCATCGAGGAGACGGGCCTGGCCGGTATCGCGGACTTTGATGAAGGATTCGCCGACTCGCTCATGGCTACGGTGTCGGCTGAACCCGAACTGCAGCTCTTCCAGTTTGAAATGCTCCTCGAGTCCAGGCGCAACCCGAAGATCCTGGCGATGGTGGAACGGCTTTACAAGACCTACGTGGGCACCGTCGAAGAGGCGTTGAGCCAGCGCGGTCTCGACACCACCGGCGAAGCGTCCCTGGCCATCTTTGCCGCCCTGGACGGCCTCATGCTCCAGTTCCTCACGATCACCGACCCCGCGAAAATCAGGTCGGCCGTGATCCAGGTGGGCAAGCTGGTGTCCGGGCTGCTGAATTCCAGCGACGCCTCCGGCGAATCCCGGCGCCCGGCAACCACCAGCTGAGCATTTAGTCCCGGCCGTCATTGCAGCACTTCATGTTAAACCGGCGTGGCGTCTTGGATGGTGCGGGCTGCTTCGAGGCCGCTCTCGATGGCTCCGTCGATGAAACCGCCCCAGCCGGCGGCGTAATCGGAGCCGGCGAAGAGGAGGCGGCCCTGTGGTTTCTGGAAAACGGCCAGAGCCTCGGTGAGATATCCGGGGCGATGCATGGGCCACGTCTCCCCGGACAGGGGGTCTGCCGTCCAGTCATGGCTTGCGACCTCGAGAACTTCCGCGTCGGGGACTAGTAGGTCGATGGCGGCTTGCACCTGGCCGAGGTCCGAGGCGTCCAGCTTCGAGGAATCGGGGCCAAAGGCCACAAGGATGGTGTCTCCGTCTTGGTCATACTCAGTCTGCGCAAAATTGAGCGGCCAATCGGCGGACCCCAGTGCGACATAAGGCTTCCGTCTACCTTTGACTTTGATCCAGGCCTTAATGCCCTTGGAAACCTGTCCTTCGGAAATGGCGTTCTTGCTGGAATCCGGAAGCTGCGGCTCGAAGCAGATCCCGCGCATCGCACCCAAGGGGACGGTGCAGACTGTATGGTTCGCCCGATAGCTCGAGCCCTCCGCAGTCTTGACGGTAGCGCCCGCCTCGTCGTGTTCGACAGCGATGGCTTTTGTATCCAGCCGGATGTCTGTGCCCGCGGCCATGGCCTGGATGAGCGCCTCGGTGCCGCCCTGGATCTTGAACGTGGCGCACGCTTCAAAGCTGACCATCCAGTCCCCGTTGGTGAGCGCGACCCAGCGGAGGGCCTGCGTAAATGCCGCATCGTCTAGGGGTCCGTTGAAGTTCAGTGCCCAGAAGGATTCCAGGATGTCCTTGGAATAGTCGGTGATCTGCAGCTCTGCGATCTTCTTCGGCAGGGGCGTTGCATCAATTTCCCTGATTTCCGGATTCGCCCACGGGATGAAGGGCTCTGGGAAATACCGGCGTGATTCGTCCATGAGCCTACGGTTGGATGCGTCGATATCACCTAGCAGTTGCTCTGGGTCGCCCTGGTGTCGCTTCCCGTCCGCCCACCAATAGGCGGTCTCCGGGACCGGACTCTGCACGGTCCCCAGGCCGTACCGTTTCATTTCTGCCCAGACGTACGGCTGGGTCCAGTGCACCCAGGTGCCGCCAATTTCCAAGGGGCGGCCCAGCCGCTCGTCCAGCCATGTGCGGCCGCCGATCCGGCCGCGGGCTTCGAGGACGACGACGGACAGGCCGGCGTGGCGCAGTTCGCGGGCTGCCGTGAGCCCGGCGAAGCCTGCGCCGATGATAACGACGTCGGTCTGTTCGGTCCGGAAGGTGGTTTCAGTCATGGTCAAGCCTTTGCTGGTCCTATTCGGGGAGCGGGGTCAGGAGTAAACGAAGAACTCGGTGGTGGTTTCAACGACGCTCCATCGAGTCCGGGCGCCCCTGTTGAATGACGCTGCCGAACCTGGCTTCAGGTCAAAGCTCTCGCTTCCTTCAACTTCGATCAGGAGGTGTCCTTCGATGATGTGGATGGTCTCGTCGGCCTCGATCAGCAAATCGAAGGGCTCCGGTGCTTCCTCGGGTGTCACGTGCCAGAATCCGGCGGACAGGGCGGGGCGGTTCCCGTCGCCCGGCCGGCGGACCCACTGCACCCGTCCCAGGTCGAACGGCTCATACTTTTCCGGGTCAAAGGCGTCGTGGACGGTGAATTCAAGTGCGGACGTGGGTGTGGACATGGTGTCTCCTTGGTGTTGATGCTGAAAATAAGCAGATGCTTAGTTGTGGTGAGGATCACATCTAAGCATCTGCTTAGTGTTGCCGTCAAGACTGTTTCGAAGGGCATTAGACTCTGCCTTATGGAAGAGTTCGTCAGTGCCGGTTATGGCACCGGCAGGGAAGCCCTGCTCGCCGCTACGATTCACGTGGTGGCACGGAAGGGGTTGCGGGGTCTGACGTACCGTGCCGTCGCCGAGATCGCCGGCGTGAACAACTCGCTCGTGGCCCATCACTTCGGTAGCCGGGATGCCCTGATCGAGGCGGCGCTGGAGTGGTCGGTCAGCCGGTCGATTGGCCTGTCCGGGCTGGAGAACCTGCCCTCGAATGAAGACGATTTTTGCCGCAGCCTCATGGCGCTCATACGCGAAAACCCGGACCTGCAGACGTTCCAGTACGAAATGATCCTGGAGGCAAGACGGCGTCCGGAACTCGCTGGCGCGGTCCGCCACCTCTACGAAAGCTACATTTCGGCGCTATCGGCCGGACTTGGCCGCTTGGGATTAGGCAGTGATTCGGGGGCGGCGCAGGCCGCCTTCGCGGCCCTCGACGGCCTGGTGCTCCAACTTATCGCCGGCGTGGACGAGGAAGGCGTTGAGCGTGCCATCCGCTATCTGTGGACAATCCTGGCCCGGTCGGCCGAAGCCGGATCCCTGCCAAACCTCAAGGCGTGAAGGGTTATCTCATCAGGGCCTGGCCGCCGGCGAGGAGGAACAATCAGCCGGGTGCAGGGGGAGTTCCATGGTTCCGGTCGCGGGGCCGTGCAGGTCGTTGAAATGGTCAGGGACCAAGTAGACGAGGGAGTCGGCGATGGTGTGCCGGTGCTCGGCCGGCGCCGAGACGTAGTCACGGAGCCGGGTGCGGATGAGTTCGGACACGGACGTGCCTTCCCGCACTGCTTTGCGGTGGGCTTCGTTCCGCAGTTCGTCACTGACGCGGATCGTGTGCCGTGGTGTCCCTGCCGACATGGCGCGCTGCCTCGGAATGCCGATCAGCGCGATCATCTTTTCCGGCATGAGTTCACCGGTCCCGTGCCATCGCGGAAGCGTTCTCTGTTACCGCCGCAGACTTTCCGAGGGCAGTTCCCCAAAGGTGTCCAGATACAAAGCAGAGAAACGTCCCTGATGGGAGAATCCGCAGCGCTCGGCTATCGAAATGATGGTTTGCTCGCCCGGCTCGGCCTCGAGAAGCATTTCCCGGGCGCGGTCCAGCCGTACCCTCCGCAGCAGTTCCGACGGCGTTGCCCCTGTCTCGGAGCGTAGGGCGAGTTGAAGGGTGCGGACCGAAACCCCGAGGTTCTCCGCTATGTCCGGGACGGCAAGATCCTCCGATGAATGATGTTCCAGGAGCTCCCTGAAGCGCCGAATCAATCTGCTCTCAGAATCCGGGTTGCGGTCACCGCTTTCCGCGGGGGCGTCGTCCATCGCCATGAGCAGTCGGGACAGCATGGTGTCTACCAGAAGCTTCTGGACAAAAACGGGCGCGGCGCCGTCGGCCTCGCTGATCATGTCGTCGTGGAGTTCGACGACGGATCTCAGGAAAGCGCGTCCGGCGGCTGTGGCGAGGTTCATCGAATAGCCAAAGTCCACCGCCTTGCTGGCAGCCTCACCATAGACCTGTTCGGCCACGGTTGCGAGTGCCAGGCGGCGCACGTAGACGATCAAATGGGGGGTTCCTTGATCCCAGGCCATTGAAAAAGGGCGATCGACGGGTGGAACGGTCGCGACTCTGGGGCTGGAATCCACGGTGCTTGAGCCCACGTCCATGCGGGCGTGCCCCGCCAGTGGAATCTGGATCAGATGGAAGTTTTCCAGGCCTTGGGGGTCGATCCGGACGTCCGCACCGTAGTCCAGGTACTCGATTCCGACGTCGCCTCTGTGCAGGGAGCGTAGCTTCATGTCCACCGACGTTCCACGCGTGCGAGGAACGAGGTCGTGGCCGCAGAACAAATTGGCAATCTTCTCGTGTGCGTCATCGACGTCGGTCGTGGCGACCGTGGGGAGGCCCCTCAAGACGTCGCGCGGAAGAATCCTGACCATTGGCACCGACTTTCCCAGGGTTTCGCTTTTCGGATGTGCCCTGCGCCAAGTGGATATACCGGTTTTCAGGGTGTGAATAGAGTCACTTCTAGGACAAGTATGACGCAGGTCATACAACAGCAACAACGAATCCACCTTAGCGAGGTGAGCGGAAATGAAGAACGTCAAGCTCGTGCACGAGCGGCGCGTGGAGTGGGAACGGACTCACCCACGGCCAATCCCAAGACCGTCCGCGAAGTAAGCGACCGTCCCACCCAAGCAATCAACCATCCCACTGATTACCGATGAAAGGTTTGGCGATGTCCGGACTCTCAGGCAGGACCGCAATCGTTACCGGAGGCGTGACAAAGATCGGCCAGGGCGTAGCTGCCGCACTACGCGACGCGGGCGCCGCCGTCGTCGTCGCAGATATTGACGCCGCAGGAGGCGCCCAGGTGGATGCCCTGGGCGGCGGCATCCACTTTTCGCAGACCGACATCACTGACGATGCGGCGCTGTCCCGCCTCATGGATGAAACTGTCGCACGGCACGGCAGCGTCGACATCCTCGTGAACCTGGCCTGCACTTATAAGGACGACGGTGCGGAATCCGGCCGGAGCGACTGGCTTGAAGCACTGAACGTCAACCTGGTCAGCGCTGTGATGGCTGCCAAGGCCGCGCGGCCCCACCTGAAGGCCTCCCGGCACGGCGCCATCGTGAACTTCACTTCGATCTCCAGTTCCGTTGCCCAGACGGGGAGGTGGCTCTATCCCGCGAGCAAGGCGGCCCTTGTTCAGCTGACCAGGAGCATGGCGGTCGATTTCGCCGAGGACGGGATCAGGGTCAACTCGGTGAGTCCGGGGTGGGTCTGGAGCAACATCATGGATACCCTCAGCAACGGAAACATCGGCAAGACGGATTCTGTTGCCGCGCCGTTTCATGTGCTGAAGAGGGTTGGCCGTCCTGAGGAGATCGGCGACGTCGTCGCCTTCCTCGCAGGTGATCGGGCAAGTTTCGTCACCGGTGCTGACTGGGCGGTCGACGGCGGGTACTCCGCGTTGGGCCCGGAACGTGCCGAGGAGACCATACCCCTGCTCGCGGCTAAAGAGAGGTGAGTGCAAGTGAAGAACGTCAAGGTGGTTCACGAACCGCGCCAGGGATGGGAACAAACTTGCCCAAACCGGCGCCAAGGCTGGCCATCAACTAGTTTCCCGCTCCCAGTTGGGCTAGATTCCCCCACCGTGTTCGCGGCAGCGGGACCCAAATCATTCAGACATGCCGAGAAGATCTAAGGACAAAGGGGCAACAACATGACACAACGTCACATCACCATCGTTGGAGCAGGGCAGTCGGGGCTGCAACTGGGAATCGGGCTGCTGGATGGCGGGTTCGCCGTAACCATGGTTTCCAACCGAACTCCCGAGGAAATCCGGGAGGGCAAGGTCTCCTCAAGCCAGTGCATTTTCCACGACGCGCTGGAACACGAACGCAGCCTTGAACTGGATTTCTGGCCGGACGCCCCGACTGTCGACGGGATCTCGTTCACCGTTCCCCATCCTGAAAATCCGGGAGAGAAGGCCATTGGCTGGGCCTCCCGGCTGGACAACCCTGCCAAGTCGATTGACCAGCGAGTGAAATTCCCGCGCTTCATGGAAGCCTTTGTTCAACGAGGCGGCGAACTGATATTTGAGGATGCGGGAGTAGAGGAACTCGAAAGATACACACGGGAATCGGATCTCGTCATTGTCGCAGCGGGTAAGGGCGAAATTGCGCAGCTCTTCACCCGGGACGCCGGGCGAAGCACCTACGACGCACCGCAGCGAGCACTTGCGCTGACGTACGTGAACGGCATGACGCCCCGGGAGGAATATTCTGCCGTTTCCTTCAACCTCATCCCCGGGGTCGGGGAATACTTCGCCTTCCCCGCGCTGACAACCACGGGACCCTGCGAAATCATGGTCTTCGAAGGCATTCCAGGCGGCCCGATGGACTGCTGGAAAGGCCTCACGCCGCAGGAGCACTTGGAAACCTCCAAGAACATCCTCAAAGCCTTCCTCCCGTGGGAAGCAGACCGTGCTTCCGGCGTCGAACTCACCGATTCGAACGGTTTCCTGCAGGGACGGTTCCCGCCGACGGTCCGCCACCCCATCGCTACGTTGCCCAGCGGCAGGCAGGTGCTGGGCCTGGCCGACGTCGTGGTCCTCAACGATCCAATTACCGGCCAAGGATCCAATAACGCCAGCAAATGCGCAGCTTCCTACCTGAAGAGCATCAAAGAACACGGTGACGGCGTCTTCGACGCTGCCTTCATGCAGGCCACCTTCGAAAGCTACTGGAATTACGCCAAGCACGTAGCCCAATGGACAAATGCCCTCCTCGCGCCGCCCCCGCCGCATGTCCTGGAGCTTCTTGGTGCAGCGAACCAGTCGGCGGAAATCGCCAACCGGTTCGTGAACGGATTCAACAACCCGCCGGACTTCCAGGAGTGGTTCATGTCCCCGGACAAGGCGGCCGCCTACTTGGCGAGCGTCGACGCCGCCAGGGTCTCCTAGCCACGCCCTCTGGCAATTTGCTGAACAACGTCGTGTGAAGGAAGTCTGGAAATGCGAAAGATTGCAATTATCGGTGCGGGCGAATCCGGCGCCCAGCTGGCCCTGGGCCTGCAGCGGGAGGGGTACGCGATTACGCTCTTCTCGGATCGCTCAGCCACCCAAATCCGGACGGGCAAGGTCATGTCCAGCCAGTGCATGTTTGCCACCGCCCTCGCCGCGGAGGCCCAGCTGGGCCCGGCGCTAAGCGGACTCTATGACAGCGGGGCGGTGCCCGCCATCAATGCCATCCGAGTGCGGGTCGACGGGGGAGGCTCGGCGGATCCGATTGACTGGGAGGCCCCCTTGGATGCGCCGGCACGCTCGATCGACCAGCGGATCAAGAGTGCCGCGTGGATCGAGGCATTCGTAGCCGCCGGCGGGGACTTCCGAATCGAGAAGGTCACTCCGCGCATGCTCGAGGAACTCGCACGCGACTACGAACTGGTCATCGTCAGCACCGGCAAGGGCGAGATCGGCCAGATCTTTCCCAGGGACAAGGCCAAGTCACCCTTCGATCGTCCGCAGCGGGTCCTCGCGCTCAACTATGTCAGCGTTGGCAACCCGGGCGGGGAGCAGCCTGGGGCGGAAGAAGAGCCCGGTGCCGGAGAGCTGCCGGGGCAGCGCGATGACAGCATTCGCATGTCCATGGTGCCCGGGGTCGGGGAGTTCTTCACTTTTCCCGGACTGACCGTCTCAGGGCCCTGCCAAATGATGGTCTTCGAGGGAGTCGTGGGTGGTCCTATGGACCGCTGGAGCGACATCCGCACGCCGGTCGAGCAGCTTCAGCGTTCACTGGAAATCCTGGAGGAACACTTCCCGCATGAAGCAAAGAACTTTGCGGATGCAGTCCTCACGGACGAAGGTGCGACTCTCCTGGGACGCATCACCCCTACCGTGCGTTCCGCAGTGGGGGAGTTGGGCAACGGCGGACTGGTTTTCGGCCTCGGAGATGCGGTGCTGCTCAACGACCCGCTCACGGGCCAAGGCTCAAACAACGCAACCTTGGCTTCCCGGTACTACCTGGACTCCATCGTTCGCAGGGGGCAGGAAGCCTTCGACCGGAAATGGATGGAAAGGACCTTCGACGAATTCTGGCGTGGCTGGGGTCAATGGGCGGTCACGTGGACGAATGACATGCTCAAGCCACGCAGGGAACACCAAAAGGCGGCGTTGGGCGAGGCCTCGGAGCATCCTGCCCTGGCTTCAAGCGTCGCGGCCGGATTTGATGATCCCCGAACCTTCCATCCATGGTGGTTTGACCCCGCGGCAGCGGAAGATTTCGTGCAGTCCAAGAAATCGGAAGACTCCGCCGCCTTTGACCTGAGGGACTTCAGGGGCGCGCTTGGACAGTTTGCCACCGGCGTCACCGTGGTCACCACCCTTGCGGCGGACGGACGGAAAGTGGGCATGACCGCCAACTCCTTCACCTCCGTCTCCATGGAACCCCCTCTGGTGCTGTGGTGCCCCAGCAAGCGGGCTCCAAGCCTCACCGACTTTGAGGAATCCACCTATTTCGCGATCAACATCCTTGCGAGCGACCAGCACGTGCTGTCGCGGCAATTCGCCACTCCCTCTATCGACAAGTTCGAGGGAGCCGAGACATCGGAAGGAATTGCGGGAGTTCCACTGTTGGACGGGGCGGTGGCCACTTTCCAGTGCAGGACCGTATCCCGGCACGACGCCGGCGACCATGTGATCTACGTGGGCGAGGTGGAGAAATACGAAAACCCGGGCGGAGCGCCCCTGGTGTTCCACGGCGGGAAGTACCACGCCACCGCCAGCCATCCGGACTTCTGAGAGAGGAGGCACCGCATGACCTCCAGTGAAATAGCGATCATCGGTTCAGGGATCAATTCCCTGGTGGCCGCAGCGGAGCTCGCCCTCGCGGGGAAGCAGGTGTGCCTGATCGAACGGCAGGACAGGCTCGGCGGCTTCATCCACTCCTCGGAACGGACACTGCCGGGCTTTGTCCACGACACCTTTTCCTCTTGGCATCCCTTGTTCGTGTCGGGAGGCGCCTATCAGTCCTTGGGACGGGAACTGCATGCCAGGGGGCTGGAATACTGCAACACGGACGGCGCCGTAACAGCCAGCGTGGCTGGCGACGCCCGGACCGGCGCACACCGGGTTGCCATAGCCCACCGCGACCCGAGTGTCACTGCGGCGGGGCTCCATGCCCCGGAGGACGAAGGCGCCTACCTCACGATGCTGGAAGACCTCGGCCGCAACGCCGGGACCGTTTTCGGTGCATTCGGCGCTGAACTTCGATCCTTCAAGCAGGTCCTGAAAATCGCCTTCGGCGCCTTGAAGCGAGGGAAGATCAAGGACACGGAGGCGTTCGTGCGGGACTCAGTGATGAGCGGCCGGAACTACCTCAGGAGCCGGTTCGACGGGTGGGAGGCAGACCAGCTCTGGTCCCCATGGCTGCTCCATGCCGGTCTTGGCCCAGACCAGGCCACTGGCGGCGTCATGTTGCCCGTCATGGCCATGAGCATGCACACCCATGGCCTTCCCGTGGTCAAAGGTGGTGCCTCGAACTTTGTTGCCGCCTTTGAGTCCCTGCTGCGTGAAAAAGGCGTACGGATTCTGTTGGATACAGATGTGGACGAAGTCCTCGTGGAAGCCGGCAAAGTTGTGGGCCTCAAGACGTCCAACGGCCCCATCGACACGAACACGGTCCTTGCCAACGTCTCTCCGCAAGCCCTGTACTCCCGGCTGCTCAGCCAAGCACCGGACGGCACAGCCAAAGCCGCCGTACGGTACCAGAACGGCCGCGGCGCAATGCAGATCCACCTCGCTCTGGACAAACCCGTGGAATGGCTGGACGCCAGGCTGAACACGGTTCCCCTCGTGCACGTGAGCAACGGCTCCGACAGTACAGGCATAGCGTGCGCCCAGGCCGAAGCGGGTCTGCTGCCGGCGGAACCGACCGTGGTGGTCGGGCAGCAGTGCGTACTCGACCCTTCCCGGGCCCCCCGTGGCAAGGCGACGCTCTGGGTGCAACTGCAGGAAGTGCCCTTCGCGCCCAAAGGGGATGCCGCAGGGGTGCTTGCCGTGGACGACGGTTGGTCCGTAGAGCTGAAGGAACAGTACATGGAACGTGTCCTGTCGCGGATTGAACACTTCGCGCCAGGTACGCGGGACTCTGTCCTGGCATGGGACATCTTGGCACCCACTGACCTGGCCTCGGAGAACCCCAACGCCGTCAAAGGCGACCCCTACGGGGGATCTGCTGAGCTCTTCCAGAATCTGCTGTGGCGTCCCTTCCCTGAGGCCGCAGGACACAGGACCCCGATGAGGGGGTTGTGGCATATAGGCGCTTCAACCCACCCCGGTCCCGGGCTTTCCGGCGGCTCGGGTCACCTCGTAGCCCAAAGACTGAACAAATCATCAAAACCATAGGAGAACAAATGTCTGTCCTCAGCGCGCTCATGGCGGCCCTGTCCGATGGCTCGATCGAAGTCATCGACCTTACGACACCCCTCAGCGGTGATACCCCCGTACTTAGCCTGCCGCAGCCGCTCGCCAACACTGTAGGTCTCACGCTCTCGCCGCTGAGCAATTTCGACGACGCCGGACCCGCTTGGGCGTGGAACGACGTCACCGTCGGTGAGCATGCCGGCACCCACTTGGATGCACCTGTCCACTGGATTACGGGCCGCGAGGGAAAGTCGGTGGACCGGATCGAACCGAGGCGACTGTTGGGCCCCGCCGTCGTCATCGACAAGAGGGCCGAGGTAGCGCAGGACCCTGATTTCCTGCTCGAACCGGAGCACCTTGAACAGTGGCAACAAGAGCACGGTCAACTGCCCGAGAACTGCTGGGTGATCTTCAGGACCGGCTGGTCCGCCCGCGGACGAAATGCGGCGGACTTCGTCAATGCAGACGAAAGCGGTCCGCATACTCCCGGAGTTTCTGTTGCAGGCGCCAAGTGGATTGCCGGCAACGACAGAATCAGCGGGTTCGGCGTGGAAACCGTTGGCATCGATGCCGGCCAGGCGGCAAACATGGACCCCATGTTCCCGGTCCATTCCTTCCTCCTCGGGGCGGACAAATACGGAGTGACATCGCTCCGGCGGCTAGACCGCCTCCCGGTCGTAGGCGCCACCCTGGTGGTCGCGCCGTTGCCGATCGTTGGTGGAACCGGCAGCCCGAGCCGTGTCTACGCCTTGGTGGAGGCTTCATGAACGGGAAGGCTCAAGTGTCCGTGCTGGTAGGGAGGACCCTCGCCCGCTTGGGAGTCGGACACGTCTTCGGCGTTGTTGGCAGCGGCAACTTTGAGGTCACCAATGCCCTCATCAAGGAAGGGATTCCCTATACTGCGGCCAGGCACGAGGGCGGGGCGGCCACCATGGCTGATGCCTACACCAGGATGTCGGGGAAGGTGGGCGTGGTGACAACCCACCAGGGTTGCGGTCTGAGCAACGCCATCACGGGAATCGGTGAAGCAGCGAAGAGCCGCACGCCCCTCATCGTGCTCACTGCCGACACCCAGGCGGCCGCGATCCGGTCGAACTTCAAGATTGACCAGGACGCGCTTGCCCGAAGCGTCGGGGCTGTGGCCGAACGGATCCATTCAGCCGACACCGCAATCGCAGACACGGTGAGGGCCTTCCGGACCGCCGTCAATGAACGTCGCACCGTTGTCCTCAACCTGCCCCTCGACGTGCAAAACGCAACGGCGCCGGATCTGCTTGGCGATATTGGGATTCAGGAACCATCCCGGATCAGGCCCGATGCCGCTGCCGTGGAAAAACTTGTGGGCCTGATTGCCGAGGCCCGCCGTCCGGTCTTCGTCGCGGGACGCGGCGGGAGGGGCGCCAGGGACTCCATACTGGCATTGGCCCGGCATGCGGGGGCGCTCGTGGCAACTTCCGCCGTCGCAAGCGGCCTGTTCAACGGCGATTCACACAACCTGGGCATTTCCGGTGGCTTTTCGTCCCCGGTTACTGCGGAGCTCATCAGCGGAGCGGACCTCATTGTCGGATGGGGCTGCACCTTGAACATGTGGACCATGCGGCACGGAAGGCTGATCTCCGCCGGCACCAAAGTGATCCAGATCGACGTCGAAGACGCAGCCCTGGCCGCCAACCGGCCGATCACCCTCGGCGTGCTGGGCGACTCTGCCCTCGTGGCGGAGGACGCCGTGGCGGCCTTGCGCAGGATCCAGCCGGCCTCCGCGGAAAAGTACCGCACCGAGCAGAACGCGTTGACCATCAAGCAAGGCTCGCGGTGGCGGGACGTTGAAACACCGGACCTGTCCACGGCGACGTCCATCGATCCGCGGGTGATCAGCCGGGAACTCGATTCGATCCTCCCGGCTGACAGGATTGTCGCCGTCGACTCGGGCAACTTCATGGGATACCCGAGTCAATATCTGGCGGTGCCGGACGAGTTTGGCTTCTGCTTCACCCAGGCCTTCCAGGCAATCGGCCTGGGCCTGTACACGGCCATAGGTGCAGCCGTCGCCCGCCCGGATCGCCTGCCTGTCCTCGGCGCAGGGGATGGCGGGTTCCTGATGGGCATCACGGAACTGGAAACGGCCGTGCGCCTCAAGCTGCCCCTCGTCTGCATCATCTACAACGACGCCGCCTACGGCGCCGAGGTCCACCACTTCGCCGAACACCACGAGGACGCAGAGCTGGGCACCGTGTGCTTCCCGGATACCGACGTCGCAGCCATCGCCAGGGGATACGGCGCCGACGGTGTCACGGTCCGCACGGTGGATGACCTCCAGCCGGTGCGTGACTGGGTTGCTTTGTACCGCAACGGGAAGCAGGAACGCCCTCTCGTGATCGATGCAAAGATCGCCTCGGATGGCGGATCCTGGTGGCTGGCGGAGGCGTTCCAAGGCCACTGACCCATCATCGGCCTGGAACCCGCAGGCCGGGCCGTCAACGAAGGGGCGTTGATTCAGCGAAGGGGCCGGGACCGGCACAACGGGCCCGGCTCCTTCTGACGGCCGTGCTGTCCGGACTAATTTGCGCCGACGACGGACAAGGCGTAGCGCTGGGCCTTGGGGCCAAGGAGTTCGTGCAATCTTGTAAAGAGTTCCTGGGCGGCGAGGCCGTGCCAGTTATCGGGCAGGTACTCCTGGGGAAGTCCAGGGTCCATGTAGGGCAGCCGACGCCATTGGGTGACCATGGGGACATAGTCGGCGAAGGCCTGCTTCAGCAGCTCGGGGGACTCGGAATCCCCTTGTTCGTGCTGCAACCACCGCTGGAGGACAGGCTCGTGCTGCTCCATGAAGTCGGTGTAGAGCGCTTCAAGCGAGGGCAGGTCCCACCATTGCCCCACTTTCTCGTGGATGTGTCCCTCGGTCAGGTGAGTCGCCTTGAACAGATCGACATAGTCCATGAGGCCGGCGCGTCGAAGTAGTTGTTCCACCTCGTGTGCCAAATTGCCGGGTGCGATCCACAACCCCGGGGACACCTGGCCGCACCCTATACGGGTCAGAATGGTCCTCAGCTTGTGCCGTAGGTGCCTCTGGGCCTCAGGGACAGAGAACGACGCCAGGAGCCAGGCGTCGTCCTTCTTGGCGCGGCGTGGAGCGAAAATACGTTCGTCGCCTGCCGTGAAGACGTCCTCAAGTTCGGGTGAAAGCTTGTAGGCAGCGGAGCCTCCACGCTTCAAGCTGACGAGCACGCCGCGCTTCTTCAGCCGCGACACGGAAGACCGTACACCTGCCGACTCCACTCCCAGGTCGCCTAGAAGCTGGATGAGGTCGGCAACAGCGAATGTCCCGTCCTGGTTGCGGGCGTAGAGGCCATACACGGTAACGATCAGGTGTTGATGGCGTGGCATCGGGGCAACGTCGGGGACAGCATCGGCGTTGGCCATTCAGTACTACCTCTATTGGTTCGGGTTTCAGTGACAGTCATAGGCTACATCGGCAGGCCCCGGTGTCAGATGAACGTCAGGCCGGCCCAGGCAGTTGCAACAGGTGTGATGCCACCAAACACGGCCCTGAACTCTCCTCAAGCAAGGCCCTCACGGACAGTTCGTGGGCATTTCCCTTGTCTTCTTCAAAGCGTGAACCAGACATCGTCGTCTCCTTGGAAATGCAAGTAGAACGGAACACTCTTGTGTCCGCGATACATGCGGCATGAATCAAGTGTATGACGCTATGGTGACGCTCGTAAATACTTCTCTATATATTGTTATGGTTGAGAAATTAGGACCGTCAGGAGTTTCGATCCTGGGGTTCGGAATGTCGAGAGGAGCCGCTATGGAGCGCATGTCCCGCATAAGTCCCCGCGCCAGTGTCGAGCGCACAGTGGAGTGGGTGGATACCGATGCGTCCGGGCATCAACACAATTCGGCGATCATGCGCTGGGTGGAGTCTGCCGAGGCGGAGCTCTTCCTGCGCAGGCTCCAGCTGCCCGACTATTTTCCCAGCGTGCCTCGCGTCCACCAGGAGATCCACTTCAAAGCCAAGTTGTGGTTCGGGCAGCGCATCACTGCAACAGTGGGTATTTCCAAGCTGGGTAGGGCTTCCATGACATATGCCTTTGAGGTTCGAAGTCATCCGCACGGCGAACTGCCTGGTGGCCTTGCCGCCTTCGGCACAGTGACGGTCGCCCACGTCCCGCCGGGGTCCGACAAAGCGCAACCCTGGCCTGCCGCCGTCGTGGATGCGGTTGCCTCTCAGCACGCGGAGTAGCAGGCCCGCGCAAGCAGGGCGGATTGCGGCGCAAAAGAACCTCCGGCGATCCCAGCGGCTCAATCCGAGCGTGCCTGCGTCACCGGAGGTTCCGGTCCCGAGGGTGGGGAGTCCCCGCCGTCGGAATTCTTAAGTCGGCCTTCAGCGATCCTGGATGACGGCGACTCCCTGGATCTCGATCATGGCTTCCTTCTGCCACAGGCGGGTAACGCCGATTCCTGCCATTGCGGGATACTCCGAGCCTGCCATTTCGCGCCAGATCCGCCCGATTTCCCTCCCGTTGGCAATGTAGTCGTCCACATCGGTCAGGTAGATGGTGACGCTCACCAGATCTTCGGGTTGGCCGCCGGCTTCCGCCAGGGTGGTCAGGACGTTCGAGAACGCCTGCCTGAACTGTTCCACGATGCCGCCGGGGACGATCTGCATGTCGCGATCGAGCGCGGTCTGGCCTCCGAGGTAAACCGCGTTTCCGGCGAGGATGCCGTGGGCGTAACCGGACGGCGCGGGCAGTGTTTCGGGGTTGACGGTCCTCTTGCTCATGGTGCTCCTCCTGAAAATGAGTGGTGGTTCCTATGGATGAAAAAGACCCTTGTTCGGATCGATTCCGTCGTGCTACCTTGAGCATATGTGACGACCGTAAAAAAGTCGACATATCAAAAATCTCACGCAACCTGGCACGGACCGAAGGGAATCGGACGGATGAAACTTGCCACACTCCGCACAAGTTGGGGCGGCACGACGGCGGTCATTGGGCTTGGTGCCGATGCGTTTCTGCCGTTGTCCTACCCGAACGTTGGAGCCCTTCTGGCCGATCCGAACTGGCGCGCTACCGTCGAGGCCGCGGTTGAGGGATCGAAAGCCGGCAGGACGACGATTGATGCCGGTAGTGCAATATTTGCGCCACTGGTGCCCGAGGCGGGGAAGGTCATCTGCTGCGGCTTGAACTATGGTGACCACATCCAGGAGATGGGCCGGGATCTCCCCGAATACCCGACGCTCTTCGCCAAGCACGCGGACACACTGACGGGCGCAACCGACGTGATCGACATCCGGGGAAGCGAAAAGGTCGACTGGGAAGCAGAACTGGCTGTCGTCGTCGGAAGCCCGCTCTTTAAGGCCGGCGAAGAGCAGGCCAAGGAGGCGATCGCTGGCTACACCGTGGCCAACGATGTTTCGATGCGCGACTGGCAGAACCGCACCCTGCAATGGTTCCAAGGGAAGGCCTTCGACGCGACAACCCCGGTCGGCCCGGTGCTGGTCACGCCCGAGGACGTCGCTGGAGACTTTGAGGTCCGCGGTTACGTGAACGGCGAACTCGTCCAGGAAGGGAACACCCGCACACTGGTCTTCGGACCTGCGCGCCTCTTGTCCTATATCTCACAATTCACCATCCTTCGCCCGGGAGACCTCGTCCTCACGGGTACCCCCGGGGGAGTGGGAATGGGAATGACCCCTCCCCGCTTCCTGCAGGACGGAGACGTTCTGACGACCGAAATATCAGGCATCGGACGCCTGGAAAACCCGATCCGTATCCATTCGAACGATGGCGCGGCCACCCCATGCATCCCCGCGCTCACCACAAACACCAAGGAGTGAAGACCATGACCGACCTCACTACAGAGACCCAGTACCGGACCGAGGGAGACAACTCCATCTACGCGGGAGCCGACGGCAAAGTTGTTCCTGTCGTCACCCGGGCCGGGCAGGAAGACACCAACACTGCCCAGTCCGGAGACTGTGTCCGGGTATCCGGCGTCTCGATACAACACACCCCGGCAACGAAGATCTGGTTCGGACAAGTTTCCAACGTCCCCGGATACCGCTCCTTGCCCCACCACCACGGCGAAGCCGAAACCGGCGGATACGTATTGCGGGGCCACGGCCGGATCTACTACGGCGACAACTTTTCCGATTACCAGGACATGAAGGCAGGGGACTGGGTCTTCGTTCCTCCGTTCATGCCCCATGTCGAGGCGAACATGTCCGTGACAGAGGAACTGGTCTGGCTCACGACCCGCACGCCGGAGAACATCGTGGTCAACCTCGAAGATGTTGCAGATGATACCCTCGCCGGTTATCGCCGGGCGTAACACCATGAATGCGACAACGCCGGCCCAGACCCTGACATCAGCGACGTTTCTCCGCGCCGTGGAACTGACTCCGGTTCCGGCCCAAGTGCACGAGGAAGCATACGAGGCCACCACCCAGTACGTTCCCTGGCCCAAGGCTTACGGCGGAGACATGGTGGCACAGTCGGCCGCTGCCATGATGCGCTCGGTTGACTCTGATCGGGCGCTCCATTCCATGCACAGCTACTTCATGCGTCCCGTGGATGTTGGATCAACCGTGCGCTACGAAGTCGAGCACCTGCGCGATGGCCGCGGCTACTCCACACGAAGCGTGCGCGGCTATCAAAACGGGAAGACGGTCTTCGCTGCGATGGGATCCTTCCAGGTTCCTGAAGACGGCACCGACTACCAGACCCCTGTTCCTGCGGAAGCAACTCCTGCGGATCTCGATCCGGAATCGCAGCGCAGTGCTGCCGAGGTCCTCATCGGCGTCGAAGGCCCCGCCGCTGAGTACTGGTCCACCGGTCGCAGCTTCGACATGCGTCACGTCTCGGGCCCCGTCTACGTGGAGGTCGAAGGGGGACGGGAGGCCCATCAGGCCATCTGGGTGAAAGCCTTCGATGGCCTGCCCGAGCTCGGCGACCATCGACTGAACTCCAATCTGCACCGCGCAGCCCTTGCGTACGTCTGCGACTACACCATCCTGGAGCCTCTCCTCCGGGTCCAGGGCCTGCACTGGTCCTCGCCCGGCCTCACCACAGCCAGCCTGGACCACTCCATGTGGTTCCACCGCGACGGAAGAGCCGACGAATGGGTCCTCTACGCGCAGAAGGCCATCTCCGGCCAGAGCAACCGAGGAATGGCCCTTGGCCACTTCTTCGACCGGGACGGCCGCCTGCTGGCCACCGTCGCCCAAGAAGGCATGATCCGGCCCGGATCCTAATCCGACATCAGAAGCAAGAACCCTAGAAGGAGCGGCATGAGCACATCGGCCCATGTGGACACATTTACGCGGGACCACCTGCCGCCGGCCTCAACCTGGCCGGCATTGGAGTTCACCCTCCCCGAGCTCCAATACCCTGAACAGCTGAATGCGGCCGCAGTTCTCATCGATGAGGCTGTAACGCAATTCGGAGGCGACCGACCGGCCCTCCGGACGCCGGACGGCACCGTATGGACCTACGCTGAATTGCAGCGGCGCTCCAACCAAGCCGCCCAGGTATTCACCGAAGATTTCGGCGTACTCCCTGGCAACCGCGTCATGCTGCGCGGACCCAACAACCCTTGGCTCGTCGCCGCCTGGCTGGGTGTTCTCAAGGCCGGCGCCGTCGTCGTCACCACCATGCCGATGCTGCGGGCCTCAGAGGTGGCGACACTTATCCGGCTCACACGGCCGGTCCTCGCAGTCTCGGACCATCGCTTCATGGAAGATCTGGCCTCCGCATCCGAACGCGAACCTGTCAGCCTCTTGGCTTACGGCGGCACGGACGGAGCAGATTTCGTCCAGCGGTGCGCTGCCAAGAGCGGAACCTTCACGAATGTCGAAACCGCGGCAGACGACGTCGCCATTCTGGGTCCGACGTCGGGGACTACGGGAGACCCGAAAGTCACCATGCACTTTCACCGCGATATCCTCGCGATCGCAGACACCTTTGGCCGCCACATCCTCCAGCCAATGCCGGACGACGTGTTTGCCGGGTCTCCGCCAATCGCCTTCACGTTCGGGCTCGGTGGCCTGGTGGTGTTTCCCTTGCGGTTTGGCGCCTCTGCGCTGTTGACGGAGCGGGCGGCTCCGGTGGAACTCGCGGAAAACGCGGCCGACGCCGGTGCCTCCATACTCTTCACGGCACCTACCGCGTATCGCGCCATCCTGAAGGCCGGCCGCGGTGAATTGCTGAGCCGCCTGCGCATCGCAGTGTCCGCCGGCGAACACCTGCCCAAAGAAACGTGGCAGGCCGTCTACGATGCAACCGGCGTCCGGCTCGTCAACGGCATCGGTGCCACGGAAATGCTGCACGTTTTCATCTCAGCACCCGGTGAGGACAGCAGGCCCGGGGCGACCGGCAAAGCCGTCCCCGGATTCCGGGCGGCCATCCTCGATGACAACGGCGCCGAACTGGGTCCTCACCAACCCGGCAGGCTGGCGGTGGTCGGCCCCACCGGGTGCCGCTACCTGGATGATCCGCGGCAGTCCAAGTACGTCTGGAACGGCTGGAACATCACCGGTGACACCTTCGTCCAGGACGAGGACGGCTTCTTCATATACCAGTCACGGTCGGACGACATGATCGTCTCCTCCGGGTATAACATCGGCGCCCCCGAAGTGGAGGCGGCCATCAACCAGCACCCGGACGTTCTGGAAAATGCCGTCGTCGCCCGCCCCGACCCGGACCGCGGAAGCGTTGTGTGCGCGTTCGTCGTCCTGCGTGAAGGCGTGGAGGCCGGTGAGGCCAAACGCAAGGAAATCCAGGACTTCGTCAAACTGACGATTGCCCCGTACAAATACCCGCGCGACATCCGCTTCGTGGATGAGCTGCCACGAAACCCGAGCGGAAAACTGCAGCATTTCCGGCTGCGGCAGTACCTCGAAAACGAGAACGACCAGCTGGCCGACGCGGCCGCAACCCAAGCCTAGAAGGGACCCGATCCATGAAGATCGCAATCGTCGGAGGCGGCCCCGGAGGCCTGTACTTCGCAGCACTGATGAAGCAGCTTGATCCTGCCCACGACATCACGCTCTGGGAACGCAACGCCGCCACGGACACATTCGGCTTCGGCGTCGTGTTTTCTGACGAGACGCTGGGCGGCATCGGAAACGCCGACCCCGTGGTGGCCGAATACATGAGCCGCCGCTTCGCGCGCTGGTCGGACATCGACATCCACTTCCGCGGCGAAACCTTGACCGTTGGAGGCCAGGGATTCGCCGCCATGAGCCGGAAGGAGCTGCTGGAACTCCTGCAGCGCCGCTGCCTCGAACTCGGAGTGGACGTGCGGTTCAGCACACTCGCTCCGCCCATCCAGGAGCTCGAAGCCGGCTACGACCTGGTGCTCGCTTCGGACGGTGTGAATTCGCAGATCCGAGCAACATACGCCGACTCGTTCCGCCCCAACCTCAATCCCCGGGCCAATAAATTCATGTGGCTGGGCACCGACCTGGTCTTCGAAGCCTTCAAGTTCTTCGTCAAAGAAACCGACTACGGCGTTATGCAGATTCACGGCTACCCCTACTCTGACGAAGGATCCACGTTCATCGTCGAAATGTCTCCCGACGTGTGGGAGGCGGCCGGCTTTGACGAAACCGCCGGCGAGGTGCTTCCGCCCGGCGTGTCCGATGAAAAGGCCATCGAGAAGATCCGCCGCATCTTCGCCGACGAGCTGGAAGGCCACGAAGTCCTGGCGAACAACTCCAAGTGGCTGAACTTCACCACAGTGCGCAACAGCAGCTGGCGCCACGGCAACATCGTCCTGCTCGGCGACGCCGCGCACACCGCCCACTTCTCCATCGGGTCCGGAACCAAGCTCGCCATGGAAGACGCGCTGGCCCTGGCAGCCTGCCTTCATGAACACTCTGACCTCGAGTCCGCACTGTCCGCCTACGAGGTGGAGCGGCGGCCCGTCGTCGAATCCACGCAGCGGGCCGCCCAGGCCTCGCTCGAATGGTTCGAAAGGATCGGCCAATACAGGAATCAGGACCCCACCCAGTTCGCATTCAACCTGCTCACCCGATCCCGCCGCATTACCCAGGAAAACCTGCGGCTCCGCGACCCTGAATTCGCCGACGACGTAGACCGGAACTTCGCCGAGCTCCAGGGACTACCGACTGTCGCCCCGGCCATGTTCCAGCCGTACCGCATCGGAGAGCTGGAACTGAAGAACCGGATCGTGGTCTCTCCGATGGATATGTACTCCGCTACCGATGGGATTCCAGGGGAGTTCCACTTGGTCCATCTGGGGTCCAAGGCGCTCGGTGGAGCAGGGCTGGTCATGACGGAAATGGTCTGCGTCTCCGCCGAAGGCCGTATCACGCCCGGCTGCTCCGGCCTCTACACCGACGGCCAGCGGGACAGTTGGAAGTCGATCGTTGACTTTGTCCACGCGCGGTCGACGGCGAAAATCGGTGTCCAGCTCGGACATTCCGGCCGCAAGGGATCCACGCGCCTGATGTGGGAGGGCATCGACGAACCACTGGAGGCAGGGAACTGGGAGCCGGTCGGGCCATCTGCGCTACCCTACGGCCCGGGAAACCAGACCCCCCGCGAGATCGACCGGGCCGGAATGGAAAGTGTCAAGGCGGACTTCGTGGAGTCCGCCCGCCGGGCCGCCGATGCCGGTTTCGATCTCCTGGAAGTGCACGCGGCGCACGGCTACCTGCTCTCGTCATTCCTCTCTCCCATCTCCAACCGCAGGACCGACAAGTACGGAGGCAGCCTCGAGAACAGATTGCGCTTCCCCCTTGAGGTCTTCGACGCTGTTCGGAAGGTCTGGCCTGCCCACAAGCCGATGACCGTCCGCGTTTCGGCGACCGACTGGATCGAAGGAGGCAACACCTCCGATGATTCACTGGCCATAGCCAAGGCCTTTATCGCCCACGGCGCTGCCGGCATAGATGTCTCCACCGGACAGATCGCCAAGGAGGAGAAGCCGGCCTTCGGCCGCAGCTACCAGACGCCTTTCGCGGACCGCATCCGACAGGAAGTCGCCGAGCCCGCGGGAGCGGCCGTCATCGCCGTCGGCGCCATTTCCACGTACGACGACGTCAATTCGGTCCTGCTCGCGGGCCGCGCCGATCTCGTGGCCCTCGGGCGCACACACTTGTACGACCCGCAGTGGACACTGCATGCAGCTGCCGAGCAGGAATACCAAGGCGACGGAGCAGACTGGGTTCCGCAGTTCAGGGCCGGACGCCGGAAGCCGCCGAGCAGCCGCACCGATGCAGTCCGCCCCCGGCTCTCCCTGCTCAGGGAACTGGATACGGATGTGCAGACTACGTCACACCTGCGCTGGACGCCAGCTGCCCTCGCACCGGAAGGCGTCCTGGCCCCCTGACGGCTTGGGAGTAACCTGGGCCGCGGACGACTCAAGGCTCGGGTAGGGCCGGGTGCCGCCAGGAGGCGGACCCGGCTACTTTCCACCCCGGGGTGCGTTGGCCGTTGCCGCTATGAGGTGCCTGACGGTTGGCCTCTCGATGCTCAGGGCTTCTGCCTGCGCCTGAACGGCCTGAACGGCGGCGGTATTCCTTTCCTGGTGTTGGCGCAGGTGACCCTCCCAGGAACGAATCAGAAACTTCTCGACGAAACGGCCGGGGGCGTTGCCATCGGCAAAGAGCCCCCATTGCATTGCGCCGGAGCGTTGTTGTGCCTCGCCGACCTTGCACATCAGCGAGGTGAAGGAATCAATATCTTCCGCAGCGACCTGATAGGTCTTCAGGACCATGACCGGGCCGTCTGAGGGGTCGGGTTCAAAGGCCAGTGCGGGTTCGGGCCAATGCGCCGAGGGGGTGAGGTCGAGCTGGCCAATAGTCGGCGGCAGCGGCCAGGTTGCCACCGACATGGCACAAATACCCAACAGAATGGCGGATACGATCAACGCCCAGACGGTGTCCGTCAGCCCGGCAACGCCTCCCCAAAGTAGCGACCCGACCGCCTGGCCACCCATGAAGACAACCATGTATGCGGCCAGGCCCCGTGCGCGCACCCAGTTGGGGAGCATCAGCTGCATCGACGAATTCAAGGTGGAGAGCACCACCAGCCAGGCGGTCCCCGCAAGAATAAGGACGAGCGCGACCACGATCACGGAGGGGACCAAGGCTAGCCCCACCGTCGCGCCACCAAAAACGATCGCTGAGGCCGCCATCAGCTCGTTGGCGCTGAACCGCATCCTGAGCCGGGAAAGGCCGAATGCGCCAAGCACCGCACCCAGCCCAAGTGCACCTAGAAGACCACCGTAGCCCGCCGACTCCAGGTGCAGGGCGCCGTGAGCAACAACGGGCAGCAGCGCCCACAGGGCACTGGCCGGAACGATGAACAACACCGACCGCAGAAGGATTCGCCGCACCGCGGGGGCGTTGCGGATAAATCTCAGGCCGGAGCCCAACGCAGCAACGGGGCGTTCCATCGGCAGGGCCTGTGCGGCCGGCTTCTTCTCACGCCAGGCAATGAGGACCACAACGACCCCTATGAAAGAGAGCGCGTTGAGCCCGAACACCAGGGTCGGGCCCGATACCGACACCAGCACCCCGGCTATTGCCGGACCCACGGCGCGCCCGACGTTGACGTTCATACCGCCCAGCGCTGCAGCCGCTGGAATCTGCGCCCTTGGCACTAGACTCGGCTGGATCGCCTGCCAGGCCGGGGCAGTCAGGGCCTGACCACATCCCATGAGGAACAAAAGCACCAACACCACCACCGGAGTGGTCACCCCGGCCCAGGTGAGGACCGCCAGAAGGCCGGCCGTCAGGGCCATCGCCGTCTGCACCGAAATGAGCAAATGACGTCGGTCGAGCAGGTCGGCAAGGACGCCGGAAGGCAGGGACAGCAGCATCACCGGCAGCGTGGTCGCGACTTGCACCAGGGAAACCAGGACGGCCGCATTCGGTTCATTGACCAGCATCCACTGAGCGCCTACAGTTTGCATCCAAGTGCCCACATTGGAGCCAAGCTGAGCGAACCAGAGGCCCCGGAAGATCGCCGAGGCCATCGGCGCCCAGGTGGACGGCTCGGTGCCCTGGCGTATCTGGTCAGCCATCGACTCCACCTGCCTCAGTTGCCACGTCCGTCTGCCGTACCTTTCAAAGATTAATCATGTGTCCTGTGAGCCCGTGGAAGGTTTCCTGCAGGGCCTCGCTGAGGGTCGGATGAGTGTGGACGTTCCGTGCCAGTTCAGTGGCAGTGAGATCCCACTTCTGGGCCAACGTGAGCTCGGGCAGCAACTCAGAGACATCCGGCCCTATGAGATGGCCGCCCAGCAGTTCACCGTGCTGCGTTTCGGCGATCAGTTTGACGAAGCCCGTGGGCCCTCCCAAGCCGTGCGCTTTGCCGTTGGCCGTGAACGGGAATGTGGTGACCTTGATGTCTCGGCCTTCGTCGCGGGCCTGCTGTTCGGTAAGGCCGAAGCTGGCCACCTGCGGCTGGCAGAATGTGGCGCGCGGCATCATGCGGTAGTCGCCCAAGGGCATGGTCTCCGCTCCGGCGATGGTTTCGGCAGCTACAACGCCCTGTGCCTCGGCGACATGGGCGAGCTGAAGCTTGGCCGTCACATCGCCGATCGCGTAGATGTGCGGAACATTGGTCCGCATGTAGTCGTCAATGGCGATCGCCCTTCGGTCGGTTGTTAGAGCCACCCCCGTGCTTTCCAGTCCGAAGCCGCTGACGTTCGCGGCAAACCCGATCGAAACCAGCACCTTGTCCGTCCGGAGGCTTCCGGCCGCACCGTCGCGGCCGGTGTAGGTGACAGTGACTGATGATCCCTCATCCAGCACCGTTTCCACCTTCGTCGAGGTGAGGATTGGGACGCCCAGCTTCTTGTACTGCTTGAATATTTCCTTGGAAACGTCCGCGTCTTCGGTCGGGAGCGCTCGGTCCAAGAACTCGATGATCGTTACGTCGACCCCGTAGTTGCGCAGGACGTAGGCGAACTCCATGCCAATGGCCCCGGCGCCGACTATCACGATGGATCGGGGCAGCTCCCGGTCCAGAATCTGCTCCTCATATGTCACGACATTCGCGCTTGCCACGACCCCTGGCAGCATTCGGACCGTTGATCCGGTGGCGATGATGGCGTGGTCGAAGGTGAGGGTCTCGGTTCCCCCGGCGTTCAGGTCCACGTCCATGCTGTGGGCGTCCGTGAAGGATCCGGAGCCGTCGTATTCGGTGATCCCGTTCTTCTTCATCAGGAAATGCACGCCCCTGACACGTCCATCGGCAACCTGTCGGCTTCGGTCGAAGGCGGCGCCATAGTCAAAGGACACGTCCCCTATGATTCCGAACATTTCCGCCTGGGTATTGAATATATGTGCAAGCTCCGCGTTGCGCAGCAGGGCCTTCGATGGGATGCAACCGACATTCAGGCACACACCGCCCCAGTACTTCTTCTCGACCACCGCCACCCGCAGGCCAAGCTGCGCGGCACGAATCGCCGCGACATAGCCGCCGGGGCCAGCCCCGAGAATCACGACGTCGAAGTGTTCACTCATGACAACCAACTCTCCTTGGGTTCGGGCGCGCGTAGCCCACCGATGACAGCAGATTCAGCATAGTTGCGATATGTCCCGCGCAACCGTGAAATTCTCTTCCCCGCCCCGGCAGCATTACATGTGCGCCTCCTGCTGCGGGACGTTGACGATAGTGAACCCGGGGTAGAGGCTTGGAACCAGCGCAGCTCTGGATGACGCATACAACTACACGGCGACATTCCTCCATCAACATCTCCTGCACGAAAGGCGCTCCCCAAATGACTAGCGAGCCTCGCCGCGATCCACTCACCGACGGACTTCTCACCCCGGAAAACTCCGCCCTCCTCGTCATCGACTACCAGCCAACACAAGTGCAGTCGATCAACTCGATCGACAGGGCACAACTCATCCGAAACATCCCTACGACGGTAAAGCTCGCTCGCACATTCGATATTCCGATCGTCTTATCGACGGTAAACGTGGCCACTGGTCGAAACAAGGGCACTATCCCAGCCCTCGCCATCAATCAACGCGTGGGAGGATGTGGCATTTCGAGCGGCAGTCAGCGCGACCGCGCGAAAGAAGCTGATCATAGCCGCGCTTTGGACCGAAGCATGCCTCAGCTTCCCCACCCTCGATGCGCTGCGCGAGGGCTTTGAGGTCTTTCCAGTCGTTGACGCGGTCGGTGGCACTTCGGTCATCGCCCACGAAACAGCGATCACGCGCGTCACACGGGCTGGCGCCCAGCCGGTCAGCATTGCCCAGCTGGCCTGCGAGCTGCAGCGGGACTGGAATCGAACCGACACGGTCCAGGCGTTCGTCGACGAACTCACTGAAGCAGGCATCTTCCTCAAGCTGGGTTAGGAGACCGTTGAAATAGGGCGCATTTGACGTCGTTGGCGGTACCGAAGGTGTGCGGGCGCGGCGGATCGCGAAGGGTCAGGCGTCGACGCGGACCAGTCGCAAGACGAGGGCCCGGTCCGGGTGGAAGGTGGGCAGGTCGAGACCCGCCTCCCGGAGAAGGCTCCCAGAGTAGGACGGGGTCCCGGCGTCGGAGTCGAGACCAGCGGTCTGGTCTAGCCAGTACGGGCTCAGCCACGAGGGGCCGAGCGAGCCTGGGCGGGCGGACTCGACGCGGTACCGTGCCTCTGCCAAAACTCCTGGCAGGCGGACCCGACGTCGCGAATCCGCGGACAGCGGCGGCGTCACGATTGTGTAGATCGCCTCCGAGCCGTCGGTGGCAACGACACCGCGCAAGGCCGGCCCGTCAGGGTCAAAGTGGCTCTTCGTGGTTGGTGGGGAATTGAGTTCGTGTCGTTGAAGACAAGAGGGCCC
>NZ_JARVRF010000004.1 GCF_030209835.1 Arthrobacter sp. efr-133-R2A-120 | reverse complement strand
GCGTCAGTCGGACCCAGAGTCACACCGCAACACAACCAATTCCATCATTACTGTCGGTGCCTGCTGGCAGAGTATTGCCATGGAAGCGATCGGACACTTCACCAGTAGCCAGGGCACTGCGCCCGGCGGCGGGTTCGTCGTGTTCCATAAGGCGCGGGAACCTCGGAGGGCGACTGCGGCCGGTCAAGGGACGGGTCAAATGCGTGGGCTGCGCCGGCTCGCCCTGCTGGATCCGCGCGAGGACCGCATGGGCGATCACGGCGGCGACGGTGGTCCGCAGCAGGTTCTGGAGGGTGCTCTTGGAGCGTTGCGCTCCCTGGCACGGACCGCGGTGGACGACGTCGGGCCTCTGGGGATGCAGGATTCCGCCGCGTTCGCCTCCGGCGTGGAGGAACTCTCCCGCACCCTGGACTACTTGCAGCTCGTCGCCGCGGGGCAGTTGCACCGGGTCCGGCAGCAGGAGCCGATCGGCGGGACCGGCTGGACGACGGGCTGGGGAGCCGAAGCCCGGGAGGGCGGTTCCAGCGATGGCCCCGGCAGCCCCGAAACTGAAGGCGGAGCAGCCGGTGCCGGGGACGGTGCCGGGTGCGGCGGTCTCGCTGCGGGTGACGCTCTCGCCGGGTTCCGGGAGTTCCGGAACACGGGTGAGCACCTGCGCTCGCTGCTGCGGATCGGCGCGGCGGAGGCCCGGCGCCGCCTGGCCCTGGCCGAGGACCTGCTGCCGGGCCGCTCCCTCACGGGGCAACGGATCCAGCCGCGGTATGGGGAAGTGGCCGCGGCCCTGGCCTGCGGGAGCATCGCGTCCCGGCCGGCCACCACCATCACCATGGCTCTGGAACGCGTCCGGCCCCTGTGCAGCACCGAGACAGCCGCGGACATGGAACACGCACTGACCCTGACGGCGGCCGGGAACGACGCCGATTTCCTGGCCAGGATCGCCCGCCGCTGGACCGACGCGATCGATCAGGACGGTGCCGAGCCCCGCGAGGAATCCCTCCGCCACCTCCAGGGCGCCTTCCTGCGGCGGCCCAAACACGGGCTGCAGCATCTGGAGATCTTCGCCACCCAGGACCAGTACGAGCACCTGCTCACCGTCATGAACACCGCCACCAATCCTCGGACCCGCGTGTCCGGGGACCCCGGGTCCGGGGACCATGCGGTGGACGCGGGCGGCGGGGACGGCGGGGGCGGGCCGGCAAACGCTCCGGCTGACGGCCGGGCAGATGATCTGCCGGGTGGTTCAGGTGATGATGCCGCGTCCCTGGACCGCCGCACGAGGGCGCAGAAACTCCTGGACGGGTTGCTGGGCGCCTGCAAGATCGCCCTCGCCGCAGGTGCGCTGCCAGCGGCTGGAGGCCAGCGCCCCCAGATCATGGCCACGATCGACCACCGGGACCTCCTGGCAGCGCTGAAGGAAGCCGGGCAGCTCACGTTCCTCGGGCAATCTGGACAACCCGGGCGCTCCGGCGGGTCGCAACGGGGCACGGGGAGCTTCACGTTCACCGGTCCGGTCCCGGCGGCCACGCTGCGGAAAATCGCCTGCGACGCCGACATCATTCCCGTCGTTCTCGGCGGCGAAGGCCAGGTCCTGGACATCGGCCGGTCCTCCCGGATCTTCCCGACCCACATCCGTAAAGCCATCACCGCCAGGGACAAAGGCTGCGCGTTTCCTTCGTGCACGATGCCGGCCCCGTGGTGCGAAGCCCACCACATCACCTACTGGTCCCGGGGTGGACCGAGCAGCGTCGAGAACGGCACGCTTCTGTGCAGCCACCACCACCATCTGATCCACAAGGAAGAGTGGCACATCCAGGTCCAAGCAGGCGTGCCTTGGTTCATCCCGCCACCCCACATCGACCCACGGCAAAAACCACGCAAAAACCACTACTTCCACGTGTGACCACGCTCTTCGGTGTGACGTGCGTTGAGAGTGTGATGTGCCGGGAGACTGATCGGCTGTGGAGGGCGACTACGCGCTCGCGGGGTACCACCCACCGACGGCCCGGATCTATGCACAAAGCGCCCCCACAAATGCAAGGGCGCTCCGTGACTTGAGGGGTCTAACCGAGTGCGAGGCAGACGTCGAGGACCTTTCCTGAGCCGGAGAAGGGCCTTAGTTCTTCCCCTGTTGGAGTGATGGCGTAGTTGACATTGCCCGTTGTCAGGGCTAGCCCGGCCGGGTGCCCGTTGGCTGCAGGGATGAGTAGGAGGTTCAACCCTGTGGAAGCCAACTCGAGGCTGGTCGGATGGATTGCATCCGGAAGGTAGGTGACGTGGGTTGCTCCTGTGATGAGGTAGCTTGCGGAATGCCCGTTGGGGGCGGTCACTGTCACCCTGAGGTTCGGGGAGGCAAGTATCTGACGTCCGCCAGGAAGGTCGATCGTCTTCGAGCGACCGGTAACGTCCAGCCTGACAGGGTTGGTGAAGTTCGGACAGGGCCAATAGATTGTTCCGTCGGCCGGCGCGGGCGGCGCGGCGACAGCCGGACTGGCGCTTGCGGCGAGTACGGCCGCGACGGAAACGGTGATGGGTGCGAGCCAGCGTTTCATGTAGATCCTCCTGATGTAGCTTGCGAAAGTCCCCCCGGACATACGGGACGAGTCCCTGACGGCAAAGCCCTTGGATGCTACACCGGCACTCACAGCTCGAACGCGAGTGTTTGCTACTTGCGTCTGGAGTGCCCATGAGTAACTACATATTGAGTTGCTTCTGAGTAACGATCCGCTTCCGCAACTCATCACGAGCTACGCCGCAACCCCCTGAAAGTGCTTCTCGATAATCCCCTTGATGTCACCATGGCACCCACCACACCCAGTGCCGGCCCGCGTAGCCTTCGAAACTTCGGGCACGGAAGAGCAGCCATCCAGCACGGCTTCCTCGATGCTCGCACCGCTGACTCCCGCACAGCGGCACACGGTGCGCTGCGGATCATCATTCGAAGCAGACGGACCCAGTTGGTCCGGGCCGTCCAGGCGCAGCAGGAGTGAACGATCGGCGGGCAGCTCGGAGCCGCGTTCGAACAGCATCACGAGCTCCGCGGCCGTGCGCGGCATGCCTACGGTCACGAGTCCTTCGAGCGCGCCGCCCCGCGTCGTCATTTTGGCGTAGCGGCCGTGTTCGGGATCGGCCCACTGGGCGACCTGGCGCCGGGGCATTCCCTCGGAGACACCGACGGACAACAGCTCGTCATCCCACGGTTCGGCGCTGTTGTCGCCAGCGACGGCCATGTTGATGCCGCGTGCCTTCAGCACCACGACGCCGGGCTTCTCCTGCGGCAGGGGCGCCAAGGTGTCGGCTGCGTCTTGGCCGCCTTCGGCGAGGAGGATCAGATACTCGGCAAGCCATTCGGCCTGCCGCCAGCCCGGCCCCACCAGGCCTGATGGACCCAATGCGGTGCGGCATTCGGCGCACTCGGCATCGGCGCAGCGGACTTCGGCGCAGTCGCCGATCGCGAACATGTGCGGCTCGTGGTAAGTCCGCAGGCGGTGATCCACCAGGATGCCGGTAGCGGCAGGCAACCCGCAGCCTTCGGCCAATTCGATCCGGGGGCGAACGCCACAGGAAAGGACAAGAAGGTCGCCTTCGATCCGTGACCCGTCGTTGAGCACCAGGGCGGAAAACATGCCGTCGGGGCCGTTGTGCTCCACTGCCGTGGAACGGGCGTTGCCCACCATCGTGATCCCGCTGTTGCGCAAGCTCGTCGCGAGAACGGCCCCGCCGCCGCGGTCGATATTGCGGCCCAGCGGGAAGGAGCCGTTGTGCACCACCGTGGTCAGGGCACCTTCTTCAGCTGCGGCCAATGCCGTTTCAAGGCCGAGTACACCGCCACCGAGGACGATCACGCGCTTGCCGGCAGCTACGGCGTCGCGCAGTTGCGCGGCATCTCGGAGGTCACGGAGGGCAGTCACGCCTGGAGGGAGTACAGGGTGTGAAGGGTCGGGGTTGATACCCGTGAGGTTCGGAATGACGGGCCGCGAGCCCGTGGCGAACACCAGGCGGTCGTAGCCGGGCGTTGTCCCGTCCGAAAGGACAAGCTGCTGGCGTGCACGGTCGATGCGTTTGACGGTGACGCCCAGCCGGACCTCGACGCCGTCGGCCGCCAAAGCGGCAGCGTCCGCCATCGCGAGTGCCTCCGCGGTGGTCCGCCCAACGCCGAGTTCCGCCACCATGACGCGGTTGTACGCGGCTTCGGTTTCCTGCCCGACGACGAGCAGTTGGACAAGGCCGCCGCGCACGGCGGGCAACAACTCGTCCACCAGCCGGGCTGCGACCGGTCCGAATCCGACCACCACAATTCGCTCGCTCACGATGCCTCCTTGACCTGCATAGACAAGCTGACCTGCATTGATACGCTGGCCGCCGCTGGCAATGCCAGCTGGGCAGCCAACTCCGATTCGACGTTTGCCAGTACGGCCTTCCGGACCCAGACCGTGCTCGTCTTGAACTCCGGCATGCCCGAAATAGGATCCGTGACCGCCTCAGTGAGCAGGTTGGCGCTGCCCAGTCCAGGGAAATGGAAAGGCAGGAAGACGGTGTCCGTCCGGATGCTGTTGCTGAGCTCCACCCTGCACAGGACCTCTCCCCGCTCGTTGGAGACCCGGACAAAGTCGCCGCTGGAGATGTCCCTGACGGCCGCCGTCGCGGGGTGGATCTGCAAGAGCGGCTCCGGCTGCGCGGCCGCGAGTTCGGCCACGCGGCGGGTCTGGGCGCCCGATTGGTAGTGTTCCAGGAGCCGTCCGGTGACGAGCGTCAGCGGATCGGGATCAGAGCCGACGACGGCGGAGCGCCGGGACCGCTTCCGCGGTGCCACCGGGACCATGACCGCGCGACCGTCGGCGTGCGCGAAGCTGTCGAGGAAGAGTCGCGGCGTTCCCGAGCTGCCGGTGGGATAGGGCCAGTAGGCGGCCTCTCCTCGATCCAGCATGGCGTAGTCGATTCCGGAGTAGTCTGCCAGGCCACCTTCCGAGGCGAGCCGGAGCTCCTCGAAGACGGTCTCGGGATCGTCGCTGAACGTGGACGGAGCGTCGAGCGATTCGGCGAGCCGGGCCATGAGCCACAATTCGCTGCGGACGCCCGGGGGAGGGGTGAGCGCCTTACGACGGCGGAGCACGCGGCCCTCGAGGTTGGTCAGGGTACCTTCTTCCTCGGCCCATTGGGTGACCGGGAGGACCAGATCGGCTTCCAGCGCGGTCTCGGACATGAAGAAATCGCAGACAACCAGGAAGTCCAGGCGGCGCAGGCCCTCGATCACCGCGCCGGCGTCGGGGGCTGACACCGCCACATTGGCGCCGTGCACGAAAAGGCAACGGACGCCGTCGGGCTGTCCCAAAGACTTCAACAACTCCACGGCCGGAAGGCCGGGGCCGGGGATGAGGGATTCGTCGACGCCCCACACTTTGGCGACGTGTGCGCGGGCGGCGGGATCGGTGATCTTGCGGTAGCCGGGGAGCTGGTCGGACTTTTGGCCGTGCTCGCGACCGCCCTGGCCGTTTCCCTGGCCGGTCAGGGTGCCGTAGCCGCTGCGGGCGGATCCCGGGAGGCCGAGGAGGAGGCTGAGGTTGATCGCGGCTGTGGCGGTGTCAGTGCCGTCGACGTGCTGCTCGACTCCGCGGCCGGTGAGGATGTAGCTGCCGCCGCGCCGGGCGCCCTCTGCGAGGCGCCGGGCGGTTTCGCGGATGAGCGTGGCGGGTACGCCGGTGATCGACTGGACGCGCTCAGGCCAGAACGCGGCGAGGCTGCGAGCGATCGCTGGGTACCCGGTGGTTCGGTTCTGGAGGTATTCGGCATCGGCGAGGCCTTCGTGGACCACTACGTGGGAGATACCCAACAGCAGGGCGAGGTCCGTTCCGGGGGTCGGCTGCAAGTGGATGCCGCCGCCGTCGCCGGTGAATGCGGCCGTCGCGGAACGACGGGGATCGGCCACGATCAACCCGCCGGAATCGCGCGCGCCTTGCAGGTGCTGGACGAACGGCGGCATGGTCTCGGCAACGTTGGAGCCGAGAAGGAAGATGACGCTCGCCGAATCAAGGTCTTCCACGGGGAACGGGAGGCCGCGGTCCACGCCGAACGCGCGGTTTCCGGCTGCCGCGGCAGAGGACATGCAGAAACGTCCGTTGTAATCGATGCGCGAGGTTCCCAGCGCCAAGCGGGCGAACTTGCCCAACTGGTAGGCCTTCTCATTGGTGAGTCCGCCGCCCCCGAACACGCCGACGGCGTCGGGCCCGTACTGCTCGCGGGTCTGCTTGACGGCTCCGGTGACCAGCATGAGTGCTTGGTCCCACGTGACGGGCCGGTGGACGCCATCGGACCCTTTGAGCATGGGTTCCGTTACGCGTCCGGTGTGGTTCAACAACGACGGCGATGTCCAGCCCTTGCGGCACAGCCCGCCCCGGTTGGTGGGGAAATCGCGGCCGGACACTTCCAGGAGCGGAAGTGCCCTTGCCGCGGGAGCGGGGTCTGACCCCGGCTGCGCCGAGGGCGCCGCCGGGGTCAGGGTCATGGCGCACTGCAGCGCACAATACGGGCAGTGGGTGTTGGCGCCATTGGGCATATTAGATGTGTCCCATCGCGTTACGGTTGGCCTTCCGGAGGTAGCAGACCCAGCAGACGATGAGCATCAGCACGTAGGCGCCGACGAAGCCATAGAACGCGGGGGTGTAGGAGCCGGAAGCGCTGGATGCGTTGAGTACCTGGGGGATGACGAATCCGCCGTAGGCGCCAATCGCCGAGATCAGGCCGAGGGAGGAAGACGCGAGGCGTGCCGTGCTGGCGGCGCTCGCCCCCGAGCGGGCTGCACGGCTGGAAGTGGCGAAGATGACCGGAATCATGCGGTAGGTGGCGCCGTTTCCGAAGCCGCTTGCCGTGAAGAGGAACAGGAACAGGACCAGGAAGAGCCAGAAGTTCTTGAGCGGAAGGGTCCAGATCATGGTCAAGGTGATAACGGCCATCGCTGCGAACGCCGTAACGGTCATCCGGGCTCCGCCCATGCGGTCAGCCATGCGTCCACCGTAGGGACGGGCGAGGGAGCCGACCAGCGGGCCGAGGAAGGCGAGCGAGAGGACAACCGCGCCGAGGTGCATGGAGGAGAATGCCGGGAAGTAGTCCTTGATGAGCTTGGGGAAGACCCCGGAGAAGCCGATGAACGAGCCGAACGTACCGATGTACAGGAAGGCCATGATCCACAAGTGCGGTTCCTTGAGTGCGGCGATGGAGCCTGCAACGTCACCCTTGGCGCTCGTGAGGTTGTTCATGTACTTCCAAGCGCCGAAGGCAGCGATAAGGATGAGCGGAATCCAGATAAGGCCGGCCATGGGCAGGTTGACGGTACCGGCGGCCAGGAGGGTGACGGCGATCGGGACGACGAGCTGCGCGACGGCGGCACCAAGGTTTCCGCCCGCGGCGTTCAAGCCCAGCGCCCAGCCCTTTTCGCGGGCAGGGTAGAAGAAGGTGATGTTTGCCATCGAGCTCGCGAAGTTGCCGCCGCCGAAGCCTGCAAGTCCCGCTACCAGTAGCATGACGCCGAAGGGGGTGCCGGGGTTTGAGACGCACAAGGCAAGGCCCGCCGTCGGGATCAGCAGCAGGAGGGCCGAGACGATGGTCCAGTTGCGGCCACCGAACCTTGGAACCATGAAGGTGTAGGGGATGCGCAGTGTGGCACCGACCAGGCTGGGGATCGAGATGAGCCAGAAGATCTGGTTGGTGTCGAACTTGAAGCCTGCGGCCGGGAGCTGGACGACGACGATCGACCAGAGCTGCCAGACGACGAAGCCGAGGAACTCGGCGAAGATGGACCAGTACAGGTTGCGCTTGGCGATGGAACGGCCGGCGGCTTCCCACTGATCTTTGTTCTCTGCGTCCCAGTTGGCAATCCAGCGGCCAGGACGGTGTTCAAGCTCGGGGACGAGGGCGGTGGGCGCCTGCTCGTTG
Source organism: Arthrobacter sp. efr-133-R2A-120 (assembly GCF_030209835.1). Taxonomy (GTDB): domain Bacteria; phylum Actinomycetota; class Actinomycetes; order Actinomycetales; family Micrococcaceae; genus Arthrobacter. Next base: position 80,295 of record NZ_JARVRF010000004.1, on the reverse strand, counting down.
GTGAGGATTTCGGTGCTTCGGTCAACTGTCACGGAGTGCCTCCTTTGTGGGGACGTTGTACTTACACGTTAGGTACGGCGCGTTTCGCGGACCGTCGCGGTTTGTAAACGTGCTGTGACATTCACCTATCGGAGGGGGTCACCACTGCGTGAGGCGATGGTGAGGTTGTTGTGGCGCGGACCACAGAGTGAGACTTTTCCGGGCGTCCGCATCTTGGACTTGATTGTCCATTTGGTGGATACCGGGAACTATTATTGAACTCTCAATAATCTTTGCCGGCAGGCTCAGCGACGCCGGGCCGGCGTGAACGAAAGCATCCACTACATGTCTTCCATCGCTGAATCCAAGGAAAGCGAGTCAGTCAAGCCGGTCAACTCGCGGGGACGGGTGATTTTCGCCAGCCTCATTGGTACGTCCATCGAGTTCTACGATTTCTACGTTTATGCCACGGCAGCCGTGCTCGTCTTCCCCAAACTCTTCTTCCCGACGGCGGACGAGACCACCCAGCTGCTGAGCTCCTTCGCGGTGTTCGGCGTCGCCTTCGTCGCCCGGCCGCTCGGCTCCATCATTTTCGGCCACTTCGGTGACAAGTTCGGTCGCAAGGGAACCCTGGTTGCGTCCCTCCTGACCATGGGTATTGCCACGTTCCTGATCGGTTGCCTCCCCACGGCACAGGTCCCGGGCTGGACCTTCCTGGCCCCCACGTTGCTGGTAGTCCTGCGTTTCGCCCAAGGCCTGGCCCTCGGTGGTGAGTGGAGCGGTGCCGCGCTGCTCGCAACGGAGAACGCGCCGGCCAACAAACGCGCCGTCTATGGAACATTCCCGCAGATGGGTGCGCCGATCGGCTTCATCCTGGCCAACATCATCTTCCTGGTCTTCAGCTACACCTTGACCCCCGAGGCTTTCGCCGCGTGGGGCTGGCGCGTGCCGTTCCTACTCAGCGCCGTCATGGTGATCCTCGGCCTCTATGTGCGCCTCAAGCTCATTGAAACTCCTGCATTCACCAAGGTGCTGGAGTCCAACGAAGTGGCCAAGCTGCCCATCGGACGCGTGTTCAAGAAGAGCTGGCGCCCGCTGATCCTCGGCACCTTCATCATGCTTGCGACGTACGTGCTGTTCTACCTGATGACCACGTTCACGCTGACCTACGGCACCAAACCCACCCTGGCAGGCGCTCAAGCTGCTGCTATCAAGGCGGGAAAGCCCATGACCGACGCGGCCGCCGCGGCGTTCGTCCCGGGCTTGGGCTTCAGCCGGAACGACTTCCTCTGGATGCTGATTGCCGGCGTCGTCTTCTTCGGTATTTTCACACTGGTGGCCGGTCCGCTGGCCGAAAAGTACGGCCGTCGCAAGATGCTCCTGGCCGTCACGGCTGGAATCCTGGTATTCGGCCTGCTCTTCGTGCCGTTGTTCAGTGGCGGCTTCGTAGGGACCATGGCGTTGCTGATCATCGGCTTCACACTGATGGGGCTCACCTTCGGCCCTATGGGTGCACTGCTTCCGGAACTGTTCCCCACCAACGTCCGCTACACCGGATCCGCAGTCAGCTACAACCTGTCCAGCATCCTCGGCGCGGCAGTGGCTCCGTTCATCGCGGTCTGGCTCTGGGAATCGGCCAAGGGAAGCACGGTCCTGGTGGGTGTCTACCTCAGCGCCATGGCGGTGTTGACGCTCGTGGCCCTGTTCCTGTCCAAGGAAACCAAGGACACGGACTACGAGAACAACGTAGCCTGACCCCGTATTAGCAGGCCCGCGTTAAATGGCTCCGGCCCCGCACCAATGGTGCGGGGCCGGAGCCATTTAAGCGCTGCTCAGTCTTCGATCGTCGCGATGACGGCGCCTGCGGAGACGGTTTCGCCTGCCTTGGCCACCAGGCCGTGGATGGTGCCGGCCTTGTGGGCGGTGAGGGGCTGTTCCATCTTCATGGCTTCGAGGACCACGATCAGATCGCCTTCGGCAACCACATCGCCCGCGGCAACTGCCACCTTGACGATGGTGCCCTGCATCGGCGAAGTGAGGGCGTTGCCGCCCGCCACGGCAGCCGTAGCGCCCGCCGAGCGGGAACGCTTCTTGACCTTCGCGCCCTTGGCGCCCGCGCTGGCAACCGAGGAAACCGAGCCAAGAGTCGAGGGAAGGACAACTTCCAGGCGCTTGCCGCCAACCTCGACGACGACGCGCTGCCGCTCACCGGCGTCGGCGGCTTCTGTTCCGGTTCCGGTGGGCGTCCACGCGGGGATGTTGTTGACGAACTCGGTCTCGATCCAGCGCGTGTGCACCTTGAACGGGCCTTCGGCCGGAGCGAACGCCGGATCGGTCACCACTGCGAGGTCGAAAGGAATGACGGTGGGGATGCCTTCAACCACCATTTCCTCAAGGGCGCGGCGGGAACGCTGGAGGGCCTGTTCGCGGCTGGCACCGGTGACGATCAGCTTGGACAGCATGGAATCGAAGTTCCCGCTGATGACGTCGCCCTGCTCGATGCCGGAGTCGATGCGGACGCCCGGACCCGTCGGGTTCTTCAGGGTGCTGACGGTTCCCGGTGCGGGCATGAAGTTGCGGCCCGGGTCTTCGCCGGTGATGCGGAATTCGAAGGAGTGGCCGCGGACCTCGGGATCGCCGTAGCCGAGCTTTTCGCCTCGGGCGATGCGGAACTGCTCGCGGACCAGGTCGAGGCCCGTGACTTCCTCCGAAACGCAGTGCTCCACCTGAAGTCGGGTGTTGACCTCAAGGAAGGAGATGATCCCGTCCTGGCCAACCAGGAATTCGCACGTTCCCGCGCCCAGGTAGCCGGCCTCTTTCAGGATGGCCTTGGAGGACTCGTACAGTCGTTCGTTCTGCTCGGGGCTCAGGAACGGTGCCGGGGCTTCTTCCACCAGCTTCTGGTTGCGGCGCTGGAGGGAGCAGTCGCGGGTAGAGACGACAACAACGTTTCCGTAGGCATCGGCGAGGCACTGGGTCTCGACGTGGCGCGGGGAATCCAGGAAGCGCTCGATGAAGCACTCGCCGCGCCCGAAGGCGGCAACAGCCTCGCGCACTGCAGACTCGAAAAGCTCAGGGATTTCCTCGATGGTGCGGGCCACCTTGATGCCGCGGCCGCCGCCACCGTAGGCAGCCTTGATGGCGATCGGGAGACCGAACTCCTTGGCAAAGGCCAGGATCTCGTCAGCGGACTCCACCGGGTCGGCAGTGCCGGGAACCAGGGGAGCGCCGACCTTCTCGGCGATGTGGCGGGCCTGCACTTTGTCACCCAACGCAGAGATGGCGTCCGGGGAGGGGCCGATCCAGGTGATGCCGGCGTCGATGACCTTGGCGGCAAACTCGGCGTTCTCGGCGAGGAAGCCATAACCGGGGTGGATGGCGTCCGCGCCCGACTGCTTGGCGACGTCGATCAACTTGTCCATCACGAGGTACGACTCAGCGGCGGTGTTGCCGCCCAGCGCATAGGCCTCATCTGCCAGCCGGACGTGCAGTGCGTCGCGGTCGGGGTCCGCATAGACGGCCACGGAAGCGATGCTTTCGTCCCGGGCTGCGCGGATGATGCGGACCGCGATTTCGCCTCGGTTGGCGATCAAGACCTTGGTGAGAGGGCTGGAAATGGGCTGCGCCGGATTAGCTGACAAGTTGACTCCTTCTGTCCTTCAGGGAGCCTAGCGTGATTTTGAGGGTTCCGCCCATATTGATGGGGGATTCCGTGTGTGAGACGGCCTGTCTTTGTAGGGTTGCTACAAAGGCCGGAAATTGGCCGCCGCGCTGGCGACCTGGACCGCCGCTATTCGCTGCCGGCTTCGGAGCCGTTTTGGGTCCAGAGTTCGGTGATTCCAACATTCGCCTGGCCGAGTAGATCGCGGAGGGTCGAGATGGAGAGCCCGACGACGGCGTGCGGGTCGCCGTCGACCTTGCGGATGAAGGCCCCGCCCAAGCCGTCGATCGTGAAGGAACCGGCGCAGTGCAGGGGCTCGCCGGTTGCGATGTAGGCGTCGATGTCCTTCTCGCTCATCTCCGCAAAGTGGACCTCCGCGCTGGACACGGCACCGACTGTTGCTCCGGTGCCAAAGGCCGTCTCGCCGTCGTTCACGTCCGCCGCGGTTTCGCGACAGTCCACCAGCCAGTGCCCGGTGTGGAGGACGCCCTTGGAGCCGCTCATGCGCAGCATCCGTTCCTTGGCAATGTCTACTGTGTACGGCTTACCGTGCGATTCGCCGTCGAACTCGAACACGGAATCGCAGCCGATGACCAGGGCCCCCTCGGCGTCGGGCAGGGAAGCGACGGCCTCGGCCTTGGCGCGGGCCAGGAGGAGAGCGGTGTCGTGCGCATCGGTCACACCGTACCGGGCTTGCACGGCGTCCTCGTCCACGTCCGAGACGAGTACCTCGTGGTGGATGCCGGCCTCCCTAAGGAGCTTGGTGCGGGCGGGGGACTGGGAGGCCAGGATCAATCGGGTCACGGCTCAAGCGTAGTACGCGGCGCCGCCCCCCGACGCTCGCTCACTTATATGGGGGTTGGGCCCGACGCTCGCTCACTTATCTGGGGGTTGGGCCGGACGCTCGCTCACTTATATGGGGGTTGGGCCGGACGCTCGCTCACTTATGTGGCCAAATCGGGAAACGCTCCTTCAGATATATCCCAAGGTGGACATGTTCCTTGAATTCAGGTGGGCGAGCGTTTGGGGGAAGGGCGTTATAGGTGATCGAGCGTTTAGGGGAAGGGCGTTATAGGTGAGCGGGCGTCGGTTCCGGACACAGAACCGACGCCCGCTGAAAGGCAACCAGACGCTTAGTGGACCAGCTCCTTGGCCCCGTCTGCCGCCGTCGTGCGCTGCAGCTTGGCGCCTTCGACGTCGACGTCGGGTAGGACGCGGGACAGCCACCGCGGTAGCCACCAGGCCTTCTCGCCCAACAGGTACATCGCGGCCGGAACAATGGTCATCCGCACCACGAACGCATCCACGAGCACGCCGAACGCCATCGCGAAACCGAGCGGCCGGACCATGGTCAAGTGGCTGAAGATAAAGCCGGCAAACACGCTGACCATGATGATGGCGGCGGCCGTGACCACAGCTGAGGCATGGCTGAAGCCGCTTCGGACCGCCTGCTTCGCGTTCTCTCCATGCATGAACGATTCACGCATGCCAGAGGTGATGAATACCTGGTAGTCCATGGCCAGGCCGAACAGCACACCAATCAGGATGATCGGCAGGAAGCTCAGCACGGCTCCGGGATTGGCGACGTCGAACACGGATCCGAGCCAGCCCCACTGGTATACGGCCACGACGGCGCCGAAAGCTGCCGCGAGCGAGAGCAGGAAGCCGCCGGTGGCGAGCAGCGGGACCACGATCGAACGGAACACCAGCAGCAGGAGGACCAGCGAGAGCCCGACGACGATCGCCAAGTACGGCGGCAAGGCGGCACCGAGCTTCGCAGAGACGTCGATATTGCCGGCCGTCTGCCCCGTCAATCCGATGGTGGCGCCTGTGGCCTGCTGGATTTCGGAACCCTTGGCCCGCAGTTCCGAGACCACCTGGACGGTGCTGGCGCTCGCGGGCCCGTCCTTGGGGATGACCTGGAAAACGGCCGTGCGGTGATCCGGGCTGAGGGCTACCGGTACGGCTGCCACGACGTTGTCGACGCTGCGCAGCTTGTCCGCGACGTCGAACTGCTTGGTCTTGGCCTGGTCGTCGCTGAGCCCGTCCGGGAAGGTGCCGACAACCACGATGGGGCCGGTCATGCCCTCGCCGAAGCTCGTCCGGGTGAGGTCGTACGCCTTGAACGCTTGCGAATCGACCGGCTCCGAACCGCCGTCGGGCAAAGCGAGGCGCAGCTGGGAGGCCGGGAGGGCCAGCACGCCGAGCAGCACGACGCCGGCAAGCAGCGAGACCACCGGATGCCGGGTCACGAGCCCACCCCAACCACGGCTGCTCCGCCGCTGGTCCGCCGCGCGGTCCGCCGAGGCGTGGTCCGGCTCGGCGTTGTGGCGTTCTGCCTTGGCCCACGCCCGCTTCGAGATCAGTTTGCGGCCCACCAGCGAGAGGACTGCCGGAGTCAGAGTGAGGGAGACGACGACGGCGACTGCCACCGTCGCGGCGGCCGACAGGCCCATGACGGCCAGGAACGGGAGCCCCGGCACGACCAATGCGGCAAGCGCGATGACAACAGTGAGGCCGGCGAAAAGAACGGCGTTACCCGAGGTTCCAGTGGCAAGAGCCACTGATTCCTCCGCGTCCATCCCCGAAAGCAATTGCCCGCGGTGCCGGTTGACGATGAAGAGCGAGTAGTCGATTCCGACGGCGAGGCCCAGCATGAGCGCGAGCATCGGGGAGATGGAACTCATATCAATGACGCCGGTGAGGGCAAACGTTCCGCCGACACCCACGGCCACGCCAATGATCGCCATCAGGAGGGGCAGGCCAGCGGCGACGAGCGTCCCCAGCATCACGATGAGGGCGATCGCCGCCACCGCAATGCCGATAATTTCCGAGACACCGAACAACTGCGAGACGTCCTCGGTGATTTCCTTGCTGGCCAGGGCTGTGACGCCAGCTGACGAGACTCCGTGGACGATGTCCTGAACTTGCTGCCGGACGGCAGGGGTCAGGCCGTTGATGGAGGTCTTGAACTGGACCTGGGCGATTGCCGCCTTACCGTCTTCGGAGACGAAACGCATGCCTTGGGAAGCCGTCAGCTGGCGTTTTGCCAACGCAAGGGCTGCAGCGCCGTCCGTGGCTTGCTTCTGGCCAGCATCGAGCTTTTGGCGCCCGGCCAGGAGTTCGGCCTCCTGCGGGGCAAGTTGCGCTTGGATCTGCGCAGCCGGCATCCCGGCAGCGGCCATTTGCTGTTCCGCAGCCTTGAGCCGGGCATCCCCTGCATCGAGCGTGGCCCGGGCCTTGTCCAACTCAGCCTGCCCGGCAGCTGCTTTCTGTTCCCCGGCAGCAAGGTCGGACGGTGCTTTGTCCAAGGTGGCTTGGGTTGTGAAGGGGTTGACCGTTGACTGCACATCAGGCAGCTTTTCCAGCCGGGCGAGGGCCGACGCAATGGCGTCCTTGCCCGCTTGGTTGAACCCGGCGTCGCCGGCTTCGAAGACGATCCCTGCGGAACCGCCCGAGGAGGCAGGAAGGTCCTTCTTGAGCTTGTCCAGCATCTGCTGGGTCTCAGTGCCGGGGATCTGGAAGTTGTTGGACATGGTGCCATGGAAGGCGGCCGCGGAGCCGCCGACGGCCATGAGCACGGCCAGCCAGAGGGAGATCACCAGCCAGCGGTGACGATAGGAGAACTTGCCAAGACGGTAGAGCAGGAGTGCCATGTCGGAACCGATCTGTCGGTGTGTGGTTATGCCGAGTATTGAGGGTCAGCCGCGGGCTGAGGGCTGTGCGCCGACGGGGTTTGAGGGGCGGGTGCCGTGAAGCCCGAACCGAGCAGGCCAATTGCGTCGATCAAGTGCTGCCGCAAGCTCGCGAGGGATTCTGCGGAAAGATCCGGGCCGTGTTGTTCGAACCAGACGCTCATGGCTGCCTTGCCGCACGAAATGATGGACCCGGCCAAGGCCCGCAGATAGAGCTCGTTGACATCCGGGCCGAGGCGACGACGGGCAGCGTCGATGATCTGCGTGGTGCAGTGGTCCCAGGCTTCGAGTTCGGAACGCACCAGGGCGCGGTTGTCGTGGGTGAGACTGAAGAGCTCGGCCATGGGGGAGACCGTCATCGGGTCAGCCAGCGCCATGAGGGCGGCCCGGGCGGAATCGAGGATGGGTTCGTCCGAGGGGCGCAATCGGAATTGTTCAAGGGCATGGTCCAGGAAGCCTTCGGTCACGGAGGCCAAGGCGGCTTCGAGGCTGGGGAAGTAGTTGAAGAAGGTACGCCGGGATACGCCGGCCTCTTCCGCGATGTCTTCCACAGTGAAATTGCCGACGCCCCTGCTGCGCAGCATGGCGAGGGCTGCGTCCGCGATCGCTTGGCGGGTGGCCAGTTTGTTTTGTTCGCGGCGCGAGGGGAGGGCCGTGGTGTCGGTAGTGCTCACGTATTTACACTAAGTGCAACTTTGCACTCAGGGCAAGTTAAATCTCCAGCTCCCCAGGCCAGCCAAAACGAACGGCCGGCGACGCTTGTGCGTCGCCGGCCGTCGTCGTCCGCCTTACTGGTGGAAAGGCTCTTGGGGAGACGGGGAAGCGGGGAACTGTCCGGGCGCCGGCGGTGCCGTTTGTCCCTGGGGCGCCGCCGGCGTCGTGGGCTGCGTGGATTGCCGGGCTGCGGCGCTCGTCAGGTAGATCGACTGGCCTGTCGCGCCTGGCTCGCCTTCGGCCAGGGGGATGGCGAACACCGCGGTGCCGTAGGCGCACACTTCGGTCCAGTTCCCGCCCATCTCGGATGTGTCGAAGCGCATGGCGACGATTGCGTTGGCGCCGCGCTGTTGTGCCTCGTTGACCATGCGCGCCATGACTTCCTGGCGGCTTTCATAGAGCGCCTTGGTCATTTCGGGCAGCTCGCCGCCGCCGAGGGAGCGGAAGCCGGCCATCACTTGGGCGCCGATATCCCGCGATCGGACGGTGAGGCCCATGACTTCCCCGAAGACGGCGTCGATCCTGTGGCCCGGAATCTTGTTTGAGGTGACTATCAGCATGGACAGAGCCTATCCAGAATTCACCACTGTTAAAAGGACAAATCCCCAGGGCATTCCCCCGGGGATTTGTCCGCGCGACGCTGGGTGACCGCTAGGCCGTGGCGTCAGCGAGCTCCCGAGTTTCCTCGGATGCCTCCGCAGACGCAGTCTCGGCCGCGAACGCCGTTCCCTTGCGGGGAGCGTTGTAGAGCGATTCGTCCAGGATTCCCTGCCGCTTGGCGACGATGGCCGGAACCAGCGCCTGTCCCGCCACGTTGACGGCGGTGCGGCCCATGTCCAGGACCGGGTCGATCGCCAGGAGGAGCCCGACGCCGGCGAGCGGCAGTCCCAGCGTGGACAGGGTCAGCGTAAGCATGACGACGGCGCCCGTGGTGCCTGCCGTTGCCGCCGAACCAAGGACCGAAACCACCACGATGAGCAGGTACTGGCTGAAGTCCAGGTTGATGCCGAAGAACTGGGCAACGAAGATCGCAGCGACGGCCGGGTAGATGGCGGCGCAACCGTCCATCTTGGTGGTGGCGCCGAGCGGCACGGCGAAGGATGCGTAACCCTGGGGAACCCCGAGGTTGCGCTCGGTGACGCGCTGCGTGAGCGGCAGCGTGCCGATCGAGGAGCGCGAGACGAACGCGAGCTGCACGGCGGGCCACACGCCCGAGAAGTATTGCTTGACGGACAGTCCATGGGTCTTCACCAGGATGGGGTACACGACGAACAGCACCAGGGCGAGGCCTGTGTAGATGGCCACCGTGAACTTGCCGAGCGAACCGATGGTGTCCCAACCGTAGACGGCCACTGCATTGCCGATCAGCCCGATGGTGCCGAGCGGGGCGATGCGGATGATCCACCAAAGGACCTTCTGGATGACGGCCAGGGTGGAAGCGTTGAGGTTCAGGAACGGTTCGGCCTGCTTGCCCACCTTGAGGGCTGCGACGCCGACGGCGATGGCGATCACCAGGATCTGCAGCACATTGAAACTGATCGACGTGCTGGCGACTCCGTCCGTGACAGTGGTGCTCGCGCCCAGGCCCAGGAAGTTCTTGGGGAAGAGGCCGGTGAGGAACGCCCACCAGTCGCCGGTCTTTCCGGCGTACTCGGCCTTCTTGGTGATGCCGGTGCCGGAGCCCGGCTGCAAGAGCACTCCAAGTCCGATGCCGATCGTCACGGCGATGAGCGAGGTGATGGCGAACCAGAGCAAGGTGTTCCACGCAAGTTTCGCCGCATTGGACACTTGGCGGAGGTTCGCGATGGAGCTCACCACTGCGGTGAAGATCAAGGGCACGACGGCGGTCTGCAGCAGCGACACGTAGCTCGAGCCGATGGTCTGCAGCGTGGCGCCGAGCCCGTTGGGAGCCTTCGTGGTGCTACCCGTGGCTTTGGCCAGGAGGCCGAGGGCCAGGCCGATCACCAAGGCCGCGATGATCTGGACGCCGAAGGACGTTGCCCACTTGGGAAGCCGGGAAGACGTCTTTCCGGCGGAAGTCAGAGTGTTGGATGAATTGCTCACCGGAACAAACTAGGCCCCGACAAATACCACCGCGACCCGAGGTTGAGAAATGTTACGGTCTCACATTCGACCCACTACCAAAAATGCCCATGAATTCGCCGCCAATCCACCCATTTATGAAGTTATTCCCGGACGGAATGTGGGGAATGTAACAGCGTTTTGGCTAGGTGATGGGCACCTTCCGCACCGTGCCCTTGACGACAGGCATCCGGCAGCGTGCGTCAAAGCGACGAAGTGGGCCCACACCGGCAGGGTTCCCTGGCCGAACTTGTGAGGCTAGGGGGCCCGCGGGGAGCAGCACGCCGAGGATGCGTGTCGCCAAGGGCGACCGACACGCCGGACTAACCCAGCAAAGCGCGTTTGAGCGTATCCAAACCAACCGAACCGATGTTCAGGGCATCCGTGTGGAAGGACTTCAGGTCGAATCCGTCGCGGCGTTCGAGTTCAGCCCGGATTTCTTCCCATAGCCGTTGCCCCACCTTGTACGACGGAGCCTGCCCCGGCCATCCGAGGTACCGGGTGAATTCGAACTGGAGCTGGCCTCCGCTGATGGGAAGGTTGGCCTTGAGGAATTCGAAGCCCTTTTCCGAGGTCCACGTGCCGCTGCCCCAACGTTCAGGCACCTGCAGCTCAAGGTGGACGCCTATATCGAATACGACGCGGGCGGCACGCATGCGCTGCATGTCCAGCATGCCCATGTGGTCGCCAGGGTCCTTGAGGTAGCCGAGCTCCAGCATGAGCTTTTCGGCGTAGAGGGCCCAGCCTTCGCCGTGCCCGGAGACCCAGCAGACGTTCCGTCGCCAGTTGTTGAGGAGCTCGCGGCGGTAGACGGCGGTGGCCACCTGGAGGTGGTGGCCGGGGACGCCCTCGTGGAAGACCGTGGTGGTTTCGGCCCAAGTGGTGAAGGTGTCTTCGCCGGCAGGGACGGACCACCACATGCGGCCGGGCCGGGAGAAGTCGTCCGACGGGCCCGTGTAGTAGATGCCGCCTTCGTCCGTGGGCGCGATACGGCATTCGAGGGTCTTCATGATGTCCGGGATGTCGAAGTGGACGTCGGCCAGTTCGGATACTGCGCGGTCTGAGAGTTCCTGCATCCAGGCCTTGAGGGCATCGGTGCCCTTGATTTGCCGTGCGGGATCGTTGTCGAGGATGGCTTTGGCCTCCTCGATGGACGCGCCGGGCTTGATTTGCTCGGCCACCCGTTCCTGTTCGGCAATGAGCCTGTCGAGTTCCTGCACGCCCCAGGCGTACGTTTCCTCCAGGTCCACGGTTGCTCCGAGGAACAAACGCGAGGCCAGGGCGTAGCGTTCGCGGCCCACGGCGTCCTTTTCCGGCGCAAAGGGCAGAAGCTCCGCTTCGAGGAAGGCGGCTAGGCGCAAGTAAGCGGAGCGCGCGACGGCGGCACCGGCGTCGAGCTTTTCCTGCAGTTCCGCCGGCAGCGGCTGGCCGCCGATGGAGGCTTCGGCGGCGAGCTTGGCGAAGAAGCCGTCTTCGGCCGCGTATTTGCTGGTCTGTTCGACGACGATCTTGACTTGGCGGACCGCGGAGACTTTCCCCGCTTCCTTGGCCGAACGAAGGGAAACGATGTACCCGTCGATCGCTTCCGCAACGTTGGCTGCGCGGCCGGCGATGTGCTCCCAGTGTTCGGCCGTGTCGGTAGGCATGAGGTCGAAGATCGCGCGGATGGTTTGGGCCGGAGACTCGATATTGTTCAGGTCCGCGGCGTCCCAGCCGGATTCGTGGATCTCAAGGGCCAGGCCGAGCCGTTCCCGCATCGCGTCGAGGGTAACGACGTCGGAGGCGTCCGTGGGTTCGAGGGCGGCTAGCTCGTCGAGGGTGTGGCGTGCTGCCTTGGCGAATGCCGCCGCGCCCGCAGGCGAGAAATCCTGGTATTCGGTTTCGTGTCCGGGCAGGCCGAGGGTGGTGGCGAGGCTCGGGTTGAGGGCAAGGAGGGTGTCCGTGTAGGCGTCGGCGACCGCATCGATGGCAGTCTGGAGGCGTGCCGGAGCTGTGTTAGGAGTAGTCACCCCAAGAGCCTAACCGCGCCCGGGCCCCTTATGAAAGGGTTGTTGCAGAAGATCCGGCCGCCAACCCAACTAGCTCGCATTTAATGTCGTTCTGGGCCTTCAAAACGGCATTAAATGCGAGTCAGTTGGGTTACCGCGGGACTCAGCCCCGGCTGCGCTTCCAGGCGCCCGGACCCGGCGTGGGTTCCAGGCGCAGCTGCTGGCGTCGCAGCCAGTGCCGCGTGCTCGGTTTTGGAGCTTCGGCTTCCTCGGGCGATCCAAGGGAGGCGACGACGGCGGCAAGCGCCGCGAGTTCTTCCGGCGTCGGGTCTCCCTTGACCACAGAAAGCAACGGCTCGGCCGGTGCCGCGTCCGTGGAATCCGGTCCGGAGTCGGGGAGGTTCTGTTCGGCGCTCACAGGGGGATGTTTCCGTGCTTCTTGGTGGGCAGGCTGGCCCGCTTGTCGCGGAGGGCGCGAAGGCCCTTGATGATCTGGAGGCGGGTCTCCGACGGCGCGATGACGGCGTCGACGTAGCCGAGCTCGGCTGCCTGGTAGGGGTTGAGGAGTTCTTCCTCGTACTGGCGGATGATCTCGGCACGCTTGGCTTCGACGTCGCCACCAGCCTCGGCGACCGCGGCAAGATCGCGGCGGTACAGGATGTTGACGGCACCTTGGGCGCCCATGACGCCGATCTGCGCCGTGGGCCAGGCCAGGTTGAGATCGGCTCCAAGCTTCTTGGAACCCATCACGATGTACGCTCCGCCGTAGGCCTTGCGCGTGATCACGGTCAGCTTGGGCACGGTGGCTTCGGCATAGGCGTAAAGCAGCTTGGCTCCGCGGCGGATGATGCCCTGGAATTCCTGGTCCTTGCCGGGCAGGAAGCCGGGGACGTCCACCAAGGTGATGATGGGAACGTTGAAGGCGTCGCAGTGGCGGACGAAGCGGGCGGCCTTTTCCGAAGCGGAGATGTCAAGCGTGCCCGCGAACTGCATGGGCTGGTTGGCCACGATACCGACAGTGTGGCCTTCAATCCGGCCGTAGCCGATGATCACGTTGGGGGCGTAGAGCGACTGCATTTCGAGGAAATGGGCGTCATCCACGATCTGCTCGATGACCTTGCGCATGTCGTAGGGCTGGTTGGCCGAGTCCGGGATGAGCGCGTCCAGGGCGAGGTCGTCGTCGTCGAGCTCCGGTTCCTGCTCGTGCTCCAGGACGGGTGCCTCGGAGAGGTTGTTGGACGGCAGGAAGTCCAGGAGTTCGCGGACGAACTCGATCGCGTCGGCTTCGTCGCTGGCGAGGTACGTTGCCGTACCGGTGGTGGCGTTGTGCTGGCGAGCGCCGCCGAGGGTTTCCATGTCCACGTCTTCGCCGGTGACGGTCTTGATGACGTCGGGGCCGGTGATGAACATGTGGGAGGTCTTGTCCACCATCACGATGTAGTCGGTGAGGGCGGGGGAGTAGGCGGCGCCGCCGGCGCACGGGCCCATGATGAGGGAAATCTGGGGGACGACGCCGGAAGAATGGACGTTGTTGCGGAAGATGTCAGCGAACATCGCCAGCGAGGCGACGCCTTCCTGGATACGCGCGCCGCCGCCGTCGTTGATGCCCACCATCGGGCAGCCGTTGCGGAGCGCGAATTCCTGGACCTTGACGATCTTCTCGCCGTTGACCTGGCTCAGGGAGCCGCCGTAGACGCTGAATTCCTGGCTGTAGATGGCCACAAGGCGGCCGTCGACGGTGCCGTAGCCCGAGACGACGCCGTCGCCGAGGGGCTTCTTCTTCTCCATGCCGAACGCGGTGGAGCGGTGGACGGCCAAAGCGTCGAACTCGACGAAGGAGTCTTCGTCGAGGAGCATGTCGATGCGTTCGCGGGCGGTGTTCTTGCCGCGTGCATGTTGCTTTTCGATGGCTTCGGGGCCGGAAGGTTGTTCTGCACGGGCCTGGCGGTCGCGGAAGTCGGCAATCTTTCCCGCTGTCGTTGTCAGATCGTGGCTCATCAAATGTCTCCGGCTCTGTAGCTGATTTACGCTGGCACTGCTTCGTTAGGCATGCGCTCTTAAGTAGCATCCGTACAAAGTGCGGGCCCTGTTGGCTAGTCTAATGACGCAAAAGCCACAGACCGCTGTAGAAACCCTACAATTTTCCGACTTCAAGTCGAGCATCGAGCAATGTTACTCGCCAGTAACATAGTTGGGCTACAGTGTCCTCATGACCTCAAGCAACGATGCTTCTGCAAGCCCTGCCCTTCGCTACCAGGCACGTGGATCACTGAAGGGCCGCACCATCCTGATGTCCGGCGGCAGCCGCGGCATCGGCCTGGCAATCGCCACCCGCGCGGCCCGTGACGGCGCCAATATCGTCGTCATGGCCAAGACCGGAGAACCCCACCCCAAGCTGCAAGGAACGGTCTTCACGGCCGCCGAACAATTGGAAGCAGCCGGCGGCCAGGCGCTGCCGCTCGTTGGGGACGTCCGCAGCGACGGCGACGTTGCCGCGGCAGTTGCCGCCGCCGTCGAACGCTTTGGCGGAATCGACGTCGTGGTCAACAACGCCTCGGCGATAGACCTCTCCCGCACTGACGCGATTGACATGAAACGCTATGACCTTATGCAGGACATCAACGTCCGCGGCACCTTCCTGCTGTCCAAGCTCGCGCTGCCTGCCCTACGGAAATCGAGCAACGCCCATATCCTGACTCTCTCGCCGCCGCTGAACCTGGACCCGAAGTGGGCTGGGATGCATCTGGCGTACACAATGGCCAAGTACGGCATGAGCCTCACCACACTGGGCCTGGCCGAAGAACTCAGGAACGATGGCGTGTCGGTCAACTCGCTCTGGCCCTGCACACTGATCGACACCGCCGCCATTCGAAATATGCCCGGCGGGGAACAGATCGTCCAAGCCGCCAGGGGCCCGGAAATCATGGCGGATGCAGCCCACGCTGTGCTGACCGGGGCGCACCTGTCTGCAGACTCAGGCGGTTCAGCAAGCAATACGGGCAATTTCTACACGGACGAACAGGTGCTGAGGGCAGCGGGTGTTTCAGACTTCAGGCCCTACAGTCTGGGAGCACCGGAGGAGAAGCTGGTGCCGGATATCTTCCTCTAAGCGGACAACTTCTTCCGGGACCAGCCAGGCTGGATAGGATTCTGTCTATGGATGTCGAACAACCTGCCAGCAGCGAACCACGTGCCCCGCGCTTGGGCCTGGACCGTGATGCCCTGCTTCACCCCGACTTCCTCGCGGCTGCCGCTATTTCGCAATTGCAGATCGTGGAGACGACAGGCTCCACGAACGCTGATTTGCTGCGCGCCGTCACCACAGAGCCTAAGGAATGGGCCGACCTCGCCGTCCTCACTGCCGAGCACCAGACGGCGGCGCGGGGACGGCTCGACCGTCACTGGGAATCTCCCGAACGTTCCGCGATTTCCGTTTCGATCGTCCTGCGACCCGTCAATTCCCAAGGGCTGCCGGTACCGACCCAGAGCTACTCCTGGCTGTCCCTTCTGGGCGCGCTGGCCTTGCACGAGACCCTCCTGGAGACCGCCGGCCTGCCTGCCGAGATCAAGTGGCCCAACGATGTCCTAGTCCGGGGCAAGAAGATTGCCGGCATCCTGGCCCAGATGGGGCCGATGGGGGACGGATCCGTTCCGGCCGTGATCCTCGGTACCGGCCTCAACGTGACGCTCAACGAGGATGAATTGCCGGTCCCGACGGCCACGTCCCTCCTCCTTGAGGGTGCCACGACCACGGACCGCACGGTCCTTCTGCAGAACTACCTGTCACGTTTCGCGGCGCTCTACCGCAGCTTCTGCAATGCCGACGGCGACCCCACCGCGGGATTGGCCGGCGGCTCGTCCCTGCACAAGCGGGTTGAAGCTGTCATGGTCACCTTGGGACGAGAAGTGAAGGCGCATTTGCCGGGCGACCACGAATTGGTGGGGCATGCGTCCAGGTTGGATGAGTATGGTTCCCTTTTGGTGGTGGACCATGGCGGCCGCGAGCACGTCGTGACCGCCGGCGACGTCGTCCACCTGAGGGCTACCGAAAGCGGTTATGCGTAAAGAGCTCCTGCGTGGGGAGCAAGTCATCGTGATCACGCGGCAGCAGCCCAGGATGCTCTTTGGTCCCGTCCTGGCATTCATACTGGTCCCCGCTGCGGCGGCCTTCGCCTGTGCATGGATAGTCAAGGGCGGGCCGGGCAAGCTGCTTCCAGTCATCACGAGCGACTGGACCCAATGGTTGGTGACCGCGTGCCTGGCCATCGTAGCGATCGTTCTGCTCGGCTACAGCCTCCCGCGATTCATCCGCTGGCGCGGCATACGGTACATCCTGACAAGCGGTCGGATAGTTGCCCGCTTCGGAATGCTTCGCCGAGGCGACTGGCAGGTGCCGCTGGCCGCGGTGCGCGGCGTGGGGATCAAACAATCGCTGCTCCAACGGATATTGCGCTCCGGGAATATATCCTTGGATACCGGGCGCCCCGGCGACGCGGTGCTTGCGGACGTTCCCGAGGTGGGCAAGTTTCGAAGTTTCATCCTGGAAGCCATGGCCGAGCTTCCGACGGGGGTCAGGTTCGGACCCGGCGCTGTGCCGGAGACCGGCGATTTTGACAGTTTTGCTGGACCAGTTGACTACCCGGATGCCGCGTTGCCCTGGGATATGAGAGAAGGTGGAAGAGATGAGCGTTGACGAGCAGGAGCCTGAGTACGTGGACCACGAGCCCGACGCCGTGCCCGAGCCTTCCGTGGACTACGCGCCAACGGGAGTCCTCCCCGTCGTGTCTCCGCCCACCGGCGCCCTGTCAGCAGAACGGCTTGCCATCAAGGCACTCGAAAGCAGGCTCTTGGGCGGGGAACGCAAACTCCGGCGACGTGAAGTGGCGGCCGGCGCAGGCGTCTCGCTCTTGTCAGCCCGCAAACTGTGGCGGGCACTGGGTTTCCCCAATTTCGGTGACCAGGACGTGGCGTTCACTGAGCGCGACCTCGCGGCGCTTTCCACCATCCTTGACCTTGTCCGCGCCGGAAAGCTCACTGAGGAAGCCGCCATTTCCGTGACGCGAGCCATTGGCCAGATGACCGACCGCATGGTGGTGTGGCAAGTCGAGGCCCTGATCGAAGACATGGTGGTGCAGCAGGGCATTCCCGATGCCGTTGCCCGCAAACAGTTGGTCAACGAACTGCCCAACCTCGTGGATGCCATGGAAGAGATCCTGCTGTACTCGTGGCGCCGCCAGATGAATGCCGGTGTGCAGCGCCTGGCCGTCCGTGCCGAAGCCGGTTTGCAGGCCAGCGAGGCCGGCCGCGAAGGGGACGAAGACGATGCCCCCTTGCCCTTGGCGCGCGCCGTGGGCTTTGCCGACCTCGTCTCCTACACGAGCCTGTCACGCCGCATGAACGAGAAAACCCTGGCCCAGTTGGTCCAGCGCTTCGAGAACAAATGCGCGGAGATCATCTCCATCGGCGGAGGACGCCTGGTCAAGACCGTCGGCGACGAAGTCCTCTACATTGCAGAGACACCGGCCGCGGGTGCCGAGATCTCCTTGGCGCTCGCCCAGGCTTTCACTGAAGACGAAATCCTGCCGGAAGCCCGTGTGGCCATGGTCTGGGGACGCATCCTTTCCCGTCTCGGCGATATCTACGGCCCCACGGTCAACCTGGCGGCCCGCCTTACGGCTTTGGCCGAACCCGGCACGGTCCTGGTGGACGAGATGACGGCAGCAGCGCTGGGCCAGGACGAACGCTTCGTCTTGCTTCCGCAGACTGCCGAGAACGTTCGTGGCTTCGGGGAAATCCTCCCTGTCCGGCTTGCCCGCGGCCTTGGCAAGGGACTGGTTCTCGACTGATGAATTCACAGTCCGCAGCGACCGCCCCTGAGCCGGGATTCACCTTGAGCTATGGCTACGGGACGGACCGTGGACTCAGTCGGGAACTGAACGAAGATTCGCTCATTGCAATGGATCCGGTGTTCGCAGTGGCTGACGGAATGGGTGGGCATGAGGCAGGCGAGATTGCCAGCGGGTTGTGCGTACGTACCCTCGGCAGCATGCCGCAATTGGCGTCGGGAGTCCGTTCGGCGACCGCTGTTGCCATGCAAGAGTGCATCCTTGCCGCCGACTCTCAGATCCGGAATGCCACGGGTGGCCGCGCCGGAACTACGCTCACCGGCGTCGTTGTCGCCGAGCACATGGGTGTCCCGTATTGGCTGGTCATGAACATCGGCGATTCGCGGACGTATCGCTTGAGCGGGGGCGATTTCAGGCAGATCAGCGTGGACCATTCGGAAGTCCAGGAACTCGTGGAGGCCGGTAGCATCACGCGTGAAGAAGCCTTGGTGCATCCGCGCCGCCATGTAGTGACCCGGGCACTCGGCACCGGCGGCGAAAACGAAGCGGACTTCTGGTTGCTGCCCATCCAGGACGGGGACCGGATGCTGATCTGCTCGGATGGACTCACCGGGGAGCTGAGCGACGAGCATATGCTCCGGATCCTGAGCGCGGTGGAAAAGCCCCAAAGCGCGGTGGATGCCCTCATCCAGGAGGCGTTGGTGAGTGGCGGACGGGACAATGTCACCGCGATTGTGGTGGATGCCAGGATCGAGTAGAACGACGACGCGGGGAGCGGCAGCCGCTCCTGTCGACGGCGATTTTGGGGAACGGGATTTGCGACACGCCCGGACTATGTAGGAAGATTCCGGTCAATACCACCCCAACTCCGGGCGGCCCGTGCCGTCCTGCAGAGGTAAACATGACCCAACGCTCCTCCGCGCGTTCTGGCGGCGCGACCCGTGCCGCTGTGCGACGTCCGTTTTCCGTTGCCCTCGCGGGCATTGCCATGGCTGTGGCGATGTGCGCCTTCCCCTTGCTTTCGGCCCACGCGGAGACCATCCCGGCTCCCGGGCAGGGACAAGTTTCGCCGACCTCGCCCGCCCCGGACCCGGCACCTGTACCACCTGAGCCGACCCAGCCGAAGGTGGTGGATCCCGCGCCCTCCAAGCCACCCGTCGTGCTGCCGGCACCCGCGCCGGTTCAACCAGCCCCGGTGGCGCCCGCCGCGCCCGCACCCGTGACGCAGGTGCCTGTGGAACCGGAACCCAGCATGGCGCCGTCGGACGCTCCTGCGGTCTCCAGCTCGGCGACCCCGTCGGACAGCCCGACGGCGAGCGCCTCGCCGTCGGCGTCGTCCAATTGGAATACCCCCATCCAGGACGGGCTCAAGGCCACCCAGGCTGCCTCGGTGAGCAATGCCAAAGGGCCGGGTTCGGACATGTTCGCCGTAGTTGCGATCATGGGCGGCGTGCTTTTGGTGGCGGCCGGCGGCATTGCCTTCGCGTTGTGGAGCCGCCACCGCTTCACGCACTGATTCCTGCTTGTGATTCCTGCTTGTGATTCCTGCTTGTCGCCCAGCGGCCCTATTTTGTCGCGCCTTTGCGGCAAGATAGGTACGTGAGCACAGCAGAGAGTGAAACCGCAGTTCCAACGGAAGCCGTACGGGAAGAGTACGAAAACCTCGCAGACCTCGTCCGCAAGTACCGCTACGCGTACTACCAGGAAGATGCGCCGACGGTTTCGGATGCCGAGTTCGACTCCCTGTACCGCCGCCTCGAGGAGCTAGAGGCGCTGCATCCCGAGCTCGTGTCCAACGATTCGCCCACGCAGGAGGTGGGCGGCGAGGTGTCGGCTGCTTTTGCCGCCGTCGAGCACCTTCAGAGGATGTACAGCCTCGAGGATGTCTTCTCGCTGGACGAGTTGGAAGCGTGGGTCCGCAAGGCCGAGGCTTCGGTCGAAAAGCTGGGGACGGCGGCTTCCCGGATTGCATGGCTGACGGAGCTGAAGATCGACGGCCTTGCAGTGAACCTGCTCTACCGCGATGGCAAACTTGTGCGTGCCGCCACGCGCGGAGACGGCACCACGGGCGAGGACATCACCCACAACGTGCTCACCATCAAGGAGATCCCGCGCCAGCTCAGCGGCAGCGGATATCCGTCCGAGGTGGAAATCCGGGGCGAAGTCTTCATTCCGTCCAAGGCATTCGCTGAATTCAACGAAGCGCTGATCGAGGCCGGCAAAGCGCCGTTGGCCAACCCCCGCAACGCCGCCGCGGGCTCCCTGCGCCAGAAGGACCCCGCGGAAACGGCCAAACGTCCGTTGCGGATGTTCGTCCATGGCATCGGAGCCCGCGAAGGCCTAGACTCCACGAGCCAGTCTGAAACGTACAAGCTGCTGGAGGAATGGGGCCTGCCCGTCAGCCCCTATTTGAAGGTGCTGGACTCCTTTGAGGAGGTCCTCGACTTCATCAAGCACTTCGGCGAACACCGGCACGACCTCCTGCACGAGATCGACGGCATCGTGGTCAAAATCGACGACTTCGCCACGCAGCGTGCCCTCGGTTACACCTCGCGGGTGCCTCGCTGGGCCGTTGCCTACAAATACCCGCCGGAGGAAGTCCACACCAAGCTTCTGGACATCCAGGTCAACGTCGGCCGCACCGGCCGCGTCACTCCCTACGGGGTGATGGAACCGGTCAAGGTGGCCGGATCCACCGTGGAGATGGCCACCCTGCACAACCAGGACGTGGTCAAGGCCAAGGGCGTCATGATCGGCGACATCGTGATTCTCCGGAAGGCCGGCGATGTCATTCCTGAGATCGTCGGGCCGGTATTGGCGCTCCGCGATCAGCAGGATCCCCCCGTGCGTGAGTTCGTGATGCCCACGGAATGCCCGTCCTGCCACACGCCCTTGGCGCCGGCGAAGGAAGGCGACGTCGATATCCGCTGTCCCAACGCGAAGTCCTGCCCGTCCCAGCTGCGCGAGCGTGTCTTCCACGTGGCGAGCAGGGGCGCTTTCGACATTGAGGCACTGGGGTGGGAAGCAGCCATCGCGCTCACCCAGCCGGCGGAACCGGAAACTCCGCCCCTGCGCAGTGAGGCGGCCCTGTTCAACCTCGCTCCGGAGGATCTCGCCGAGGTCCGCATCCGCCGTGAGAAGCGCTCCAAAGGCGTGGGCACGGGAACGTACGAACTGGTGCCGTATTTCTATTCCAAGGCCACTGCCAAGACCCCTTCGAAACCTACAGCCACCACGGACAAACTCTTCAAGGAACTGGAGAAAGCCAAGACCCAACCCCTCTGGCGCGTCCTGGTTGCCCTGTCCATCCGGCACGTCGGCCCCACAGCGTCCCGGGCCCTGGCCACGGCACTGGGGAGCATGGAAGCCATCCGGGCTGCCTCCGAGGAGGAGCTGGCCAACGTCGACGGGGTAGGGCCGACCATTGCAGCAGCACTCAAGGAATGGTTTGCCGTTGACTGGCACCAGGAAATCGTGGACAGCTGGGCCGCGGCCGGGGTGCGCATGGTTGACGATCGCGACGCCGGCATCCAGCGGAACCTGGAAGGACTCACCATCGTGGTGACGGGCTCCCTGCCCACGCTGAGCCGGGACGAAGCCAAGGAAGCCATCATCATCAGGGGCGGCAAGGCAGCCGGCTCGGTTTCCAAGAACACCAGTTACGTCGTGGCCGGGGAGAACGCAGGCTCCAAGCTGGACAAGGCCGAGCAGCTTGGTATCCGGGTGTTGGACGAGGACGGCTTCAAAGCATTGCTCGACGGCGTTCTGGAACCCGCCGGCGGCACGGCTCCGGATGACGAGGACGCAGCCGTTGCTCTGGCCGGCGCTGCCGCGGCCGAAACGGAAGCCTCCGAATGACGGCCGAGCTTTTGGAGCTTCTCGCTGTCGCCCACGCGGCGGCCGCGGCAGGAGCGGAGGTACTCGCCGCCCGGCCTGCCGGCCCCAACTCGGCGGGGAACCTCGGCGTCGTGAACAAAGGCGACGCCGGTGACTGGGTGACGGCCTTCGACGTCGCGGCGGAGAACGCTGTGCGGGACGCAATTACGGCAACCCGCCCGCATGACACCATCACGGGCGAAGAGCATGGCACCACCCGGCCCGAGCAGCCCAGTGGCTACCGATGGTCCATCGACCCGCTGGACGGTACTACCAACTTCATCCGGAATATCGTCTACTACGCCACGTCCGTGGCCGTTGCGGATGCCGACGGGGTCTGGCTGGCCGGCGTCGTCAACGCCCCCGCGCTGGGACGGATCTACTCTGCGGCACGCGGCCACGGAGCATGGCTTGAAGAAAACGGGCAGCGCACCCAGCTGACTGGACCACTCATGGGCCGGACGGGACTGATTGTGGCCTCCGGGTTCAGCTACGATCCCGCCACGAGGGCAGAGCAGTTCGCCGGGCTTGGGAACCTCATGGAAGGCTTTGCCGATCTCCGCAGGCTTGGCTCCGCCGCGTTGGATCTCTGCCTCGTGGCTGATGGAACCCACGACGCCTTCGGAGAACGCGGGCTCAACGAACACGACTACGCTGCGGGTGCCTTGATCGCCGAGGAAGCCGGCTGCTGGGTCCGCCGCCCACGGTTGACCAGCCCGCTGGACGGCGGCCCCACGGATGCGGACCGCTTGGAAGCTTGGACCTGCGCGGGGACCCTCGAGCTCTCGGGCAAGTTCCCGCTCTAAGGCCCGGGAGTCTTCGATGATCAGGACTGGCGATTTCGAACTACCGCTCCATCCGGGACCTGACCATGGAGCTGCATGGCCTCGACCTGGTCACAGGCTCCAACGGCAGCGGTAAATCCTCGCTTTACCGTGCTTTGCGGCTCTTGTCGGAGTGTGCCGGGAGCGATTCCGGGAACGTTGTGGGGTCCTTGGCCCGCGATGGAGGGCTCAGCTCAACACTGTGGGCCGGACCGGAAACCATCAGCGTTGACATGCGGCGGGGTGAAGCGCCGGTGCAGGGAACAGTCCGGAAGGAATCCGTGAACCTAAAACTGGGTTTCTCGGGAGATGACTTCGGCTATCTGGTCGACCTTGGACTGCCCGTTTCCGGCTTCACTTTTGGCGACGACATAGGCAGGCCCGTGCCGTCCGCGTTCAACAGGGATCCGGAGATCAAGCGCGAGCTGGTGTTTTCGGGCCCTGTAGCCAGGCCGGGGGCGGTGCTAGTGGACCGCAACGGGGCCGTTGCCCGCCTGAGGGGCGAGAAGGGCGAATGGGTGGAGCTGTCCCGTCGCCTGCACGCTTACGAAAGCATGCTTACGGAAGTCTCCGACCAGGACAGGGCCCCGGAGGTACTCAGGGTCCGGGACATGGTGCGGTCCTGGCGCTTTTACGACCACTTCCGTACTGACCATGAGGCTCCGGCCCGTCAGGCGCAAATCGGCACCAGGACTCCCGTCCTCCACCATTCTGGAAGTGATCTTGCGGCAGCCTTGCAGACGCTTCGCGAAACCGGTCAGGACGGTCTGCTCGACGCCGCAATCGGCAACGCTTTCCCCGGCAGTAGGCTGCGGATCGCCGTCGTCGACGGTCGCTTCAGCGTCGAGCTCCAACAGCCGGGCATGCTTCGTGCCATGGCGGCCGCTGAACTGTCCGATGGGACACTCCGGTATCTCATGTTGGTTGCGGCACTTCTGACGCCGAGGCCGCCGGAACTCATGGTGCTCAACGAGCCGGAAACCAGTCTGCATGTGGATCTGATGCCGGCCCTGGCCCAGCTCATCGTTCAAGCCGGCGAGCGCAGCCAGCTGATTGTGGTCTCCCATTCTGCGCCCCTGATCGCTGCCTTGCGGGAGAGCGGACGCGTGCATCAGCACGAGCTGTACAAGGACGTGGGGGAGACCAGGATCAAAGACCTCGGTGCACTTGAAGGACCGCCATGGAGATGGCCCCGCCGCTGACTCGTGCACCGAGCTCCCGATGTCAGACCCTTGCGAGCGACCCGATCTCCGAGAAGCGGTTGGCCGGGCGTTCCAAGCCGTAGTGGTCCCGCAGCGTGCTGCCCGTGTATTCGGTGCGGAACAGCCCCCGTTGGCGCAGCACCGGCACCACGTGGTCAACAAAGGTTTCGAGACCCGACGGTAGAACGGCCGGCATGATGTTGAAGCCGTCGGCCGCGCCGTTTTCGAACCACAGCTGGATCGCGTTGGCCACTTGTTCCGGCGTTCCCGCGAAGGTCAGATGGCCGCGGCCGCCGCCCAGCCTGCCGATCAGCTGGCGTACCGTAAGCTTTTCGCGGCGGGCAAGCTCCACAATGAGGGTATAGCGGCTCTTCGCTCCTTCGATCGAGTCCTCGTTGGGAAGATCGGCGGGAAGTTGGCGGTCGAGGGGCAAGTCCTCGGGCTTCACGCGGAGCGTCTTGGCCAGCTCGGCCCTCGCGTATTCGGGGCGGATCAGCTCATCCAGTTCACGTTCCAGGCGCAGCGCTTCGGCATGGGTGGCGGCGATCACCGGGACAATTCCCGGCAGGATCTTGATGCTCTCAGCCGTCCGGCCGAGTGCGACTGTCCGTGCCTTCAGGTCTCCGTAGAACGCCTGGGCATCTTCAAGGGTTTGCTGGGCCGTGAACACGGCCTCGGCGTACCTGGCGGCCAGGCCCTTGCCATTTTCGGAGGAGCCCGCCTGGACGATCAGGGGATGGCCTTGGGGAGAGCGCGGCACATTGAGCGGCCCGCGGACCCGGAAGTGCTTGCCCACGTGGTTGATGGGCCGGACCTTGGCTGAGTCTGCCCAGACGCCGGCTTCCTTGTCAGCGATGACGGCGTCGTCCTCCCAGCTGTCCCAGAGCTTGGCGGCCACTTCTAGGAACTCGGCGGCCCGTTCATAGCGGGCGGCATGGGCGGGCTGGTCGTCGATGCCGAAGTTCCGCGCGGCCTCCGGCCCGGCTGTGGTCACCACGTTCCATCCGGCCCTCCCGCCGCTGACGAAGTCCACCGAAGCGAAGCGCCTGGCCAGGTTGAAGGGATCGTTGTACGTGGTGGACGCCGTGGCGATGAGGCCGATCTTTTCGGTGGCAGCCGCGATCGCGGTGAGCAACACCGTCGGTTCCAGCTTGCCCGCGGGACGGCGTCCGACGTCGCCGAAGATCACGGGGGAGTCGGCGAAGAAGATGGAGTCGAACGTGCCACGCTCGGCAATCCGTGCGAGGTTTTGGTAGTGCCGGATGTCGGTGCTCGCGCGCGGGTTGCTTTCAGCCAGCCGCCACGAAGCCTCGTGGTGTCCGGTGCTCATGAGGAATGCGTTGAGGTGGAGTGTGCGTTGCTGGGGACTCATGTGGGGTTCCTTTCGTTGTGTCCTGGCCGCCAATCAACCACGCGGACCCCGCCCCGCGCCAGCATCGCGAAACCTTCCCGCAACAGCAGGAAACCGGGCTTCACAGCCGGAAACCGGACTCAATCTGGCGCCACGCGAAGCAATGTTTGAGCGGCCCCAACGCTCGCTCACCTACATGGGGTGTTCCGCCGACGCTCGCTCACCTATATCTGAGCGGGCGTTGGGCGGAACGGCCTTGTATCTGAGCGGGCGTTGGGGGATCAGGGTGGATATCTGAGCGAGCGTCGAGGCGGGACGACGCAAAGTCGCCCGCCGCCGTCGTACTTTAAGACGCTCGCTCACCTATGTGGGGTATTCTGCCGACGCGCGCTCACTCATAGCTGAGCGAGCGTCGAGGAATTGGGGCATGTATCTGAGCGAGCGTCGGGTCCGGGGTGATAGTTCGGTCACGGAAACACCGCTTTGGCACCCGCGGCACCTCGGCCGCGACTACCATGGATCAGTGCATTCGCAGATTACCGTCCGTCCCGCCCTGCCCGAAGACTACGACGCCGTAGCCCGTATCACGATGGCGTCTTACGTGACCGCTGGCTACTATGGCAGCCCGGACCACCCGTACCTGGAGAAGCTGCGCGATGTGGCCGGCCGCGCGCGGTACGCCGACGTCTTCGTCGCCGAACGTGATGGCCAGGTTATCGGCTCCGTCACCTCGGCCAAGGCGGGAGGCGACTTTTCGGACATTGGCCTTCCGGACGAACTTGAGATGCGCACCTTGGTAGTTGATCCGGACGTGCAGCGCTCCGGCGCGGGACGCGCGCTCGTACAGGCGGTCGTCGACCAAGCCCGCTCCATAGATGGAATCAACGCCGTTTCCCTCACCACAGGCGCGACGTGGGAAAGCGCCAATGCACTCTACGCCAAGACCGGATTCGAGAGGGAGCCGGAGCGTGATTGGTTTGTTCCCGGGACCGACATAAAGCTGTTCGTTTACCGGCAGGATGTCCGCCAGCCATAAAGTTTCCTCGTAAACCCCGGTCATCGGGCCGGGTGCGGAAACTGAGAAAGGCGCGGCATGCGCAAGACATTCGGCACGGGCTCGGTCTGGGAGCAGACCCTTGGATACTCCCGTGCGGTCCAGGTGGACAACACACTCTTCATTTCGGCTACGGCGGCGTCCGGACCTGATGGCATCGTCGGCGACGACTTCTACTCGCAGACCAAGTACATCCTCGAAAAGCTGGGTGCCGTCCTGGCTGACGCCGGGTTCGACTACGAGGACGTCGTGCAGTCCAAGCTCTACCTGACCGACATCAGCAAGTGGGAAGACGCCGGCCGCGCGCACGGCGAAGTCTTCGGCGAGATCCGGCCCACCCTTTCCCTGGTCCACGTCCTGCCGTTCCTCGACCCGGAAATGCTGGTCGAAATCGAACTCGTAGCCCAGAAGAGCGCCTAAGAGCCTAAGAACTATCAAAGGTTGGCGCGAGCTGGCAGTAGATGCCCTCAAGAACGGCGGGAAGGGTCATTTGCTGCCAGTTCGCGCGGGGACGCCGTAGCGGTGTTCCGGGCGGCCGGTGCTGCCGTAACGCAGTTGGATTTCGACGGCGCCATCGTCGGCGAGCGAGGAGAGGTACCGTTGCGCCGTGGCCCGCGAGACGCCCACCCGTTCCGCTACTTCCGTGGCCGAGTATTGTTCCCCCGGTGCCAAGGATTCCAGCACCGATGCTTCGGTGGCCGATCGCGGCTTTCCCGACGGCGCGACGTCCCCCGCGACGAGCGCCCGCTTGGCCCGTTCGATCGTGTCCTGGTCCACCGCATGCTGTCGCCCGAGGATTCGCCGGTATCTGGCATAGGAACGCAATTGCTGCGACAGTGATTCAGCCGTGAACGGTTTCAGCAGATACGCCAAGGCCCCGCGCCGGAGGGCTGTCCTGATGGACACGGCATCGGAAGCCGCGGTCAGCATCATGGCATCCACATCGAGTTGGCCCAGGAGATCCAGGCCCGAACCGTCCGGCAGATAAACGTCCAGCAACACGAGATCCGGCCGAAGGCTATGCACGGACTGCAGCGCCTGCGCCGTGGATCCCACCGGGGCCAGGGCGAGGAAACCGGCCACGGAGTCCACGTAGGCTGCATGGAGCTTGGCGACATGGAAGTCGTCATCCACAATCAACACCCTGAAGTCTTCGCTCACTGGTGTCCTTCCTTGCGTTCGGCTGCTGCGGAGGGTTCGGCGGCTCCGGAGGGTTCGGCGGCTCCGGAGGGTCCAGCTGGCGGGGCATCCCCCGGCGAGCCGGTAACCCCTGGCATCGTGGCCATGAAGACGGCGCCTGGACCGCCGGGCGAGCCCGGGTCCAGGACGCGCACGTCGCCACCGCGACGGCGGGCGAGTTGCCGGACCAGTGCGAGTCCGAGTCCCTGCCCGCCTGCCTTGGCGATACCGCTTTCGGCGGGCTCCGCCGTCGTGAATCCTTCCACGAATACCCTTTCGGGCTCGACACCGCCGAGGCCGTCGCCGGAGTCCGCGACGACGATGTGCAGCGTGCCGCCGTCGGGCCCCGGTTCGTCGAGCAACTCAAGCTCCACCCAGCGTTGGGTCGAAGAGCCGGCGACAGCGGCGTTGACGGCGTTGTCGATCAGGTTGCCAAGCACCGTGGTGACGTCCTGCGGTTCGGTGACGTGCTCCCTCACTAGTGTCTCCGGGCCGATCCGCAACGCCACTCCTCGCTCGTCCGCCTCCACGCTCTTCGCGCCGACGAACGCTTGCAGATAAGGATCCTGCAGGAGCTCGGCTTGCTGCACGGGAAACTTCAGGGGACCGGTGGCGGAGATCCTGGCGAGATAGTCCTTGGCCTGGCCGTGTTGGCCGATACTCAGGAAGCCGGCGATCGTATGGAGCTGATTCGCGAATTCGTGGCGCTGGGCCCGGAGCGCTGCCGACATGGTGCCCACGGCGTCGAGCTGGCGTGTCAGCTGCTGCAGCTCGGTGCGGTCCCTGAGCATGACCACCCAGCCGAGATCCTCCTTGCGGTGCAGCGCCTTGCGGGCGTTGGCAACCAAGACCCGGCCGCCCGCAACGATTTCCACGGCTTCGGCATCGTGCGCAGAGGGTTGAGTGAGGGCCTTGAGCTGCGCCGGGACGGCTGCGTTCTCCCAATCGGTGCCTGTCCAGTCAGTGCCGGCAAGGTCGGCGCCGGACCAGTCCGAGCCGGCCGCGGTGGGCGAGCCGGGAGTGTCCGACGCTTGGGGGATGCCCAGCAGCCGTCTCGCCGCGGCATTGAAGACAGTGATGCGGCCATCGGCGGAAATGCCGATCACGCCGTCGTCCACGCCTTGAAGCACGGCCACCTGGTCATGTACGAGGGTGCTGATTTCTTCTGGTTCGAGGCCCAGCGTCAGGCGTTGCAGGCGGCGGCGCAGGAGGAAGGACGCCAAGACGCCGGCAATCAAGGAGCCCGCCGCGGTCAGGGCAATCGGGACGATGTCCTCGGCAAGGCTTTGGCCGAGCGACTCCATGGAATAGCCCACACTGACTTCGCCAACCACCGTCGCCACGGAACCCGGAGCGAAAACCGGGACCTTGGCGCCCGCGGATGGTCCCAGAGTGCCCGTGTTCCGGGTGGTGACTTCCTTCCCGGAGAGGGCGTCCGAGGGATCCGTGCTGACCCGTTCGCCGAGCCGGACGAGATCCGGGTGAGCCAGCCGCAAACCGGTCTCGTCCGTGACTACCACGAACAAAGCACCAGTGCGGCTCCTGGCAGCCTCGGCGGCTGCTTGGATGGGGCCGGTCGCGAGCACTCCGGGAGGCGGTGTTCCCGGCTCGTTGCTGATGGCTTGGACCTGGGCACGGATCACCGGATCCGAAGCCACGGTGCGTGCCAAAGTCAGCGCTTGGTTTTCCGCTTCGGCGCCGATCCGCCCATAGACGAGCCACGCATGCACACTGCCGCTGAGCAACACCACCAAGAGGACGACCCCGAGTTGCAGGAGCAGGGTCTGCGTCGAGAACCGCAAGGCAAGCCTGGGCATCCTGCCTCCTTCCGGCTGGGATTGGCCGGCTGGAGCTGGGCAGCAGCGGCGCTGTATTTCTACGTCTACCTCTCCATTGAAGCATTGAGCACAATGAGCAAAATGCTCTCAATCAGCAGTATGTCCATCAAATCCCACAAACGCCTTGCTGTGAGCGTCGCCACTATAAGTTCTGTATCGCGCATCACATCGACGTGATGCCGTTCACTGTAGTAAGGAGCCGGCTGTGCTGGTATTGCTTGGATTCGCAATGATTGCGGTGTTCATGATCCTGATCATGACAAAGAAGTTGACGCCCGTTCTGGCGCTGATCATCGTTCCCACCATATTCGGCCTGTTTGCCGGTGCCGGTCTTGGCATCGGGCCAATGGTCATGGATTCGATGAAGTCCATGACGTCCACGGCCGCACTCCTGATGTTCGCGATCGTGTACTTCGGACTCATGATCGACGTCGGACTGTTCGACCCACTGGTGAAGTTCATCCTCCGCAAGCTGGGCAACGACCCGGCCAAAGTGGTCCTGGGCACCGCCATCCTCGCGGCCGCTGTATCGCTCGACGGCGACGGCTCCACCACCTTCATCCTCACCACCGCGGCGATGCTGCCCGTCTACCTCCGTTTGAAGATGAGCCCCGTGGTCCTGACCTGTGTGGCCGGCCTGGCCAACGGCACCATGAACATCCTGCCGTGGGGTGGCCCCACGGCCCGTGCGGCCACCGCCCTCAAGATCGACGTCAACGACGTGTTTGTTCCGATGGTCCCGTCCCTCATCGCTGGCCTCGTCGTCGTCTTCGTGTTCTCCTGGCTCTTGGGCCTGCAGGAACGCAACCGCCTCCGCGCCACCGCTCCCGAGATCTGGGGCGACGTCGCCAACGCAGGGGACGTGTTCGACGGCGGCACGAACCGCGGCGGTACCGGCACCGGTTCCTCGCGCCGCGGTTTCGGCCCGGGGCGCACCGCCGCTAAGCCTGTCACCCGCGGCGGCACCGGCGTCGTGGTCCTGGAACGCACCGAAACCGTCGTGGACCTCGCCGATACCGGCCTGACCGACACCGCACTCGATCCGAACCGCAAGACCCTGCGCCCGAAACTCTTCTGGTTCAACCTCGGCCTGACCGTTGCTGTGATGGTCATGCTCGTGGCCAACCTCGTGCCGCTGCCCTACGTCTTCATGGTGGGCTCCGCGATTGCCCTGCTGGTGAACTTCCCCAAGGTCAAGGAACAGGGCGCGCAGCTGGTGGCTCACGCACCGTCCATCGTGGCCGTCGTCAGCATGGTCATGGCGGCTGCTGTCCTCACAGGTGTCCTCAACGGCACCGGCATGGTCAAGGAAATGTCCGCGTGGCTGGTCCACATCATCCCCGCCGAGATGGGTCCGTTCATGGCCGTCATCACCGGGCTGCTCAGCATTCCGATGACCTTCTTCATGAGCAACGACGCCTTCTACTTCGGCGTCCTGCCGGTCCTGAGCGAAACCGCCGCGCACTACGGCATCAGCGGCGCGGAAATGGCCCGAGCCTCCATCACCGGCCAGCCCTTCCACCTCCAGAGCCCCCTGGTCCCCGCGATCCTGCTCCTGGTGTCCCTGGCCAAGGTAGAACTGGGAGACCACCACAAGAAGGTCCTGTGGCGCACGGCGGTCATCTCCGCCGTCATGCTCGCAGTGGGCATGCTGACGGGAGCCATCGGCATCGGGTAGCAAAGCAACCAGCAACGCGGGGTCACTTACGGCCCATTCGGGACCTCCGGATGGGCCGTAAGTGACCCCGCGTTGTTCGTCGTCCAACCCACGTAGACTAGTCCGGAAAACCATTTGAACTTTGCAGGGGAGATCCATGGCTGCGATCAACCGTGACGACGTCGCGCATCTTGCGCGTCTGGCTCACATTGAAATGAGTGCCGAAGAGCTGGACAGGATGGCGGGCGAGCTCGCCGTCATCGTCGATTCGGTGAAGTCCGTCAGCGAAGCCGCCGGGGACGATGTCCCGGCAACGTCCCACCCGATTCCGTTGAACAACGTGTTCCGCGAGGACGTCGTGGGCCACACCTTCACGGCCGAGCAGGCTTTGTCCGGGGCTCCGGATTCCTTCGAGGGCCGCTTCAAGGTTCCGGCAATCCTGGATGAGGACTAAGCGATGACTGAATTGAACAACTCCGAACTCATCCGCCTGTCCGCAGCACAGTTGGCCGCCAAGCTGGCCGCGCGCGAGGTCACGTCCGTTGAGGTCACGCAGGCGTACCTGGACCGCATTGCCCTTGTAGACGGCGGGGCCGACGGCATCCATGCTTTTTTGCACGTCAACGCTGAAGAGGCGCTCGCCGTCGCCGCCGAGGTGGACGCGATCCGCGCCGCCGGTGGTGCCGAAGAAGAAGCGCTGCACGAGCTCGCCGGCGTGCCCATCGCCGTCAAGGACCTCATCGTCACCATTGGCCAGCCCACCACGGCCGGTTCCAAGATCCTCGAGGGCTGGCACAGTCCCTATGACGCCACCGTCATCAAGAAGCTGCGAGCTGCGAAGATGCCCATCCTGGGCAAGACCAACCTGGACGAATTCGCCATGGGTTCCTCCACGGAACACTCGGCGTACGGCCCCACCCGCAACCCGTGGGACCTGGACCGCATTCCCGGCGGCTCGGGCGGTGGCTCCGCGGCCGCCGTCGCCGCTTTCGAAGCTCCGCTGGCCCTTGGCACGGACACCGGCGGATCCATCCGCCAGCCCGGCGCCGTCACCGGCACGGTCGGCATGAAGCCCACCTATGGTGCCGTTTCCCGCTACGGTGCCATTGCCATGGCGTCGTCGCTGGACCAGATCGGTCCGGTTTCGCGGACCGTGCTGGACTCGGCCTTGCTGCAGGAAGTCATCGGCGGCCACGACCCCTTCGACTCCACCTCGCTGACGGACCCCTTCGACACGCTCGTTGCCGCAGCCAAGACGGGCAACGTCACGGGCATGAAGATCGGCATCGTCAAGGAACTCCACGGCGAGGGCTACCAGGCCGGCGTCGAGAACCGTTTCAACGAGTCCCTTGAGCTGCTCAAGGAGGCTGGTGCGGAAATCGTCGAGGTTTCCTGCCCCAACTTCAAGTACGCGCTGGGCGCCTACTACCTGATCATGCCTTCCGAGGTTTCCAGCAACCTGGCGAAGTTCGACGGCGTGCGCTACGGCTTGCGCGTCCTGCCCGAGGACGGTCCCATGACGATCGAACGCGTCATGGCCGCTACCCGCGCCGCCGGTTTCGGCGATGAGGTCAAGCGCCGCATCATCCTGGGCACTTACGCCCTGAGCGCCGGCTACTACGACGCCTACTACGGTTCGGCGCAGAAGGTCCGCACGCTCATCCAGCGCGACTTCGACGCCGCGTTCGCGCAGGCCGACGTCCTGATTTCGCCGACGGCTCCCACGACGGCCTTCAAGCTGGGGGAGAAGCTGGACGATCCGCTGGCCATGTACCTCAACGACGTCGCCACCATCCCGGCGAACATGGCCGGTATCCCCGGATTGTCCCTGCCTGGCGGCCTGGCCGACGAAGACGGCCTGCCCGTAGGCATCCAGCTGCTGGCGCCCGCCCGCGAGGACGCCCGCCTGTACCGCGTGGGCGCTGTCCTTGAATCCTTGCTCGAAGAGAAGTGGGGCGGCCCGCTGTTGGCGAAGGCACCTGAATTGAAAAACGCAGGTCTCGGTACCGCATTCAACACCGCCGGAGGTTCCAACTGATGTCTACCGACGCCATCCTCAGCTTCGAAGAGGCCATGGAGAAGTACGATCCCGTCCTTGGCTTCGAGGTCCACGTGGAGCTCAACACCAAGACCAAGATGTTCTCCTCCGCCCCGAACGTCTTCGGCGACGAGCCGAACACCAACGTCAACGAGGTGGACCTGGGCATGCCCGGCGTCCTGCCCGTGGTGAACAAGACGGCAGTGGAATCCTCCATCAAGATCGGCCTTGCCCTGAACTGCAAGATCGCCGAGTCGTGCCGCTTCGCCCGGAAGAACTACTTCTACCCGGACACCCCGAAGAACTTCCAGACGTCCCAGTACGACGAGCCCATCGCGTATGACGGCTACCTGGACATCGAGCTCTCGGACGGAACGGTGTTCCGCGTCGAGATCGAGCGCGCACATATGGAAGAGGACGCCGGCAAGCTCACCCACATGGGTGGCGCCACCGGACGCATCCAGGGTGCCGACTACTCGCTGGTGGACTACAACCGTTCCGGTGTTCCGCTCGTGGAAATCGTCACCAAGCCGATCGAGGGCGCCGGCAGCCGCGCACCCGAACTCGCCAAGGCCTACGTCGCCGCAGTGCGCGAAATCGTCAAGAACCTCGGCGTTTCCGATGCCAAGATGGAACGCGGCAACGTCCGTTGCGATGCCAACGTCTCCCTGCGCCCGCACGGCCGCGAACGTTTCGGCATCCGTTCCGAGACGAAGAACGTCAACTCTCTGCGCGCCGTCGAGCACGCCGTCCGTTACGAAATCCAGCGTCACGCCGCGGTCCTAGACTCCGGTGAGCCGGTCATCCAGGAAACGCGCCACTGGCACGAAGACACGCGCACGACGACGTCGGGCCGGGCAAAGTCCGACGCCGACGACTACCGCTACTTCCCGGAGCCGGACCTCGTTCCGGTCCTCGCGTCCCGTGAATGGGTTGAAGAACTCCGCGCCACGTTGCCCGAGCCGCCCGCGGCCCGCCGCAAGCGGCTCCAGGCCGACTGGGGCTATTCGGACCTCGAGTTCCGCGACGTCGTGAACGCCGGCGTCATGGACTCCATCGAGGAGACCATCACCGCCGGTGCCAGCGCCTCCGTGGCCCGCAAGTGGTGGATGGGCGAGATCGTCGGACGTGCCAAGACCGCCGACGTCGATCCCTCCGAACTCGGCGTCACACCGGAAACCATCGTGGAGCTCAACAAGCTCGTCGAGGGCGGCAAGATCAACAACAAGATGGCTTCGCAGGTGCTCGACGGCGTCCTCGCCGGCGAGGGCACCCCGGCCGAGATCGTCGGGAAGCGCGGCCTCGCCGTCGTGTCCGACGACGGCCCCCTGCTTGAAGCGATCGACGCCGCACTGGCGGCCCAGCCCGACGTCGCGGAGAAGATCCGCGGCGGCAAGCTCCAGGCCATCGGTGCGATCGTCGGCGGAGTCATGAAGGCCACCCGCGGGCAGGCCGACGCCGGACGCGTCAAGCAGCTGATCCTGGAGCGGCTCGGCGTCGAAGGCTGAGTCCCACCCGCCACCCGCGCCTCACCCAACTGGGTCGCAGTTAACGTCGTTTTGAGCCGTCAAAACGACAACAACTGCGACCCGGTTGTGTCTGGATCCACAGCCCCCACACAGCTTCAGGGCTCATCATGGAGTCATCAGTTCTTTGCTGCCCGCCCCTTACCGGTCCGGGGAGGAGCGGAGAAAGGATTCGGCCATGTCCACCATGACTCCGGGGGTTCGTAAGGCCCTCATCGCCGGCGGTATCGCCGTCGTCCTCGGCGGCGGTGGTGTGGCCGCAGTCTGGGCTGCCGGCCAGATCATCCCCGAGTACGTGGTGAGCGCGACGCCGACAGGTATGGCGTCGCCCGCCACGCCGTCGCCGGGGGCCACCTCGCCCGCCACTCCGTCGCCCGGCAAAGCCCGGCCGTTCCCCGTGCTTCCCCGCGGCTTCGCAGGTCCGGGGATCCACGGTGAGTTCACGGTCAAGAACAAGGACGGCAGCTATACGACCCTCGTGTCGCAGCGAGGCACCGTGCAGTCCGTCAGCGATGCGAGCATTTCCGTGAAGAGCGATGACGGCTTCACTCAGAGCTACGCGATCACATCGTCTACCACCATCGTCAAGCTCCCCGCTTCCGGAGCGGGCACGCAAGGCCGGCGGCCATCGCCCCAGACCATCAAGGCCACCGACCTGAAGACGGGCGACACTGTCGAAGTCTCCGGGACGAAGAGCGGCACCACAGTCACGGCCACGCGCATTATCGGGGGTACCTTGCCCGCTGCGCCCGGTAATGGCGGACGGCGGCTGGACTACGGGAGCGTCTCTTCCTGACCATGTTTGAGCTGAACCCGCGCCCGCTCGTCTGGCTATGATGCTACTACCGCCGAACCACGCCCGTGGTTCGGCGGCTCAGCCAAGAAGGAGACGAATGCGCCCCACGATCAAGTCCGTGGCGGCGGCAGCCGGGGTTTCGACGGCGACTGTGTCCTATGTGCTTTCAGGCAGGAGCGGCAAAGACGGCAGCAGGAGCGGTTCCGGCGTGGCCCCCGCTACCGTGCTCCGGGTTCAAGAGGCTGCCCTGGCCCTCGGATATCGCCCCAACCAATCGGCAAGGGCGATCCGCACTGGACGAACGAACCTACTCATGCTGTCGCTGACCATGATCTCGGATCCATGGGCACTGGACGTGAGCCGCGCTGTTGGTACGGCTGCGGCCCAACGTGGCATTACGCCCATGATTCTGGCCGATACCGACTGGCGGGTGGCCCTGAAACGGCAAAACGCCGACGTGACATTCATCGACGGCGCCGAAGAGCCAGGGGATGCCGAACTGCTGGCGCAGGCGGCGAGATTGCAGCGCTTGGTGGTTTTCAGCGACACCATGGAACCTGAGGGATTCGACGTCGTGCGCCCGTTGGCCGGTTCGTCCTGCGAACAGGCGGTGGATCACCTCACCGGGCGGCACCGCCGGGTGGGTTGCCTGATCTCGTCGACACATTCGATGAGCACCCTGGACATCCGCTTGGGCGCATACACGCGTGGCCTCGCCAAGGCTGGTTTGGATTACCGGGACGACTACGTCGAGACGTATGACCGCGACGGACTCAGCGCGTTCGATGCCGCGCTGCGGCTCCTGCAGCGGGCGGACCGTCCGACCGCGATCTATGCGACCACCGATTTCGCCGCGATCGCAGCCATCCATGCGGCCCAACGGCTGCAACTCCGCATTCCCGAGGACGTGGAAGTGCTCGGTATCGGCAACACCACCGAAGGCGAGCGCATGACGCCGTCGTTGACCACCGTTGGTCCTGAGGGCTTTTTCGATGGCTTGGCTGCATTCCTGCTCGACCGGGCAGAGAATCCCGATGGGCCCGCGAGCGTTCTGGAATTCCCCTGGAAGCTCATTGTGAGGGATTCAGCGCCCTCGGCGTGAACCGGGAGCCCTCGGTCGAACCGGGAGCTATCCCCGAGGTACGTCGATGCACGTTCCCGATGATCAGGCAATCATCCCCTTTGCACTTTGATGACGTTTTGTGCCCGAAAAAGTTAAGGAAAGATCAATCAGGATCTTGCCTTTAAACGATTAACATGATGTGATCAACTGCACAACATCAGTTGGGTTGGCTGTTCGCCGAATGCGGGCCCGCCCCCGAAGGACCGTCGGTCTTCTGACCAAGACATCGGAGAATTCTTATGAACCACAACGTGACCCGCAGGTCATTCCTTTCCTTTGCGGCCGCCGGTGCCGCCGTCGTTTCGCTCGCTGCCTGCGGCGGGAACAGTGCCGCCGGGGGCAGCGCAGCCAAGGCCGCCTACGCTGCTCCCGCGAAGGACCTGAGCGCCGAGCTGAGCTACGCCATCTGGGACGCGGCACAAAAGCCCGCGATGCAGAAGATCGTGACCGAGTTCAACAAGCAATACCCGAACATCAAGGTCACCATCGACGTCACGCCGTCGAAGGGTTCGGCCTACTGGACGAAGATCCAAACCCAGGCAAGCAGCAACACCCTGCCGGACGTTTTCTGGATGAATGGTCCGCACATCAAGCTTTACGCGCAAAACAACCAGCTGTTGCCTTTGGACGGACTGGTCTCCGGCAAGGGAGTGGATACGTCCAATTACCCCAAGGCACTGGTGGATCTGTACACCGTCAACGGGACGTTCTACGGGGTCCCCAAGGACTTCGATACCAGTGCGCTCTTCTACAACAAGGCCCTCTTCAAGGAAGCCGGGGTGTCCGATCCGACGTCCAACTGGACATGGGACGACGTGAAATCCGCTGGCGCGAAACTGTCCAAGTTCTACCAGGGCAAGGGTATCTACGGTTATGCCGGGGACCTCACCGGTGGCCAGACCAGCTACTACAACACCATGATCGAAGCCGGCGGGACCATCATTTCGGCCGACGGCAAGAAGTCGGGCTACGACTCCGCCGGTTCGATCGCCGGCCTCCAGTTCTGGCGCGACCTGATCGAGTCCGGCGTATCGCCCTCGATGCAGCAATTGACGGACACCTCCTCGAGCGACATGTTCACGTCCAGGAAATTGGCTATGACCATGGACGGCTCCTGGACCGTCGGGCCGGCCCAAAAGGCACTCGGTGACGATCTGGGCATTGTCAGCCTCCCGAAGGGGCCGAAGAGCAACCAGAGCGTGATCCACGGACTTGCCAACGTGATTCCCGCCAATGCGAAGAACCCTGCCGCGGCGCAGGCGTTCGTCGCCTTCCTGGGGACCCAGGATGCTGCCAAGATCCAGGCGGAAACGGGAACTGTCATCCCGGCCTTCAACGGCACACAGGATGCCTGGGTCAAGTCCGTTCCCTCCGTCGACCTCAACGTCTTCCTTGACCTGGCCAAGGATGCCTCTCCCTACCCGGCGTCTGCCAACACTGCCGCCTGGAACGAACTCGAGAACACCTTGCTGCCGCAGGCCTTCGCCGGGACCAAGCCGGTTGCCGACGTCGCCAAGGACCTTGCCAGCCAGATGGATGCCGCGCTGGCCAAAGAATCATGAAAGCCCAGACCCTGACGCCGGCGTCCAAAAGCGTCCGTGCCGCCCGAGCAGCGGGGGATCGCCGCAAAGGAAAATCGAAGTCGGATGGCTGGTGGCCATGGTTGTTCGTGGTGCCTACCGTTGCGGGCATCGGTGTGTTCTACCTTTGGCCGATCATCCAGACGTTCTACTACAGCTTCACCAAGTGGGGAGTCTTCGGCGGAACCAAGTTCATCGGCTTGGACAACTACGTGCGGATGTTCGCGGATTCCACTATTCCGCAGTCAATCCTCAATACGCTGATCTACACGGTCGTCGTGCTGCTGGGGATTCCCATCGCGGTCATTCTTGCGTCCTTGATCGAGCGTCCCGGCCTGCGCTTCGCAGCCCTGTACCGGACGCTGTACTTCATTCCCTACATCACCATGCCGGCCGCCGTCGGGATCGTATGGAGGCTGATCTACAACGGTGACTTCGGACCCATCAACTGGTTCTTGGGCTTGTTCGGGATCCAGGGCCCCTACTGGACATCGACGCCGGGGTTCGCGCTGCTCGCCGTGGCTACCGTGGGGCTTTGGATGTCGCTGGGATTCAACCTCATCATCATCAGCGCGGGACTGCGCGAGATTCCGCGGGAGCTCTTCGAAGCCGCGGAAATGGACGGGGCCAGCCGGGTCCGCCAATTCTTCAGCATTACCGTTCCGTTATTGACGCCCAGCATCTTCTTCGTCACGATCGTCACCGTGATCAGCGGCTTCCAGCTGTTCGATCTGTTGTACGTGATGATGGGGAAAGCCAACCTGGCCATGCCGCAGACGCAAAGCCTCGTGTACATCTTCTACAACCAGGCCTTCCTGCAGAACGACAAGGGCTACGCGGCCGCCATCGGCATCCTGATCCTGGTCATCATCGCTCTTCTGACCGCTTTCCAATTCCGTATCCAGAAGAGGTGGGTCAACTATGTCTGAATCGATGCTCTCCACAAAAAGCGGCGTCGAATCGCGACGGAGCGGGGTGGCCACCGCGGGGCCGTCTCGCGCCGGGGGCAAACCCTCGGATCGTGACGGCGCGGATCGCGACGGCGCGGGCCGCGGGACCAAGGGCCGGGGCGCCAAAAGCCACGGCGCCAAAGGCGGCAAACAGGGCGCGAACGTCCTGGCGCACTGTGTTCTGAGCATTGGCGGGTTGGCCATGATCTCCCCGCTCCTGTACCAGATCGTCATGTCGCTTTCGACGAACGCCGAAGTCCAAAGCACCCCGCCCACCCTGTGGCCGAGTGTCGTCCAATGGCACAACTTCGCGGACGTCTTCACCTCCATGAATTTCGGTTCACAGCTTTGGGTGACGGTAGCAATCACAGTGATCCGGGTGATCGGGCAAGTGCTCCTCTGCTCGATGGCGGGCTACGCCTTCGCGCGGATGCAGTTCCGGTTCAAAGGGCTCATCCTGGCCGTCGTCTTGTCGATCATCATGGTGCCGTCCCAGTTGTTCCTGATCCCGCAGTACCAGATCATCCAAAACCTGGGTTGGCTGAACAGCATTGCCGGCATCGTGGCTCCGGGCATCTTCAGCGCTTTCGGCCTGTTCCTGATGCGCCAGTTTTTCATGGGGCTCCCGGACGAACTCGAAGATGCGGCACGGCTCGACGGCGCCAATCCGTTCCAGATCTTCTTCCGGGTCATGCTGCCACTCGCGGCCAACGGCCTGTGGGCCCTCGTCATCATCACTGTGCTGTGGTCCTGGAACGACCTCTTATGGCCTTTGGTAGTGACGTCGACGGCGAACGCCGCACCGTTGAGCGTCGGGCTTTCGAACCTCCAGGGTGAGCACGCCAACAATTACCCGATCCTCATGGCGGCATCCCTGATGGCCATGGCGCCGATCCTGATCATGTTCCTGCTCATGCAGAAGCGCGTCATGGCAGGCATCGGCCGCTCGGGACTCAAGTAGGGCTCAAGTAGAGCCCAAGTAGAGACTCAAGTAGAGCTCACGTAGGAAAGGATCACAGCCTTGACGGAACAGAAGCCGGCACCGGATGACGGCTGGTCGTTCGTGCTCGTGGACTCCCTGGAAAAGGTCTACCCGGACGTTCCACCACGGCCGTTCGACAGGACCATTCCGATGTCCGTTTTCCCCGGCGAGACCGCCTCGGTCCAGGTAGCGCTCCGGCCGCCCATGAAACACGACTTTCGGCTGTCCGGGGCGTTGGAAGTTGCAGTCGATGGTCCGGCGGCAGGATTCACCTCCATTTCGCAGGTTGAGCTGGTGCCATGTTCATTGGCGGCATTCCCGGAGCATGATGGCGGTTACGACCGGGATACTCCCGGACTGTATCCGGACCTTTTGCGGCCTGCCCCGGATGGGCTGATCAATCCGCTCTATGGCCAATGGACCGCGGCATGGATCGACCTCGTGGTGCCTTCCGTGGATCACGCGGGCGATCACGAACTCGGGATCTCGGTGCGGGACGCGGAAGGCAACACGCTCTTCAGCACCCACATCTGCGTCACCGTGGTGCCCCCGCAAGCCCCGGAACTGGAGATCGTGAACGCCCACTGGTTCCACTGCGACGGCCTGGCGAGCCATTACGGCGTCGGCGTGTTCAGCGAGGAGCATTGGTCGATCATCGATGCCTTCATGGGGTCCGCGGCAAGGATGGGAGCAAACTCGCTGCTGACACCCACGTGGACTCCTCCGCTGGACACGGCCGTCGGCGGAACGCGGCTGCCCACCCAGCTGATCGGGATCCGCGAAGATTCCGGCTACCACTTTGATTTCAGCAAGCTGCTGCGCTGGGTGGGCCTTTGCGCCAAACATGGAATCCAGTACTTGGAAATCGCCCACTTGTTCACACAATGGGGCGCCAAAGCGACTCCGGCGATCTATGTCGAAACCGCGGAAGGCCTGGATCGGCGCTTCGGCTGGGACGTGCCGTCGACGTCGTCCTCGTACCGGGAGCTCATGGCCGAGCTGCTGCCGGCGCTGCGGTCCTTTCTGGCGGAGCACTGGTCGCTTGACCGGGTCATTTTCCACATTTCGGATGAACCGGAGGGTGCCGAAGCCCTGGCCGGATACCAACGGGCAAAGGGCGCCGTCGCGGATCTCCTCGACGGGCTGACGGTGGTTGACGCCTTGAGCGACTTCGAGTTCTACAGCAGCGGGGCAGTATCGAATCCCGTGGTGGCAAGCGATGCCGTGGCGCCGTTCCTGGCGGCCGGAGTGAAGGACCTGTGGGTCTATTACTGCGTCGCCCAGGACGCCGGTGTTGCGAACCGGTTCATTTCCATGCCTTCAGTGCGAAACCGGGTGTTGGGCCACCAGCTCTTCGCCCTGGAATGCGCGGGCTTTCTGCATTGGGGATTCAACTTCTACAACACGGCCCATTCGTTGGCGCCCGTGGACCCGTTCAAGGACACCTGTGCCGGGGGAGCCTTCCCGGGCGGCGATGCCTTCATGGTCTACCCGGGACCGGACGGGGTTCCGTGGGAATCGATCCGTTACAAGGTGTTCGCCCAGGCCATGTGGGACCACCGGGCACTCTCGCTCCTGGCCAAGCTGGCCGGCCGCGAGGAAGTGCTCGCCCTCATCGATACGGACGGCTCGGGCGGGAGCCTCGCCATGGACAGCTTCAGCTACGACCCCCTTCACTACCGAAGGGTTCGCGAGCTGGTCAACCAAGGAGTCGCGCACCGCGTGGGTCAAACACGCCAGCGCATCAACTTATCTAGTTAGGAAAGTACTTATGGACCTCAAAGTAGGCATCGTCGGATTCGGCTTGCGGTCGTCACTGTGGCGCCACGCGCACAAGCCCGGCCACGGTTCGGAAGTCACGGTCGTGTGCGATCTGGGCGAGCGCGGCAGGGCAGACGCGGCCGAGAAGATCCCGACGGCGGTCATCACCGACGACTTGGACGTCCTGTTGGACTCCGGTCTGGACGCGGTCCTGGTCCTGACGCCGGACAACCAGCACGCCGCCGTCGCCGTCCGGACGCTCAAAGCCGGCATCCCCACCTTCTGCGAGAAACCGCTCGACGTCACGCTCGAAGCAGCCGACGTTATCCTCCAGACGGCCTTCGACACCGGAACGCGACTCTACGTGGGCCACAACATGCGGCACATGCCGGTGGTGGTGCAGATGCGCGACATCATCCAGGCCGGGACCATCGGTGACGTCAAAGCAGTTTGGTGCCGGCATTTCGTGGGGAACGGCGGGGACTACTATTTCAAGGATTGGCATGCCCAGCGTGCCAACACCACAGGGCTGCTGCTGCAAAAGGGCGCCCACGATATCGACGTCATCCACTGGCTCGCCGGGGGATACAGCACCAAGGTCCAGGCGATCGGCGAGCTGGCCGTGTACGGGGACGTCGCTTCCCGCCGCGACAACACGGGGCGGCGGATGGGA
Source organism: Arthrobacter sp. efr-133-R2A-120 (assembly GCF_030209835.1). Classification (GTDB taxonomy): domain Bacteria; phylum Actinomycetota; class Actinomycetes; order Actinomycetales; family Micrococcaceae; genus Arthrobacter. The sequence continues at coordinate 37,920 of NZ_JARVRF010000004.1, read as the reverse complement.
GATTGGTTCTCCGTGGACAACTGGCCCCCCACCGAACAGACGGACCTCGCCGAGACGATCGACGTCGAGGACATCTCGATGATGAACATGGTCTTGGACAACGGTGTACTCGCCTCGTACCAGCAGTGCCACTTCACCCCGGACTATTGGCGGAACTACACGGTGATCGGCACCAAAGGCAGGATCGAGAACTTCGGTGACGGGGCCGGCGACCAGATCTACGTATGGACCACCAGGACCACCTCCGGTTTCGCAGAGCCTGACCAGAAGGTCTTGGTCCGCGACGGAGAAGGCGGCCATGGCGGTGCGGACCCCTTGCTGATCGCTGAGTTCCTGCGCTTCGCCAAGGATGGCGGAACCACGGCGACCTCGCCGATCGCGGCCCGCGAGGCCGTGGCCGCTGGAGTGCTTGCCACCGAGTCCCTCCGCGGCGACGGTTGCGCGAAGCTCGTTCCGGCCTTGCCCGAAGAGCTCGTGGAGTATTTCAACGCAGGCCAACCGTCCCGGGTCCGGGAACTCTAGCGCCCGCGCCCCCAAGTAGCTCGCAGTTGTTGTCGTTTTGAGGCCTCATAACGACATTAAATGCGAGCTAGTTGGGCTGGGAGGCGCCAGGTGATGTACCCCCGGCGAGTTCGGTCATGACGGTCTGCAGCGCTTCGCAGACCGTCATGACCGATTTCCGTTTCAGGGTTTCCGGCCTCGCCAGGATGTCGATTTTGCGCACGGAATTCACCCCCGCCAGCGGACGCAGAACCACGCCGGCGTCCAGCACGCGCTGGGCGGTGAACCGCGGGAGCAAACCTATCGCGCCGCCGTCCGCCACGAGCGAGGCAACGGTGGAATAGTCGTTGATGCGGTGCAGGACATCCGCGGGCCGTCCGCTGACGGCGACGACGGCGGCCAGCACATCCGCGGGAGAGTATCCGGCGCGGCTGGTCACCCAGGGCTGCCCGACGACGTCGGCCGGGCTGAGTTCGCGGCGCGCCGCGAGCGGGTGCCCGGCAGGCAACGCGACGTCGAGCGGTTCGTCGGCGAGCGGGATCACGGCCACTTTGTCGGTGGGCCACCCGGGGCTGTGCTCCATCCGGTGCGCCAGCACGAGGTCGTAGCGCGCGGCGAGGCCCGGAAAGTCTTCCTGGGCAACATCTTCGTCGGCGAGTTTCACGCGCGGAACGCTGTTTTCCGGACCGACATTGCGCGCGCTCGTCAATAAAGCCGCGAGTGGAGCGAACAAGGCCTGCCCCGCACTGTGGAAGGCGCTTAGGGTCACGGTGGAGCCCGGGGAGTCGTGGTAAGCGCCGATCGCCGCCTGGGCGTCCGCGAGCGCATTCACGACGGCGGCTCCGGCGTCGGCGAGGACCCGGCCCGCATCGGTGAGCACCAGGGCGCGGCCTTCCTTTCGGGTCAGGGGCACGTCCACCGATTTCTGCAGGAGTGCGAGCTGCTGGGAAACGGCCGAGGGGGTGACCATGAGCGTCTCGGCTACGGCCTTGACACTGCCGAGATCTCCTAGTTCCCTGAGCATTTGGAGCTGATGTACTTCCATTTAGCAAATGCTAAATCGTTGATTGAGAAAAACCTAGTTGTGCTAAACCGTCCGTGGGGCTTCAATGAAGTGAAACGGCACACAAACGGCCCAATCCCTTGAGTTAGGAAGACCCATGAAGGCTCTCTACAAGTCCGGTCCCCACGCTGGTTTTGAACTCGTCGAACGGCCCGAGCCGGAGGCAGGTCCGAGCGACGTCAAGATCCGCGTCATGACCACCGGCATCTGCGGAACCGACCTGCACATCCAGTCCTGGGACGCCTGGGCGCAGAGCATCATCGAGACTCCCTTGATCGCCGGACACGAGTTCTACGGCGAAGTGGTGTCTGTGGGCGAGGACGTCCGCGACGTCAAGGTAGGTGACCGCGTCTCCGGTGAAGGCCACGTGGTCTGCGGGATCTGCCGCAATTGCCGCGCAGGCCGCCGCCAGATGTGCATCCACACGGTGTCCGTGGGCGTGCAGCGAGACGGCGCCTTCGCCGAATACGTTGTCATCCCGGAGACCAACGTCTGGGTCCACCACGATCCCTCCGTCACCCCGGAGCTTGGCGCCATCTTCGACCCCTTCGGCAACGCCGTCCACACCGCCCTGAGCTTCCCCCTGGTCGGCGAGGATGTGCTCATCACAGGTGCCGGGCCCATCGGGCTCATGGCAATCGCCGTCGCGCGCCACGCCGGTGCCCGCAAGATCGCCATCACGGACGTCTCGGCTCCCCGCCTCGAACTCGCCCGGAAGATGGGTGTGGACCTTGCCGTCGACGTGTCGAAGATGCGCGTCAAGGACGCCCAGCTCGAGCTCGGCATGCGCGAAGGATTCGACATCGGCCTGGAAATGTCCGGGCATCCCACGGCCCTGCCTGAGATGATCAACAACATGAACCACGGCGGACGCATCGCCATGCTCGGCTTGCCCAGCCAGTCCATCGACATCGACTGGGGCAAAGTGGTCACGCACATGCTGACCCTCAAGGGCATCTACGGCCGCGAGATGTACGAAACCTGGTACGCCATGAGCGCCATGCTGTCCTCCAACCCCGTGCTGCACAGCCACATTTCCGCCGTCGTCACGGACAAGCTGTCCGCCACCGATTGGGAAAAGGGCTTCGAAATCGCGCGCGCCGGCATTGGCGGCAAGGTTGTCCTCGACTGGACCGAACTCTAGAACGCCGAAATCTAAGACAACGTAAAGTCCTCCCCAAGACCCCAGTACCAGGAGCCACCATGTACTCAAGCATCAAAGACCAGCTGCAAGGCGAACTTGAAGAGATCCGGACCGCAGGCCTCTTCAAGACCGAACGCCACATCGACTCGCCGCAAGCGAGCCACATCGCCGCAGGCCAGCTCGGCCAGCCGGCGAACACCGTCCTTAACTTCTGCGCCAACAACTACCTGGGCCTCGCAGACCACCCGGACATCATCGCGGCCGCCAAGTCCGCCATGGACGAGCGCGGCTTCGGCATGGCCTCCGTCCGTTTCATCTGCGGCACCCAGGACCTCCACCTTGAGCTCGAGGCCCGGGTCTCACAGTTCCTCGGAACCGAAGACACCATCCTCTTCTCCAGCTGCTTCGACGCCAACGGAGGTGTCTTCGAGTCCCTGTTCGGGGCCGAGGACGCCATCATCTCCGACTCCCTGAACCACGCCTCGATCATCGACGGCATCCGGCTCAGCAAGGCCAAGCGCTTCCGCTACGCCAACCAGGACATGGCTGACCTCGAAGCCAAGCTGATCGAGGCCTCAAGCGGCGAGGCACCGGCCCGGCGCAAGATCATCGTGACGGACGGCGTCTTCTCCATGGACGGCTACCTCGCGCCGCTCGAAGCCATCTGCGATCTCGCCGAAAAGCATGACGCGCTGGTCATGGTGGACGATTCCCACGCCGTAGGCTTCATGGGAGCCACCGGTGCCGGAACCCCCGAACACGCGGGTGTTTCGGACAGGATCGACATCTACACCGGCACGTTCGGCAAGGCCCTTGGCGGCGCCTCCGGAGGCTACGTCTCCGGCCGCAGCGAAATCGTCGCCATGCTGCGCCAGAAGGCCCGCCCTTACCTGTTCTCCAACTCCCTGGCCCCGGCAATCGTCGCAGCCACCATCAAGGCCATTGAGCTGGTCCAGGGTTCGGGCGAGCTCCGCTCCAGGCTCTTCGAGAACGCTGCCTTGTTCCGGCGCCGCATGAGCGAGGAAGGCTTCGAACTGCTCGACGGCGAGCACGCCATCATTCCGGTGATGTTCGGCGACGCCGTGGCGGCAGCGAAGGTTGCCGACGAGATGCTCCACCATGGAGTGTTCGTCACGGCGTTCAGCTACCCCGTGGTGCCCAAGGGAGCTGCCCGGATCCGCGTGCAGCTCTCGGCCGCACACAGCTCCGAGGACGTCGAGGCGTGTGTCGAGGCCTTCGTGAAGAGCCGCGCAGCCGCGGGGCTCTGAGTTCCCATGATCCTCACCATCCTGGGCGGCGGGGGATTCCGGGTACCCCTGGTCTATTCAGCACTGCTGTCGGACCATGGGCCCGGCAGGGTCACCGAACTGAGGCTGTTCGACGCCGACCCCGCACGCCTGGGCGTGGTGGCCAGGGTCCTCGCCGACATGGCCGAGGGGGTGCCCGACGCACCTGCGGTGAGGATATTCACGGAACTGCCGGACGCCTTGCCCGGCACCGACTTCATCTTCTCCGCCATCCGGGTGGGTGGCCTGGAGGGGCGCGCCGCCGATGAGCGGATTGCCCTGGCGCACGGTGTCATCGGGCAGGAGACCGTCGGTGCCGGCGGGATTTCCTATGCCTTGCGGACCATTCCCGTGGTCCTGGACATCGCCGAGGCGGTGAAGAAGCATGCTCCGGACGCTTGGTTCATCAACTTCACCAATCCGGCCGGGGTCATCACCGAGGTCATGACGCGGGTCCTTGGCAACAAGGTGGTGGGGATCTGCGATTCGCCGGTGGGGCTGGCCAGGCGATGCTTGCTCGCGGCCGGAATCCACCGAGGCGGGGCGGCCTTTCGGGACGGCTCCGTGGAGATCGACTACATCGGCCTGAACCACCTGGGCTGGCTGCGCGGGCTGGTGGTCGACGGCGAGGATGTCCTGCCGCGGCTCCTGGCCGACCACCGCGCCATCGAGTCCTTTGAAGAGGGCCGGCTGTTCGGCGCTTCGTGGATCAAAGCCCTCGGCGCGGTTCCCAACGAGTATCTGCACTACTACTACTTCAGGCGGGAAGCACTCGACGCCGACCGGCGCGCCCAAACCACCCGCGGCGCCTACTTGGCGCGGCAGCAGTCGTCCTTCTACAGCGGGCTGGCGGAAGCGAACGACGGCGGTGCGGAGCCCGCCCCGGGGTTCCCGTCGTCGAAGTCGGCCCTCAGGCTCTGGGAGAAGACCAAGCTCGACCGCGAAGAGACGTACATGCAGAGCAACAGGGAGGCAGCCGGTACGTTCGAACGCGACGCCGAGGACCTAGTATCCGGTGGCTACGAGGCTGTTGCCTTGGCGATCATGCGTGCCATCAGCCAGGGGGAAACGGCCCGCCTGATCCTGAACGTCCCGAATGGGGGCACGCTGCCAGAACTCGATACTGACGCCGTCATCGAGGCGCCCTGCCTCGTGGACGCCGGCGGAGTCCGCTTGCTCCCCGCCAAGTCTCTTCCGGACTACGCGCGGGGACTTGTCGTCAACGCCAAGGCGGTGGAACGAGCCACGATCGACGCTGCGCTCACGGGTTCCCGGAGCTCTGCCTACAAGGCGATGGCGATGAACCCGCTCGTGGACTCGGTCAGGGTGGCAGAAGCGCTACTGGATGACTACATCCGTCATTTCGAGGAGCTCCAGTACCTGCGCTGAGTCCCCTTCCTGGCAACCCTGTCCCAAGGGGGATCGGAGGCCTAGTATCTGCAACATGGACAAAGATGCAGCACAACCCGTCACCGAGGTGTTGGATTCGCAGCAATGCTGGAATCTCCTGAGGGGCGTGTCCGTTGGCAGGCTGGCGGTGTGGCTCGGAGACCACCCTGACATTTTTCCGATCAATTACACCGTGGACCAGGGGACGGTTGTCTTCAGGACCGGGGCGGGCACAAAGCTTGCTGCGGCCTTGGGCGAATTCCCGGTGGCCATGGAAGTGGACGGCGTCGACGCCGACACCGGCGTCGCATGGAGTGTTGTGCTCCACGGCAAAGCGGCGCCGGTCAAGCAGATCGACGACGTCGTCAACTCGTTCTCGCTGCCCCTCTTTCCTTGGGAAGCCGGCAAGAAAGACCATTTCGTGCGGGTTCCAGCGGATTCGATCTCGGGGCGGCGCTTCACCGTCACGGAGCCCCTCACATGGTGGACCCCCTACATGGGCATCAAGCGGTCCGCGGTGGACTAGCCCCACCACCTCCCCCTCGCATCTGGGCGTGTGCGCTGACAGGATGGAGGAATGGCTGCAAACTATGACGTGGTAATTGTCGGTGGAGGCATCGCCGGGTTGTCGCTGGCTTCGGCGCTGGCCGGCCGGTGCTCGGTGGCCCTCGTGGAGGCCGAACAGATACTGGCCTACCACACATCCTCCCGCTCGGCCCGGCAATTGATCCCAAGCTACGGACCCGCCGTCGTGCAGGAACTCACCGTCCGCACCCTGGAACTGATGGGAGCCCGCGACGCCGCGTTGCCGGTACCGGTACTGGAACCGCGCTCGTTCATGTTGGTGGGCGACGAAGCCACCGTCAAGGCAGAAGCCAGCGGGCACATGCACCACATTACGCACGCCGAAGCCCTTGAGCTGTGCCCGGCGTTGAACCCTGGGTCCTTCACGGCCGCGGGCCTGGATACCGGGTCATTCGCCTGCAACGCACCCGTGCTCTTGGAAGACCACCGGCAGCGCGCCGAGGCCGGGGGAGTGGACATCATCACCGGCGCCCGGGTCCATTCGGCCCAACGCCTCGGCTCCGGCTGGCAACTGGGCGCCGGGCTGGAAGGCTTCCAGTCCGCCGTCGTGGTCAACGCAGCCGGTGCCTGGGCGGATGAACTCGCGGTGCTCAGCGGGGTGGAGAAGCTGGGCTTGCAGCCGTTCCGGCGCACCGCGGCCATCGTCGACGTCGAACGCCCCCTTCCGGTGGGCAGCCCCATGGTGGCGGCGGCGGATGACTCCTACTACTTCCGGCGTGAGGGGGCGCAAGTGCTCATTTCGCCGTCGGAGACGGTGCCGAGCGGCCCCGAAGACGCACAGCCGCGTCCCGGCGACGTGGAAGAGCTGGTGGTCCGGCTGAACTCGATCACGTCGCTGGGCATACGCTCCGTGGCCAAGGCTTGGACCGGGTTGCGCACCGAGGCCGCCGACGGCGTTCCCGTGGTGGGTTTCGACGCCGAGGCTCCGGGCTTTTTCTGGCTTGCAGGCCAAGGCGGCTACGGTTTCCAGACCTCTTCCGCCATCGCCGAGCTCGCGGCCGCGGAAATCCTGGACCACACATCCGGCATCAGTCCGGTATCCCGGACACCGAGGGAGCTGGCGGCGGCCCGTTGGTCCATCCGCCGTTGAACAATAGGTTCATGAGCGGGCAGACGAGCACACTGATCAGCAACATCGGCGAACTGATGACCCAGGACGCGGAGCACCGTGTCCTCAAGGACGCCGCCGTGGTGATCGAAGGTGAGCGGATTTCCTGGATCGGTCCGGCGTCGGAGGCTCCGTCGGCTGATGAGCACGTGGACGCGGAAGGCCGCGCGGTGCTCCCGGGCTGGGTGGACTCGCACTCGCACCTGATTTTCGCAGGGGACCGCACCGCCGAATTCGAGGCCAGGATGGCCGGCCAGAGCTACAGCGCCGGCGGCATCGCCGTCACCACCGGCGCCACGCGCGCCGCGAGCGACGAGGAACTGACGCGACTCGCCGCCGGGCGCGTGGCCGAAGCCGTTTCCCAGGGCACCACCTACCTTGAGAGCAAGACCGGCTACGGACTGGACCTTGAAAACGAGGCCCGCAGCGCACGCATCGCGGCAGCGACCGTGGACGAAGTCACCTACCTCGGCGCGCACTTGGTCCCGGCCGGTGCCGACGCCGAGGAATACACGGACCTCGTCTGCGGTCCGATGCTCGACGCCGTCCGCCCGTATGTCAGCTGGGCCGATGTCTTCTGCGAGCGCGGCGCTTTCACTGAAGAACAGTCGCGTCGCGTCCTGACCGCCTGCCGCGATGCGGGCCTGGGCCTGCGTGTGCACGGCAACCAATTGGGTGAAGGACCTGGTGTGCAGTTGGCCGTGGAGTTCGGTGCTGCCAGCGTTGACCACGTCAATTACCTTTCAGCGGCCGATATCGAGGCGCTCGCCGGAACCTGGAGCGGCTGGGATGCCTCCACCGGAGCGGGCACGCGCGGCACGGTGGCCACGTGCCTGCCTGCCTGCGATCTCTCCACCCGGCAGCCGCTCGCGCCGGGCCGCGCGTTGATCGACGCGGGGGTGCAGGTCGCCTTGGCCGCGAACTGCAATCCCGGCACCTCCTACACGAGCTCCATCGCCTTCTGCGTCACCACGGCGGTGCTGCAGATGCACTTGAGCGTCCACGAAGCCGTCCGGGCGGCCACCTACGGCGGCGCGCTCGCTTTGGGCAGGGAGTCGGGCAACGACGTCGACGGCGAACGGGCGGTGGGTTCGATCGCCGTCGGGCACCGCGCCGACCTGCACATGCTCAAGGCGCCGTCGGCGACGCACCTGGCGTACCGTCCCGGTATCCCGCTGACTTTCGCGGTGTGGCGGGCAGGCGTCCGCGCGGTCTAGGGCCGCGGCGGGGACTGTGTTCACTGTCCCCGCGACAATCTACTGGACGGCAGGCTTTCTCCGATACCTCCGACTCGTCACGAGCCAAGCGGCGGGCCCGACGAGGGGGACGAAAACGACCAGCAGAAGCCAGAGGACGGTCTCCCGATTCGTCAGGGCCTTTGCATCGCGGGCGAGCGATACCAGGGCCGAGATAAACACGCCGATTGCGATCAACGCAAGCATGGCTGCAAAGACCTCGTATCCCGTAGGCGCGAGCACGTCATTACCAGCTGAAATTGACGAGTACATTGGCTCCCTCTCAGATGTTGCCAAATGTATCACTCACCAAACCCCAGGGCCCTTGAACTACCTTCTGAAGTGCGGCACGCTGGCCTAGGTTCAATCCGTTGACCCAGCCGACGGCAATCTGCCAGGTTGCCTGGCAAACGCCGTTGTTTCCGCTGAGGTAGGACGAAGGCGTGGCTGCCATTCCACGAAGCGGGAAGTAGTTGGTGTGGCTCGGAACGCAAGAGTTGACGGCGGTAATCCGGGACGCGTTGTAGGCGAAGTTCATGTCCAAACGAACTCGCGTCAGCGTGATACCCATCAATGAGTATGTGTACTGAGAACCCGAGCGAACGTTCGATCAGCTGCCAACGTCCTCGCATTCTTCTCAGCACTCTGGGCAAAAGAATTTTCTTGGTTGCTGGTCTTCGTGACTATGGCGTCACCGTCGTGAGTAACTTTGACTTCCTGTGGTGAGTTTGCGGATGAAAGTAGCCCCATCTCGGAAATGACCTCAGCCAGGAAGGTTGGATCATTAAGGTAGTTGACGAGCTTCTGTGAGTAGTAGCGATGGATCCGCCCCGGAGCGTTGTGAGTCTTGCAACTGGCGCTCCGGCCCGGTATCCCGCTGACTTTCGGGGTGTGGAGGGCCGGAGTGCGCTCGCTCCAACAACTCAATCCCGCAGCACCAAGCAGGGTCTCTCCAGACGGAGGTGCCCTGCTTTTGCTTGTGCACTCTAGCGACGCCCCCACGATCCTTGTGCGATTGAATATGATCGTTTAGTGTTTATATGGATCATAAAACGTCAAATCATTGAGTGTTGAAGAGCGCGTCGACGAAGCGCGGACAGGAATGGTAAGTGCGATGAGTAACAACACCCTCGGGGCCTTCATGGAAGAAGAGCTTGTTTCGCAGCCCGAGGTCTGGCAGCGGGCCATCGAGCAGTCCAAGGCGGAGCACCTGCTTCCCGCCGACGGTGAGCGGATCGCCGTCGTTGGTTGCGGTACCTCATGGTTCATGGCGCAAAGCTATGCCGCTGCCCGCGAAGCCGCGGGCAAGGGCGTCACGGACGCGTTCGCAGCGTCCGAAGCCTTCCTCAATCACAACAGCGCGGGCCGCCAGTACGACGCCGTGATCGCCATCACCCGCTCCGGCACCACCACTGAGGTTCTTGAGTTGTTGGAAGCCTTGCGCGGGAAAGTCCGTACGGTTGCGGTGATCGGGGACGTGAATTCGCCTATCACCACCCTGGCCGACGCCGTGATCGGCCTCCCTTACGCCGACGAGAAATCGGTGGTCCAGACCCGCTTCGCCACGACGGCCCTCGTGTACCTCCTCACGAGCCTGGGCATCGAACTCGGCACGGCAATCGAGGACGCCCGTACCGCTGTGACCGAACCTGTCTCCCAGGAGCTGCTCGACGCTGAACAGTTCACCTTCCTCGGCACGGGCTGGACGGTTGGGCTGGCCCACGAAGCCGGGCTCAAGATGCGTGAGGCAGTGCAGGGCTGGACCGAATCCTATCCGGCGATGGAATACCGGCACGGTCCCATTTCCATTGCTGCACCTGGCCGGGTGACGTGGATCTTTGGCCCGCAGCCCGAGGGACTGGACGCCGACATGGGGCGCACAGGCGCCCTCTACGTCAACACCGGCAAGCACCCGCTCGCCGAGCTGGCACGGGTCCACAAGGTCACCCTGGAGCGGGCACGCGTGCGCGGCCTCAACCCGGACCTGCCGCGCAACCTCACGCGCTCTGTCGTCCTGAACGCCACGGCCTAGGTAATCCCATGGTTCTCGGAGCCGCTGAATCCGCAGTCCTGGCCTTTGATGTGGGCGGGACGGACCTGAAGGCAGGCCTTGTCGACACGGCCGGGAATGTCCTTGGTTTGCGCCGCACTGCTACGCCGCATGATCCCTTGCGGCCGGGCGAGGCAATCCTGGACGCCGTTGCGGCATTGGCGGCTGAGTTTGCCGCTGAGTTCCCGGGCCACCCGGCGAAAGCCGCGTGCATTGTTGTTCCGGGAATCGTTGACTCAGACACCGGGGTGGGGATCTATTCGGCGAACCTGGGTTGGCGGAACTTTCCCTTCGGGGAAAAGGCCGCGCAGCGCCTCGGGCTGCCGGTCTCCTTCGGGCATGACGTCAGCACGGCGGCCGAAGCCGAATTCCGTTTCGGAGCGGCCCGCGATTTTCGCAACGTCGTGGTGATGGTGGTCGGCACCGGGATCGCCGCCGCCGTCATCTCCGACGGGTACCCGGTGCGCGCAGGCGGCTTCGCCGGGGAACTGGGCCACGCCCTCGTACCGGACCCGGACGGTCCCGGGACCGCGATCCTCGAGGCCGTCGGCTCCGCCGGAGCGATCGCCCGGCGTTACAGCGACAAGGCCGGAACTCCGCGCGCCGGTGCCCGTGAAGTCCTCGAACGGGCCCAAGCGGGCGATGCCCTTGCAGCCCGGATCTGGGCCGACGCGGTGGACGCCCTCGCCTTCAGCCTCAGCCAATGCGTCAGCATCATCGGCACCGAAGCAGTGGTTGTGGGCGGCGGCCTTGCCGAAGCGGGAGAAGGACTCCTCCAGCCGCTCCGTTCGCGCCTTGACGAACTCCTCGACTTCCAACGCCGGCCGATCATCATGCGCGCGCAACTTGGCCAGGATGCAGGCTTGCTCGGCGCCGCCATGAGGGCCCGGGCCCTGCTCCCGGCCGCGAAGGCCGCCTCCGGCACGGGGACGGGACGATGAATCAGGCCATGAAACGGGTCATCACCGTCACGCCCAACCCGGCCATCGACCTCAGCTATCACGTCGCCGGGATCACCCCCGGAGCAAGCCATCGGGTTGCCGCACCCCTCAGCCGCGCAGGCGGAAAAGGCCTCAACGTTGCGCGGGTGGCCCACCAGCTGGGCCATCCCGTGCTGGCACTCGCGCCCTCCGGCGGCACGGCCGGCACCGAATTCGCCGCCGAACTGCTCAGCAGCGGCGTACCGCACCGATTGATTCCGGTCGCCGCGGAAACACGGCGCAGCATCGCCCTCGTCGATACGGTGGGCGGCGAAACGTCCATCTTCAATGAAGAGGGGAGCCCCCTCCAACCGTCAGAATGGCAGGCGCTGGCAGCCGCCGTCGTCGACGCCCTCGACGGGCAAAGCGCGGGCGTGCTCGTCGGTTCCGGCAGCCTGCCACCCGGCGCGCCGGCCGACTTCTACCCGGCGCTGGTGCGCCTGGCGCACGACGCCGGGATTCCCGCCGTCGTCGATACCTCCGGTCCCGGGATCATCGCCGCCGCGCGGGCCGGGGCGGACCTCCTCAAGCCCAACAACCACGAACTCCTCGAAGCAACAGGGGAAAGCAGCCTGGATGTCGCGGCACGGCGATTGATCGCTTTGGGTGCCAGGACAGTCCTGGTCAGCGCCGGTGCCGAAGGCATGCTCGCGTTCCACCATGCCGCCCCCGGAGGCTACTGGAGCGCCCGGCTCCCGGAACCACTCAGCGGCAACCCCACGGGAGCCGGCGACGCCGGAGTGGCGGCGGCCGCCGTCGCGCTCGCCGCCGGCATCACCGACATCCCCACGATCCTCCGCCGGGCAACAGCCTGGTCCGCCGCCGCAGTGCTCATGCCTGCCGCCGGTGAGATCTCGCCGCTTTATACGGACCTCGAAGACCAACTCATTCTCAGCTGGAAGGAGACCCTGTGACGCTCGTCAGTACACGGGAACTCATGGATACCGCCGCGGCCAATGGCATCGGACAGGGCGCCTTCAATGTCATCCACCTCGAAACCGCGGAAGGCCTGGTTGCCGGGGCGGAGGCGGCAGGCGTCCCGTTGATCCTGCAAATCTCGGAGAACTGCGTCCGTTTCCACGGCGGGCTCGTGCCGATTGCCCGGGGTGCCATGTCCATCGCCCGGGACTCCTCGGTGCCCGTGGCCCTGCACCTGGACCATGCCGAATCCGAAGAGCTGGCCCTGCAGGCCGTCGACCTCGGGTTCGGTTCCGTCATGTACGACGGCGCGCACTTGCCTTATGGCTCGAACGTTGACGTCACGCGTCGGGTCGCCAGATACGCCCGGGAGCACGGGGTCTACGTCGAGGCCGAACTTGGGAAGGTGGGAGGCAAGGACGGTGCCCATGCTCCGGGAGTCCGGACGGATCCGGCGGAGGCCCGCTCCTTCGTGGATGCCACCGGCGTTGACGCCCTCGCCGTCGCCGTCGGTTCCTCGCACACCATGACCGAACGCAGTGCCGCCTTGGACTTGGCCCTCATCACCCGGCTCAAGCAGGCCGTCCAGCTGCCGCTCGTCCTTCACGGGTCCTCCGGAGTAGCAGATGAAATGCTGGTGGCGGCAATCCGGGCCGGTATGACTAAGATCAACGTATCCACACACTTGAACGGGTTCTTCACCCGCGCCGTCCGTGAGTACCTGGATGCCAACCCTTCCGTGGTGGACTCCCGCAAGTACATCAAGGCCGGACGGGACGCCCTGGTGTTGGAAACCGCACGTCTGCTGACGCTGTTCGCGAAGGTGAATTAGTCCCAATTTCCGGAAGGTTCGTGATGACCCGCAACGATCGACTGACAGCCATCCTTGATCTCCTCGCCGAGTCAGGGCATGTCGAGGTCGAGGATATCGTGACCCGCCTGGCAGTCTCGCCAGCCACGGCCCGTCGTGACTTGGACAGCCTCGCCAAGCAGCGGCTCCTGAGCCGTACCCGTGGCGGTGCAACCACGGGATCAGTGGCCTACGAACTCCCGGGGCGCTACAACAGGGATGATCACGCCGAGGCAAAGCAGCAGATTGCCTTGGCGGCCTCCGAGCTCATCATGCCCGGGGCCGTGATCGGACTGAGCGGCGGCACCACCAACACGGCCTTGGCCCAAGTGCTGTCCACCCGCGAAGACCTGAACGCGCCCTCCAACCGCCCAATGCTGACTGTGGTCACCAACGCGATCAACATCGCCGCCCAGCTTGCCGTGCGCCCTAACATCAAGATCATGGTCACCGGTGGCATCCTGAACCCGCGTTCCTACGAACTTGTGGGGCCCTACACCGATGTCATCATGCAGAAGGTTGCCTTGGACATCGCCTTTATCGGCGTCAACGGAGTCGATCCGAAGATCGGCCCCACCATCACCGACGAGGGAGAAGCCATGGTGAACACCGTCATGGCCCGGCGCGCCACGGACTCCTATGTCCTGGCCGACTCCACGAAGATCGGCAAGCGTGCCTTCGCCGCGATGGCCGGATACGACTTCCGGAGGCTCATCACGGACTCGGGCATCACGGCAGAGGACAAGGCGGCATTTGAAGCCAGCGGAACCGAAGTGATCGTGGCCAAGGACGCCTAGCAGCGTTGTGGCCGTTAGAAAACCATCGGGGGAGCGTTCAGCACGGTTTCGTCCGTGCTGCGCTGCACCCACTGGCTGAACGGCGTGTCGAGATCGTACTTGTCCTGGTCGTTGCGGATAAGTGTCCGTAGCTCCGCGTTGCCGGGGTTGTTGAGGGACTCGAAGTACTCCACCGACCAGTGGAACCATCGCATGCAGAAGAGCCGCATGGTGAGGCCATGGGTTACCAGCAGGGTGTTGGGCGCGTAATCGGGCTTTTCCCAATGCCGGTACAGCGTTTCCATGAAGGACGAAATCCGGTCGTAGACATCGGAGCCTGATTCGCCCTCGCGGAACCGGTAGAAGAAATGTCCGTAGAGGTTGCGAAGCTCCTTCTGGTCCCCGATGTCTCCGGCAATCTGGAAGTTGGCCCAGTCCTGTTCACGCAGCCGGGGCTCCTCGATCACCCTTTCCGTGAGGCTGCCCAGATTCAGTGCCTCGAGGGTCTGGTATGCCCGAAGGTACGGCGAGACGTAAACGCATACGGGTTCGCCGGCGAGCTTCCTGCGCAGCACCTCACCCGCTGCCCGTGCCTGCCCGACGCCAAGCTCCGTCAGTGGGATGCGGTAATCGGGCACACGGTTGTAGATGGAAGTGTCGGCGTTGGCGGCGGACTGGCCGTGCCGGATCATGAAGATTCGTGCGGGCGCGCTCATCCCACCAAGCATAGGGTCAGGAGCAGCCCGGCCCATGCAAGCGGACTCCGGGGACCCGGCTCAAGGAAAACATCAGGGAAATGAAGGCAAGATAGGAGCATGCTCCTAGCCTCAACGCGCCGGTTGCGCGCCGAAGTACTGATTGTCCTTGGCCTGTCGCTGGGCCAATCGGCCGTGTACTCCGTGGTGCAGTTGTTGGACAAGATGACCCAGGGGCCTTTGGCCCATGCGACGTCCACCCTCAACCGCTCGCAGAGCACGCGAGAGTACTTCGACCTCACCTACCAACTGCTGGATATCGCGTTCGCGCTGGTCCCTGTGGTGTTGGTGTTCTACTTCCTGTCCTTGCACCGCCAGACCGCGGAGAGTCCATCGGGTTTCACCCGGCTGGGCTTCAACTTCGCCCGCCCGGGCCGCGACACGTTGCAAGGACTGGGCCTCGCCGCGCTGATCGGGATCCCGTCGCTGGGCCTCTATGCGGCCGGCCGCGCCCTGGGGATCACGACGGCGATCATCCCCAGCGGCCTGGACTCCTACTGGTGGACAGTGCCCGTTCTGGTCCTGTCCGCGGTGCGGCACGCCGTCGTCGAGGAAGTCATCGTGGTGGGCTACCTCCTCGACCGTTTCGCGAAGTTCGAATGGAGCACACCGTTGGCGATCGTGCTCAGCGCGCTCCTTCGCGGCAGCTACCACCTGTACCAAGGCTTCGGACCGTTCATCGGCAATGCGGTCATGGGCCTCGTGTTCGGCTGGATCTACACCAAGACCAAACGGGTCATGCCGCTCGTGGTGGCGCACGCACTCCTGGACATTGTGGCGTTCGTCGGCTTCAGCGTCTTCGGCAAGGCCATCGGGCTGGGGTAAGGCGCGCCGACGGGAGTGCGCCATCCTCTGCATGCTCGCTCGTTCCTCGCTTAGACGCGTGCTGCCGGATGCCACAATCCCGCCGCGTTGTGCATTAAAAAGGTTTCGGCCGCCATCGCTGGGTGACGTCATTGGCACCCGCATATGGCGGCCGAAGTTTTCCGGGCCTCCTCGCCCGATGTCCCTCAGAAGGTGATGCGAGGGTCCGTCAGATGGTGACGGCTCCGTTGGCGGTTTCGAACGTTACCGACATGATTCCCGGCGTTCCGTGCGGTGCCATCCATTGGACGGCGACGTCCTCAAGCGGCTTCTCCACGGGTTCTCCGAGCCACTCGGTGACGCGCTCCGCCGAGCCGGCGATCGTGAGGCTGGACATCTTGACGTCGCTCGGGTAGACGAGGGACGGATGAAGTGCGGGGTCGCCCTCCCAACGGAGCAAGTACGGAACCTGGGGATCGGCGATGAGTCCCAGGATTCCGATCTGCGACCAGACGAGTTCGCGCCCGTCCGGAAACTTGCGGTTGCCGGGGACCGCGGCGCGTCCGAGCCGCTGTTCGAACGGGCTCAGGTCGTCAACAGCGACGCACCAGCCCATCCATCCACCTCCCGCGGCGGAGCGTGCACGGACGGCTTGTCCAAAAGGTGCCTTGTCGGATGCCGGGTGGTCAAGGACCTCGACAACCTCCAGGTATTTGTGGTCAGCAAGGGGAATGATCATGTTCCGGGTACCGAAGCGCGGGTGCACTCCGCCCCGGACTGCGTCCACTCCCAATGCTGCGGAAATCCGCTCGGTGGTGGCCAAGAGGCCATCTCGTTCACAAGCGTAAGAGACGTGATCCATGCGCATGGCTTCATCTTGGCACTTTGTGATGGAGCTCTCAGCTAAGTCAAGCCTAACTAAGGTGGGATGTATCGAAAAGGCAGCTCAGGGTCACTTCAGGACGCGCCAGGACCGAAAACTACCGTGTTCGTCACAAAGCTTCCGGAGCCCGCAACGCCGTCCCTAGACTGGCGGCAACCGAACGCCGGCTGGCTTAATCCCGCAGGCCGGCAGGCTGAAGCACGGCAAATCGCCCAGACAACCAGGAGTCCGCATGTCCCAAGGATGGTCATTCGAAACGCGCCAGATCCACGCCGGCCAGGAGCCTGACGCCGCCACGGGCGCCCGGGCACTCCCCATTTACCAGACCACCTCATTCGTCTTTCCCAGTGCGGAAAGCGCGGCCAACCGCTTTGCGCTGGCCGAATTGGCGCCCATCTACACCCGGATCGGCAACCCCACGCAGGATGCGGTGGAACAGCGCATAGCGAGCCTGGAAGGAGGCTTGGCGGCGCTCCTGCTGAGCTCCGGCCAGGCCGCGGAAACGTTCGCCATCCTCAACGTGGCCGAGGCCGGTGACCACGTGGTCGCCAGCCCGAGCCTCTACGGCGGGACTTACAACCTGCTGGCGCACACGCTGAAGAAGTTCGGAATCTCGGTCACCTTCGTCGAAGACCCGGACAACCTCGATCACTGGCGCGACGCCGTGCAGCCGAACACCAAGCTGTTCTTCGCCGAAGTCGTCTCCAACCCCCGCCAAGACGTTTTGGACATCGAGGGCGTCTCCCGCACCGCACATGAGGCCGGAGTCCCGCTCGTCGTGGACAACACCCTCGCCACGCCCTACCTGATCAGGCCCATCGAGTGGGGCGCGGACATCGTGGTGCATTCGGCCACCAAGTACCTGGGTGGGCACGGTTCTGCTATTGCCGGTGTCATCGTGGACTCCGGCAACTTCGATTTCGGCAAGGACCCTGAGCGGTTCCCCAACTTCAACACCCCGGACCCCAGCTACAACGGCCTGGTCTATGCTCGCGACCTCGGCAAGGACGGTGCCCTCGGCGCGAACCTTTCCTACATCCTCAAGGCCCGCGTCCAGCTCCTGCGCGACCTTGGCTCGGCCGTTTCACCGTTCAACGCTTTCCTGATCTCGCAAGGAATCGAAACCCTCAGCCTGCGGGTGGAACGCCACGTGGACAATGCCACCAAGGTGGCGCAATGGCTCGAAGGGCGCGACGACGTCGAATCGGTCGCCTACGCGGGGCTGCCTTCCAGCCCGTGGTTCGAACGCGGACGGAAGTACGGACCCCGGGGCACCGGCGCGGTGGTGTCCTTCACCATCCGCGGCGGGATCGATGCCGGCAAACGCTTCGTGGACGCCCTGGAGTTGCATTCCCACGTGGCAAATATCGGCGACGTCCGTTCCTTGGTCATCCACCCGGCGTCCACGACGCACAGCCAGTTGACGCCCGAACAGCAGGCTGTGGCCGGAGTGACTCCGGGCCTGGTGCGGCTGTCCGTCGGGATCGAGCACATCGACGATATCCTCGCGGACCTCGACTCGGGATTCCGGGCAGCCAAGGGCGCCTAATACTGCCCCGGATGGCCCAGGAGGCTGGCCGGCGACGCAGGATGAATCTTCGCCGACCGGCCTCCTGGGCTTCAACTTCATGAACAAAACGCGGTCAAGTGTCACAAAGATGTCATAATCTTCGTCAGAAGGGGTCCGGTTTTCCTAGACTCTTCCTATAGGTCATGAGTGCCAGCGACAGCCCCGGCTTGCTGGCCGGCAACCCTCCATTCGCGGTGGGGTGCCCCGGGTGAAGACCTGGCCCTTCGCTGTATTGGCGACGGGCAAGCGCGATGTGAGGTGTCAACGAATGACAATTGCTGCAACAGCCATACCCCTTTCCGGTACCCAGGACGGAACCCTCAAGTATGTTTCCGTGGGTGGACTCGAACTGGAGGCCGGAGGTTTCCTGCCGGACGTCGTCCTTGCGTACGAGACGTGGGGGCGGCTCAACGCAGACTCTTCCAACGCCGTCCTGGTGGAACACGCCCTGACCGGAAGCACCCATGTGGCTCGCGGCGAGAGCGATGAAGAAGGCTGGTGGGAGCAACTCGTCGGCCCCGGCGCCACCATCGACACGGACCGCTACTTCGTGGTCTCCGTCAACATCGTGGGAGGCTGCTACGGCAGCACCGGGCCGTCGTCGAGCGCTCCCGACGGCAAGGCGTGGGGCTCCCGCTTCCCGCTCGTGACCCTGCGGGACAGCACCGTAGCCGAAGCCCGGCTGGCCGACGTCCTGGGGATCCGCAGTTGGCATACCGTGGTGGGCGGGTCCATGGGCGGTGCCCGTGCATTGGAATGGGCCGTCAGCTATCCGGACCGCGTCAAGCGATGCGCCGTGATTTCGATCGGGGCGTACAGCACTGCCGAGCAGATCGCGTTTGCACAGGCCCAGACGCTCGCCATCCGGCAGGACGCCGACTTCAACGGCGGCGACTACTATGGCCAGTCCGCCCCCGAGGCGGGGTTGGCCCTTGCCCGGCGGATCGCCCACATCACGTACCGTTCGGCGGATGAACTGGACTTCCGCTTCGGCCGGAACGCCCAGGGCGGCGAGGCGCCCCTCCAGGCTGCCGCGCTGGGGGACCGGGGCCGCTACCAGGTGGAGAGCTATCTCGACCATCAGGGACGCAAGCTGGTCCAGCGCTTCGACGCCAACAGCTACATCGCCATCACCGAGGCGCTCATGAGCCACGACATCACCCGCGGCCGGGGCTCATTGGAGGATGCGTTGTCCGTGGCAACCGCGAAGTTCTTCGTTGCCTCGGTGGACTCGGACCGGCTCTACTTCCCGGAACAATCCCACGAGCTGGCCAAGGCCTTGCCCGGAGAGGTTCCCGTTCACGTGATCGAGGCGCCGATCGGGCACGACGGGTTCCTCACCGAGATCGGCCAGCTCGGTCCCCAGCTGCGAGAGGCCTTCTTCGGCTGAATCAGCCGTTCATGATTTCCTGGCGGAGCTTCATGTAGTCCTCCATCGCGATTTTCCCGTCGCTGTACTCCTGGTCCAGCTCGGCCAGTTTCCGTGCCCGGTAGCCTTGGGGAGCGCTGTTCGCTTGCGGAGTAGCCGACGACGGCGGAGCGGCCTGCGGCGCGGGCGTCGCCACCGGGAGTTGGGGTTCAGCCGGGAGCACTAGCGGAGGCTGCTCCGGGTATCCGATGGGGTAGTTCTGTGGAGGATAGGGCGGCGCGGGGTAATTCTGCGGAGGGAAGTCCCGGAGCCTGCGCTGGCGCGATCGGTTGTACATGCGGATCCCCATGGGAATCAGCCAAGAGCAGACGATGATCCAGAAGATCAAATTGTTCACGGTGGGGGCCTCCCTGTCTTTCACCAGCTTAGCTCCGCTCCCTGTGACCCACCTCGTGGTTCCCGGTCAGCTCCGGGGCAGGATGGCGTCGGCAGGACCGAAGACAGGTCCCGGCGTCGGGCGTTTCGGCAGGATGCCGTCGCCGGAGGACTGGTGCCGGATCCGGCGGATGACCCAGGGGACAAAATACTCGCGTGCCCATACGAGGTCGCCCGAGCGGGCTTCGCGCCAACTGCGCTGGGGGAGCGGCTTCGGGAACAGCGGCTCGAGGTTGTGCGGCACATTGAGGGAATCGAGGACCATTGCCGCGATGGTGTGATGGCCAAGCGGCGAAAAATGCAGGCGGTCTTCGTCCCACATCTGGGAGTTGGAAAGTTGCCGCAAGGACCACATATCGGCAATCACGGCATCGTGGCGGGCGGCCACGGTGCGGAGGTTTTCGTTGTAGATGGCCACCTTGCCACGGATCCGGCGGAGTACTGATGACACGGTGTCCGGGCCGTTGAAGAGAACCACGGTGGCGCCTTCGGAACTCAAGGTCTGCACGGCGGCATCGAGTTTCTCCGCCAAGGCGTCGGGGTCGCCGCCGGGACGGATAAGGTCGTTGCCGCCTGCGGAGATGCTCACGAGGTCCGGCTTGAGGTCCATGCACGGGCTAAGTTGTTCGTCGAGGATCTGCTGCAGGAGCCGCCCGCGGATGGCCAGGTTGGCGTAGGCGAAATCCCGGTGCCCCCGGCTCAGTTCCTCGGCTACGCGGTCGGCCCAGCCACGATGTCCCCCGGGGTTGTTGGGCTCGGGGTCGCCGATCCCTTCGGTAAAGGAATCACCCAATGCCACGTAGCGGGTCCACGGATGAATCCGTTCGTCCGGCTTTGGTCCCACCGTGGGATCAATGTCACTCACGTCGATATCCTGCCTCTTGCTGCAACGCCACGCGCCCGTGGCTTGTTACTCATGGGTAACTGTAAGAATAGTCCCATGAGTCAAGCTTCCGCCTTTCCTGCCCCGGTCGTTTTGTGGTCCCACGAAGAGGAGGAGCGGGCTGGGAAGCCATTGCTGGTCCTGCTGCACGGTTACGGGTCCAACGAGCAGGACCTCTTCAGCCTTGCCGGCCTGTTGCCCCAGGACTTCGTCGTCGCTTCGCTCCGCGCACCGATCGCCACGGGCCCGGGCTTCACGTGGTTCCCGCTCACGGCGTCCATCGACTACTCGCTCGACGCCGTCAAGGACGCAGCAGAGTACGTGTTTTCCTGGTTGGACTCGTTCAAGTCCAACCACAGCTCGGTAACGCTCCTCGGGTTTTCCATGGGCATGGCGATGGCCACCTCGCTGTTGCGGCAGCGCCCGGCGGACTTTGCCGCCGTCGTCGGGCTTTCAGGCTTCGCCGTCGACGCCGATGCGGACCCCGCATTCCGCGACGCCGAACTGGACGGTTCCGTGCCGCTCTTCTGGGGACGGGACCAGCAGGATCCTGTTATCACCCCGGACAAGATCGAATACACCATGGACTGGGTCCGAAAGCACACGGATCTGACCAAGGTGCTCTACACAGGCATGTGGCACGGCATCAACCAGCAGGAAATCGGCCACGTGGGCGAATTCTTGGAGCACAAGGTCCTCTCCTAGCAACGCGGGGTCACTTACGGCCCATCCTGGGGCGCGTAATGGGCCGTAAGTGACCCCGCGTTTGCTAGGCAGCGGCAGTGATCCGCACGGTCTGTCCATTGACGGTCACGGTATCGCCTGCGTGAAGCTGGCGACCGCGCCGTTCGTCGATCTCGCCGTTGACTTTGACCAGGCCGTTCTTGATGAGTTCCGTGGCTTCCACGCCGTCCTCCACCAGGTTGGCGAGCTTCAGGAGCTGGCCGAGTCGGATCATGTCGTCGCGGATGGGGATTTCTTCGATTTCCGGGTTGCTCATACAAGCAATGATGCCTGAAGTAGGGTGGTGAAAATGCCGCGAACTTCTCCTCCCTTGCTCACCGGCCTGCTGCTTGCGGTGGCGAACGGTACCCTGCTTCCGGTCCAAGGCCGGATCAACAGTGCGCTGGGGGCCAGGCTCGACGACGGCGTCGCGGCCGCCGTCGTCAGCTTCACTACCGGGCTGGTATTGATCGCCGTGATCGGCCTTGCACTGCCGAAAGGCCGCGCTGGTTTGCGCCGGATAGTGCCTGCCGTAAAGGAGCGCAGCTTTCCGCGGTTCTATGTGGTGGCCGGCGGGATCGGCGCCCTCTACGTGATTGCCCAATCGTTCACTATTGGCCTGCTTGGCGTCGCGTTGTTCACGGTAGCCGTGATCACCGGGCAGACCGTGAGCGGCCTTTTCGTGGACCGGCTCGGCATCGGTCCCGGCGGCAAACGCACGATCACCGGGGTCCGCATCCTCGGCAGCGTCCTGACGATCGCCGCCGTCGTCTGGGCCGGGTCGCCGCGCCTCGGGGCGGCCGCCGACGTCGGGTCCTTGCTGCTCCCGATCCTGTTACCGGTCGTGGCGGGTTGCCTCATGAGTTTCCAGCAGGCCATGAACGGCACCGCGACCGTGCACTACGGCAGCCCCATCGCCGCGACGCTGGTGAATTTCATGGCCGGAACGGTCATTCTCTGGATCGCCTGGCTCATCAAAGTGTTGGTGGTTGGTCCCGGCCACGCCCTGCCTGCTGAGTGGTGGTATTACGTGGGCGGCCCGATGGGCTGCGTCTTTATCGGCCTGGCGGCCTTGTTGGTCCGCAGCCTTGGTGTGCTCGTGACGGGGCTGGGGATGATCGCCGGGCAACTGCTCGGATCCCTCGCACTTGACCTGGTCCTGCCGGCTCCCGGAACCGTGGTTGCCTTCCCCACGATCCTTGGCACCTTGCTGACCCTGTTCGCCATCATTGTCGCCACATTGCCTTGGCCGAAGGGCGCGCTCTCTTCCCGCCGTCCCGCCAAGAGCCATTCGGGCCAGTCCCGGAGGCAGGACAGCGGTCAAAGGCCGGTAGGCTAGGACACGCAGCTTCCTGCACAGCACTTCCCCAAAACAGCGTTTCCCCTTAATGACTGTTCCCGTAGAGCATAGCCACGGACCGCACCCAGCGGCCCTGTAGAACATTGGAGTACCCATGGCAGCAAAATCCGTCCTCGACCAGGTCATTTCCCTCTCCAAGCGGAGGGGCTTCGTGTTCCAGGCCGGTGAAATCTATGGTGGCTCCCGGTCTGCATGGGACTACGGCCCCCTCGGTGCCGAGCTCAAGGAAAACATCAAGCGCCAGTGGTGGCAGAGCGTTGTCCGCGGCCGCGAAGATGTAGTGGGCCTGGATTCTTCCGTGATCCTGCCCCGCCAGGTATGGGAAGCTTCCGGCCACGTCGAGGTGTTCTCCGACCCCCTGGTCGAGTGCCTTTCCTGCCACAAGCGTTACCGCGCCGACCACCTCGAGGAAGAGTACGAGGAAAAGAAGGGCCGTCCCGCCGAAAACGGCCTCAAGGACATCGCCTGTGCCAACTGCGGCACCCGCGGCCAATGGACCGAACCGCAGGAGTTCTCCGGCCTCCTCAAGACCTTCCTCGGCCCGGTGGCCAGTGAAGAAGGCCTGCACTACCTCCGCCCGGAAACCGCGCAGGGCATTTTCGTCAACTTCAGCAACGTGCTCACCACGTCCCGCAAGAAGCCGCCGTTCGGCATCGGCCAGATCGGCAAGTCCTTCCGCAACGAGATCACGCCGGGCAACTTCATCTTCCGCACCCGCGAGTTCGAACAAATGGAGATGGAATTCTTCGTCGAGCCGGGCACGGACGAAGAATGGCACCAGTACTGGATGAAGGAACGCATGTCCTGGTACACCGACCTGGGCATCCGGCCGGAGAACCTGCGTTTCTTCGAGCACCCGTTGGACAAGCTCAGCCACTACTCCAAGGGCACCACGGACATCGAATACCGCTTCGGTTTCCAGGGCTCCGAGTGGGGCGAGCTCGAGGGCATCGCCAACCGCACCGACTTCGACCTCTCCACCCACTCGAAGGCCTCCGGCCAGGACCTCAGCTACTTCAACCAGGCCACCAACGAGCGCTACACGCCGTACGTCATTGAACCGGCCGCCGGCCTGACTCGCTCCTTCATGGCCTTCCTCGTGGACGCCTACACCGAAGACGAGGCACCCAACGCCAAGGGCGGCGTCGACGTCCGCACTGTCCTGAAGCTTGACCCGCGCCTGGCGCCGGTCAAGGCAGCCGTGCTGCCCCTGAGCCGCAACGAGGACCTGTCCCCGAAGGCAAAGGACTTGGGCACCCAGCTGCGCAAGAACTGGAATATCGACTTCGACGACGCCGGCGCCATTGGCCGCCGCTACCGTCGCCAGGACGAGATCGGTACTCCGTTCTGCATCACCGTGGACTTCGACACCCTTGATGACCAGGCCGTCACCATCCGTGAGCGCGACACCATGAGCCAGGAACGTGTGTCCCTGGACAAGGTGGAGGGCTACCTGGCCGCACGACTGATCGGCGCCTAAGCGTGACCATCGAGTACCGCGAATGGCGTGAGGGCGACGACCTCGCGCTCCTGGAAATGTGGGGCGGGCCCGAGACCCTGCCGGCCCAGCAATTCCGCGCAGCCCTGGCACCGTCGAGCAACAGCGGTCAAGGCCAGCCTTGGCGCCGGTGCATCGTGGCGGAAGACGTCGTTGACGGCGTCGGCATCCCGGTGGCCGCGGGTGTGGTCCATGAGGCGTCCCTGCACGCGGAACGTCTCTGGGCCTACATCGAGGTTGCCAAGGACCACCGACGCAGCGGGATAGGGGCCACGCTCCTGACCATGCTGCGGCGCGAAGCCGGGCAGTCGCCGTCGGGCGTCATCAAGCTGCGCAGCAAAGTGGAGCCCGGCACGGCCGGTGCCGCCTTCGCCGAGTGGGCGGGACTAACACCGATCCAGCGCTCCCGGCTTGTGGTGGTGGATCCCGAGCCGCTCAGGCTGCCGGTGTTTGGAGACGGCTCCGAAGAAGCGGCGTCCGAGCAAGTCGAAGACCTCGCCACGGGATCCGTGGAACTGAGCGACGTCGTAGGCCGGTACTACACCGCCGTACACCACTGGGACAACCCCGGCGAGCTGGGCATCCCCACGGTGCAACGGCTTTTCCTCGACGATCTGACGGGGGCGCACGGAGCGGTCGTGCTGCGTGCTCCGAAGGCCAGTGCTTTTGGTACGGGCGTTCCGGCCACCCGCAAGGGCAAGCTGCAGGCCTTCGCCATCAGCTATGCCCAGGGCAGCTCGGAAGAGCCATCGGAGGTGTTCCTTGGCCACGATCCGCTTTTGCAGGATGACGAGGCGAGGGAGGCAGTCCGTGGCCTGCTCGCGCTCATTGCCTACCAGCACCCCGTGCTCCTTGAGGTGGACGATTCGATGACGGCCGTCCGTGCCGTCGTCGATCCCTTGCTGGAGCTGGGCAAAGCGAAGCTCCGCGGCGCGGACACCCTGGTGGTCAGCGAATAGCCGGCGGCTGGCCCAAGTGACTCGCAGTTGTTGTCGTTATGAGCCCTCATAACGACAACAACTGCGAGGTAGTCGTAGGGAAGCCTTGACGGCGCTGCTGCCCTGGGTGTAGGCATGACGACGTAAGCCCCGGCCGTTGCTCTGGTGGGGTAGCGGCGGGTGGAACGAATCCGGTCTCATGAAGAGAATCGGCGGTAACACCCATGAATGGAACAGCCCTCGACGGACTGCGTGAACAGCTCCGTGGGCAACTCGTCACTCCAAGTGATCCTGACTATGATTCCGCCCGTGCCGTCTTTAACGGGATGATCGACAAACGTCCGGCAGGAGTCGTCCGGGTGGCCCAGGTGGCGGACGTCATCGCGAGCGTGAACTTCGCCCGGGACAATTCCCTGCCATTGGCTATCCGCGGCGGCGGCCACAGCGCACCCGGCTTCGGGACTTGGGACGATGCCCTCGTCATAGATTTCGTCAACCGTACCGGAGTCCGTGTTGATCCCGAAGCCGGCACGGCCCGTGCCGAGGCGGGAACAACCTGGGCAGATTTCAACCACGCTACCCATGCATTCGGGCTGGCCACCACCGGCGGGATTGTGGGATCCACCGGCATCGCGGGCCTGACCCTGGGTGGCGGCATCGGCTATCTTGCCCGCAAACACGGCCTGTCCTGTGACAACTTGATCTCCGCCGACGTGGTGACTGCCGACGGCAAGTTCCTGACTGCAAACGAAACCCGGAACGAGGATCTCTTCTGGGCCTTGCGGGGCGGCGGCGGCAATTTCGGTGTGGTGACGTCACTGGAATACAAGTTGCACCCGGTGGACATGGTCCACGTGGGGATTGTCATCTATGGAGCGGAAAACACCGAGACGGTCGCGAAGTTCTACCGGGATTACATTGACTCCGCTCCCGAAGAGTTCGGAGCGTTCCTCGGATTCCATCAAGGCCCACCCGTGCCGTTCCTTCCAGAAGAATGGCACGGCAAGCCCGTGTGCGTCGTGGTCGGGATGTGGACGGGAGACATGGCAGAAGGCGAAGCCCGCTGGCAGCCGTTCCTCGAAGCCGCACCCGTGGCCGGATCCCTGATCACCCCGATGCCCTATCCGGCACTCAACGTGGCGTTTGACGGGCTCAATCCCAAAGGCCTGCAAGGGTACTGGAAAGCCAACTTCATCAGTGAACTCAACGATGGCGTCATCGACGCGCATGCAGAATTTGGTTCCACGGTCACCAGCCTCAACACCGCGGTCCACGTCTACCCGATCGACGGCGCGGCGGCCCGGGTCGGAGCCCAGGACACAGCTTTCGCGAACCGCGGGATGAAGTTCGCCCCCGTGATCGCAGCACAATGGCCGGACCCTGCGGACAATGAAGCCAACATAGCCTGGGCCCGCAACTACGCGGAGGCGCTCCGTCCGCATTCTGCTGCGAGCGGCTACATCAACTTCATGGATGCGGAGGACCAAGGCAGGATCAGTGAGAACTACGGGGTCAACTACGAGCGGCTGCAAGCCATCAAGGGCAAGTACGATCCAGGAAACCTCTTCCACGTGAACCAAAACATCAAACCCGCCTAAGCACTCGGGTATCAAGCGAGCCCAACTGACTAGCAGCAAGTGTCGTTTTGAGCCCTCATAACGACAACAACTGCGAGTTAGTTGGGTGGGACGCAGCGCTGCCCCACGTAGGCTTGTGGGCATGAGGTTTTGCAGCTAATGGGTCACGGCCATTCACACGGACACACAGAGCATGTCGAGCCAAGCCCGACGGCGCTCGCGGCACGCAAGCGGGCCAACTGGCTCCTCGTGGCCGTGCTGGCTCCGATTGCCGTGCTCACGATCGTAGCCATGCTCGTCATGTGGCCGTCGGGGAGCAAGGAAGGCATCACCTTCGCGAGCCCCTACACGGCCGCTCCCGGGGTGACGTTCGATACCGGCAAGATCCAAGCCGTCACCCAGGAAAGCTGCACGCAAGGGACGCAGGCGCCGAGTACGAACGGCACGAACCAGAGTAGCGGCGCACAGCCGCAGGGGTCCCAATGCACTTTAGCGTCCACGCAACCGGATAACGGCGGCAGCCCCGTGAAAGTAGTCATCAACCCGGATGTCGCCAAGTCCCACGGCGTCAAAGTCGGGGACAGCATCCGTTACCTGAACCTCTCCGGGGTGCAGGGCGCAGCGGCGGGCAACGGCTCGCCGTCGTACGTTTTCCTGGACTTCGTGCGGACCGTTCCCATGGCCCTTCTGGCGATCCTGTATGCCGTGGTGGTCATTGCGGTCGCGCGCTGGCGCGGCTTCAGGGCGCTCCTCGGGCTGGCCGGAGCCTACGTGGTGATGGTCAGCTTCATGCTTCCGGGATTGGTGGAAGGCAAGCCGCCGCTGCTCGTGGCTTTGGTCGGCTCCACGGCCATCATGATGGGGGTCCTCTATTTCGCCCACGGATTCTCGGCCAAGACCTCCACCGCGCTGCTGGGCACGATCTTCGGGCTCGGCATTACGGCACTGCTGGCAGCCTGGGCCACGGATGCGGCCAACCTGACCGGGATCGCCACGAGCGAGGGCGCCACGCTCGTGAACATGTCGGACAAGATCTCCCTTTCCGGGATCATCCTCTGCGGGCTCATCATCTCCGGGCTCGGGGTCCTCAACGACGTGACCATCACCCAGTCCGCGGCAGTGTGGGAACTCTACGAACTGGCACCCGAGACTGGCGCGCGGAAGCTGTTCACCTCGGCCATGAGGATCGGCCGGGACCACATCGCCTCCACGGTCTACACCATCGCCTTCGCCTACGCCGGTGCCGCACTGCCCATCCTGATCATTGTCATGCTGTACGACCGCCCGCTGGTCGACGCCCTCACCAGTGCCGAGTTGTCCGAGGAAGTCATCCGCACGCTGGTTGGCTCCATCGGCCTGGTGTTGGCCATCCCGGTGACCACCTTGATTGCTGTGCTGGTGGTGAAGGCGACCGGTCCGAGGCGGCTCGCGGCTGCCGTTGCCGCGGATCCGGAACCAGCCCACGACGACGGCGACGTCCGTGAGCTTGAAACTGCCGGGTCCGCCGACGCCTTCGAATCGTTCGACACGGGCGAGCTCGCCGCCGTCGTCATGACCAGGCGGGCACGCAGGGAAGCCGAACGCGGACAGTAGAACCGACATGACATTTGTCATGCCTCATTGGTGACACACGCCCCGGCGCCGGACGCGGATCCCGGCTTTGATGGGTAGTGGAGTAAACCAAAGCCAAGGAGAGTCATGACAACAGCGAGTGTGCCGGCCGTCCACGCCGCCGGACTGCACAAGAGCTTCGGGAAGGTCCACGCCGTACGCGGCCTCGACCTCACCGTGCAGCCGGGGGAAGTGGTGGCGTTCCTCGGTCCCAACGGGGCCGGCAAGACCACCACGATCGACATGATCCTCGGCTTGAGCGCCCCGGACCAGGGAAGCGTTTCCATCTTCGGCCACACTCCCCGGGGAGCCATCGCCCGCGGCCAAGTGGCAGCCGTGATGCAGACCGGCGGCTTGCTGCGGGACATCAGCGTCCGCGAGACCGTGCAGCTCAACGCAGCCATGTTCGATTCCTCCCGCCCCGTGGACGAAGTCCTGGCGCGGGCGGGCATCCTGGAGATCGCCGACCGCAAGGTGGAAAAGTGCTCCGGCGGCCAGCAGCAGCGGCTGCGCTTCGCCATGGCCCTCGTCTCCGATCCCGGATTGCTCATCCTGGACGAGCCCACCACCGGCATGGATGTGGCGGGCCGGCGCGACTTCTGGACCGCCATCAGGAGCGACGCCCAGCGCGGACGGACCGTCATCTTCGCCACCCATTACCTCGAAGAAGCCGACGCCTACGCGGACAGGATTGTCCTGGTCCGGCAAGGCAGCATCGTCGCCGACGGCACCGCCGCCCAGATCAAGAACCTTGCCTCGGGCCGTACCGTCAAGGCTTCCCTTCCGGCGGCAGAGCGCGGGCTCTTGGCCGGGATGCCGCCGACGGAAAGTGTCGAGTACGACGGCGGCCGCCTCACCGTCCGCACGGGCGACTCGGACGCCGTCGTGCGGTACCTGCTCAACAACACGGGCGCCCACGACGTCGAAGTGGCGGCCAACAACCTCGAGGAGGCGTTCGTCGCCCTCACCGGAGACGATGCCGTGCCGGAATCCACGAGCATCACTTTTGAAGGAGACCTCGTATGAGCACGGCAACAGTCGTCCAGGAACGGAAACCGTCCGCCGGCGGGGTCAACCGCACGTTCCTCTGGATCGAAATCAAGCGGATGCTCCGGAACCGCCGGACCATCATTTTCACGGTATTCATGCCCGCCGTTTTCTTCTTCATTTTCGGCTTGTCCAACAAGGACAAGCTCCTGCCCAACGGGCACAGCTACGGCCAGTACATCCTCATCAGCCTCACGGTCTATGCCGCGATGACCGCTGCTACGGGCGCCGGCAGCCAAGTGGCAGTGGAACGTGCCCAGGGTTGGAGCCGCCAGCTTCGCCTCACGCCCCTCCTGCCCGGTGCGTACATCGCGGTGAAAGCCATGGCTGCGCTGACGCTGTCCCTCGTTGCCGTCGTGGCCCAGTTCGTCATCGGTGCCCTGGCTGGTGTCACCATGGATGCCCAGACCTGGCTGACGGCGGGGCTGGTGGCCTGGCTGGGCTCCCTGGTCTTCGCGGCGCTCGGCTTGTTCGTCGGATACCTCATGCCGAGCCAGAATGTCATGCAGATCCTCGGCCCGGCCCTTGCCATCCTTGCCATGCTCGGTGGACTGTTCATGCCGATCGAAATCATGGGGGAGACCTTCGGGAACATCGCCAAGTTCACGCCCGCCTACGGGATCGGGCAATTGGCCCGGAGCCCCATCACAGGCGAGTTCGACTGGGCGTGGATCGTCAACGTGCTCATCTGGCTCGTGATCTTCGTGGCCGGGGCTGCGATGGCGTTCCGCCGCGACACGAAACGTGTCTGAACAGGCCGCTAGGGTGAGCACCATGACCAACAAAGCAGGCGGAAGCTCTTTCAGGGATGTGCTCAACGGCAGCGCGTTCAGCGGCCAGCTGTTCACCGGCAGCATGTTCCGCGGTCCCGGACCACGGGGCTGGTTCATCGGGGCGGGACTCTCCATCCTGCTCTGGGCCTGGCCGACGTGGAACATCGTGTGGTCCGTGGACGAGCCGCTGGCCTGGAAAGTAGCGGCGTCGGCGTCCCTGATTGTGTTCTTCGCTGCCTACGTCTTCCTGCCCCAGATCAGTTGGCGCCTGGGCGTCCGGGCGGGCATTGTGTCCGCCGGTATCCTGCTGGCGCTGAACGGTGTGATCGTCCTCCTCATCGGCAGGGAAGCCTTGTGGACCTGGACTTTCCTCGCCTGCGCCATCGCCATGACGTCCCTTCCGCCGCGCACGGATTTCTTCCTCATCGTCGCCTTGTCCCTCGCCTCGTTCTCCACCCAGCTGGTGACGGGCAACGGGGAGCAGGCCCTGCTCCAGGCCGGGATCATCCTGTCCCTCGGCCTCATGATGTCCGCCTTCGCGCGGCTGATCCGGCAGACCGCGCGGCTCCGGGAAGCGCAGACTGAACTGGCCGACGCAGCCGTCGCCGCTGAGCGCAGCCGCGTGGCCCGGGACATGCATGACATCCTCGGGCACTCCTTGACGGTCATCGCCGTGAAGGCCGAATTGGCAGGCAGGATGCTGGACACCGTCCCGGGCGATTACCCTGCCCGCGACCGGGCAGCCGCCGAGATCTCCGCGGTGCAGGACTTGGCCCGCGGTGCGCTCGCCGACGTCCGCGCCACCGTGGCCGGCTACCGCGGCGTCAACGTCCTGGCGGAACTCGCAGTCGCCCGGACGGCATTGGAATCGGCCGGGATCGACGCCGAATTGCCGGGAACCGTCGAACAGGTTCCGGCGCGGCACCGAGAGCTCTTCGGCTGGGTGCTGCGCGAAGGCGTCACCAACGTTGTGCGGCACTCCGGCGCCGCGCGCTGCCGCGTCCGGTTGACGGCGTCGAGCGTTCTGGTGGAGGACGACGGCGTCGGCCCGGCCTCCGGGGGCCGTTCCGGGAACGGACTGGCCGGGATCCGCGAACGCGTGGGTGCCGCGGGCGGAACGGTCAGTATTGGCCCGAGCGACCTGGGAGGGTTCAGATTGGCGGTAGAGGTATGAGCATCCGATTGGTGATCGCGGATGACCAGGCCCTGGTGCGCGGTGCACTTGCGGCTTTGCTGGGACTGGAGCCGGACATCGAGGTCGTCGCGGAACTGGGCGACGGGACAGGGGTGGCGGCCGCCGTCGTCGAGCACTCCGCCGATGTGGCAATGCTCGACGTCGAGATGCCCGGCCTGGACGGGATCAGCGCGGCAGCCGCCGTGCGGCGGGCCGCGCCCCAGTGCCGGGTCCTCATGGTGACCACCTTCGGACGGCCCGGCTACCTCAAGCGCGCGATGCAGGCCGGTGCCTCCGGATTCGTCGTCAAGGACACCCCGGCGCGGCAATTGGCCGAAGCGGTGCGCCGCGTGCATCAGGGGCTCAGGGTGGTGGACCCGGTGCTCGCCGCGGAATCCTTGACCGCGGGAGACAGCCCGCTGACCGAACGTGAGGGGGAAGTGCTCAAGGCAGCGTCCGACGGCGGAACGGTGGCCGATATCGCGAAGTCGGCGATGCTCTCCGAAGGGACCGTGCGGAACTACTTGTCCGCCGCGATGGCCAAGACCGGCGGCCGGACCCGCGCCGAGGCCGTGCGGATCGCCGAAGACAACGGCTGGCTGCTCTAGCGGCCCGGCTCGCGACCGGCCGGTCCAGTCGATTTGCCCCGCTTTGAGACAATGGACGGGTGACTGTAGTAGCAACACCCCCTTCGCCCAAGCTCGAACTGCCCCCGCTGCAGCTCGGCCGGATCACCGTGGACACCCCCGTGATCCTTGCCCCGATGGCCGGCATCACCAACTCGGCCTTCCGCCGGCTGTGCCGTGAATACGGCGGCGGTCTATACGTCGCGGAGATGGTGACCTCCCGTGCCCTCGTGGAGCGCACCCCGGAGTCGTTGCGCATCATCTCCCACGACGACGACGAAAAAGTCCGTTCCGTTCAGCTGTACGGCGTGGACCCCGTCACCGTTGGCCAGGCCGTACGCATGCTCGTCGAAGAAGACCGGGCGGACCATATCGACCTCAACTTCGGCTGCCCCGTGCCCAAAGTCACCCGGCGCGGCGGCGGATCCGCCCTCCCCTGGAAGATCGACCTCTTCACCTCGATCGTCCAGACCGCTGTCAAGGAAGCCTCCAAAGGCGACATCCCGCTGACCATCAAGATGCGCAAGGGCATTGACGAGGACCACCTCACGTACCTCGACGCCGGCCGCATCGCCCGCGACTCCGGTGTTGCCGCCGTCGCGCTCCACGGCCGCACGGCCGCGCAGTTCTACTCCGGCCAGGCCGACTGGTCCGCCATCGCACGCCTGCGCGAGGCCCTCCCGGACATTCCCGTCCTCGGCAACGGGGACATCTGGTCCGCCGAAGACGCAGTCCGCATGGTGCGCGAAACCGGGATCGACGGCGTCGTGGTGGGCCGCGGCTGCCAAGGCCGCCCGTGGCTCTTCGGGGACCTCCAGGCCGCCTTTGAGGGCAGCGACCAGCGCCACCGTCCGGGCTTGCGCGAGGTGGCCGACGGCGTCTACCGCCACGCCGAGCTCATGATCGAAACCTTCGGCAACGACGAGTACAAGGCGCTGCGTGAGATCCGCAAGCACATGGCCTGGTACTTCAAGGGCTACGTCGTTGGCGGGGAACTGCGCGCGAAACTGGCCACGGTGCCGACGCTGGAGGTCCTGCGCGAACTGCTGGACCAGCTGGACATGGACCTGCCGTACCCGGGTATCGATTCGGAGGGCCCGCGCGGACGCGCAGGTTCCCCCAAGAAGCCGGCCTTGCCGAAGGACTGGCTGCTCAGCCGGCAGATGGACGCGGACCAGACGCGCGATATCGCCGCCGCCGAACTCGACGTCTCAGGCGGCTAAAGCGCCGCCCGGGCCGGCGCGTGCACGCGCACGGCCCGAGTCGTGGAAAACTGGCTGCATAGGCACAGGCTGAAGAGAAGCCGGTGCACGGCAAGCGGAGGAGGCAGATACCCATGGGAACTGAAGCGATGTCTGCAGCACGCCCGGCCGAAAACGCAACGGGCATTCCAGGCTATGTGGAGGCCGACTCGGCGCGCTGGGTCCAGGAACCCCGCAAGAATACCTACCGCTCGGACTTCGAAAGGGACCGGGCAAGGGTGCTGCATTCCTCAGCCCTCAGACGGCTCGGGGCGAAGACCCAAGTGGTGGCCCCGGACACCGACGACTTCGTCCGCACCCGGCTGACCCACAGCCTTGAAGTGGCCCAGGTGGGCCGCGAGTTGGGCCGGGCGCTTGGTTGCGATCCGGATGTTGTGGACACGGCGTGCCTGAGCCACGATCTTGGCCACCCGCCTTTCGGGCACAACGGGGAATCCGCGCTCAACGAGGTGGCCCACGGAATCGGTGGCTTCGAAGGCAACGCCCAGACCCTGCGCCTGCTGACCCGGCTTGAACCCAAGGTCCTTGCCGCCGACGGCCGGCCTGCGGGCCTGAACCTGACCCGCGCCAGCCTCGACGCCGCGTCCAAATACCCGTGGTCCGCCGTCGATGCCCCCGTCATCCACGGACAGCGGAGCAGCAAGTTCGGTGCCTATGAAGACGATCTGCCCGTGTTTGCTTGGCTTCGTGATGGCGCGCCGGGCAACCGCTCCTGCATAGAGGCCCAGGTGATGGACCTGGCCGACGATATCTCCTACTCGGTCCACGACGTTGAGGACGCCATCGTTGCCGGCCATTTCCAGTTGAAGTGGCTGGACAATCCTGATCACCGGGCGCGCGTGGTGGGGTACACCAAGCAGTGGTACCTGCCCCACAACGATCCGGCTGAAATCGACGCCGCCCTCGCCCGCCTCGAAGCCACGAGCGTGTGGGTCCGCGAGGCCGACGGCAGCCGCAAGTCGATGGCCGCGCTGAAGGACATGACCAGCCAGTTGATCGGCCGGTTCTGCCAGAGTGCCTTGGAGACCACGAGGGCGCACTTCGGCCCGGACCACCTCACCCGGTACGCCGCGGAACTCATGGTCCCCGAGGAAACCGTCACCGAGATCGCCGCCATGAAGGGCCTTGCCACGACGTTCGTGATCTCCACCGACCATCGGCAGCCCGTCTATGAGCGCCAGCGCGAAGTCCTGCACGCCCTGGTCGGCGTACTCAACGCGAGCGGAGACCGGCATCTGGAACCCATGTTCGCTGCGGACTGGCGGGACGCCCCCGACGACGGCGCCCGGCTTCGCGTCGTCATCGACCAGGTGGCGTCCCTGACGGACGCTTCGGCGCTGGCGATGTACGAACGCCTGGTGGGTAGCCTGCCGTCGCTCTGGTAGGCCGCGCGCGAGTTGCCTGCTCGCTCAGGGGCGCCCCCGTGGAGCGACTAGGATGGTGACGTGGCTGGCCTGATCAAACGTGAAGATATCGACGAAGTACGCCAGCGCACCGATATCAAGGAAGTAGTGGACGGATACGTCACCCTCAAGGGCGCCGGCCTGGGGACCTACAAAGGCCTCTGTCCCTTCCACGACGAGCGCTCGCCGTCATTCACTGTCCGTCCGCAGGTCGGCCGCTACCATTGCTTCGGCTGCGGCGAAGACGGCGATGCCATCTCCTTCGTCCAGAAAATGGACCACAGCTCCTTCCACGAAGCCGTGGAAAAGCTTGCAGCCCGGATCGGCTACGAACTGCGCTATGAAGACGGCGGCACGGGTCCCAACCGCGAAGAGGTCGGCAAGCGCCAGCGGCTGCTGGATGCCCACAAGATCGCCGACGAGTTCTTCCGTGCCCAATTGCTCACGGCAGGGGCGGCCGAGGGCCGCAACTTCCTCCATGGCC
The DNA here is from genome assembly GCF_030209835.1 of Arthrobacter sp. efr-133-R2A-120. Classification (GTDB taxonomy): domain Bacteria; phylum Actinomycetota; class Actinomycetes; order Actinomycetales; family Micrococcaceae; genus Arthrobacter. The sequence goes on along the minus strand of NZ_JARVRF010000004.1, from coordinate 2,860 downwards.
GCGGTTTCGATCGGACCGCAGCCGAACAGTTCGGCGTGGGCTACGCGCCGCAGGGTTGGGACTCACTCCTGAAACACCTGCGCGGACGCGGATTCACGGACGCGGAGCTGAAGCTGACTGGGATGTTTTCCGCCGGGGGACCCGGGAACCAGCAGAGAATTTACGACCGCTTCCGCGGCAGGCTCATCTGGCCCATCCGGGACATCGCCGGTGACACCATCGGCTTCGGTGCCCGCAAGCTTTACGAGGACGACCAGGGCCCGAAGTACCTGAACACTCCGGAGACCGTGCTCTACAAGAAGTCCCAGGTCCTCTACGGAATCGACCTCGCCAAGCGGAACATCGCCAAGGACCGGCAACTGGTGGTGGTGGAGGGGTACACGGACGTCATGGCCTGCCATCTTGCCGGAGTCGGTACCGCCGTGGCCACATGCGGTACGGCCTTCGGCACGGAACACATCAAGATCGCCCGCCGCTTGCTGTCAGACGACGGCACCGGGGGAGAAGTCATCTTCACCTTCGACGGCGACGCCGCCGGGCAGAAGGCCGCATTGCGCGCTTTTGAGGAAGACCAGCGCTTTACCGCGCAGACGTACGTGGCCGTGGAACCCACCGGGGCCGACCCCTGCGATTTGCGCCAACTCAAGGGGGACGCGGCCGTCCGGGACTTGATCGGCACCCGCCGGCCCCTCTTCGAATTCGCCATCCGGGCTTCCCTCAAACGCCATAACCTGGACACCGTGGAAGGCCGGGTCGCCGCCCTGCGGGAATCGGCCCCTGTGGTGGCGCAGATCCGTGATTCGGGCATCCGTCCGGCGTATGTCCGCGAGCTGGCGGGCTGGCTTGGCATGCCGATTGAGGAAGTGAGCCGGGCTGTGGGCTTGGCCGCCAAGCGCGCTGCTTCCGGCGCGCCTGCAGTGGGGATGTCGGGCGCTTCAGGAGCTGCGGGATCCGCTGGAGCCCAGGGGGCCGGGCAGGGCACACTGCCGGGCCAGGCCGGACAGCCGGCGGCAGCACCGCCGTCGAGCGCTCCCATCGCCTTCATGCGCCCGGATCCCCGGGATCCCATTGCAGCCATGGAGCGGCAGGCCCTCGAAGTGGTCATCCAGAACCCCGCTGTCCTCGGTGGCGAAGTTGCGCTTGCAGGTGGAGCTGTGCCTAACAGTGGAGCATGGGAACGATTTGAGGCCTGCCATTTTGTCACTCCGGCCTACTCAGCCGTGCACACTGCCATCCGGGCTGCCGGGCTGGCACACGCGGGAGACCCTGTGGCCTGGGTGGAAGGGATTCGCCAAGAGGTTCCGGAACCGCTCCAAGGCCTGGTCTCCGAGCTTGCCGTCGTACCACTGCCGGCCAGCACCCCCGAAGCGCTTCAGCGGTATTGCCGCGACATCTTGGCCCGACTTTTCGAGCTGCAGATCACCAGGGTCAAAGCGGACAAGATGGGCCAATTGCAGCGCCTGGACGCCTCGGCCCAGCCGGAGGAGTTCCAGCGCCTCAACCGGGAACTCATGCAGCTGGAAATGCAGCGCCGCGCTCTCCGCATGGATAGCTAAGGGCGTTCCCCGGAGTCGATTTCGTTTCCCGCCGGGGCTTTGTTAGGCTGGTACACGCTTCATTCCTCCGTAGCTCAATTGGCAGAGCATTCGACTGTTAATCGAAGGGTTACTGGTTCAAGTCCAGTCGGAGGAGCTTACTCAAAAATCCCCGTCCTCAGTAGAGGGCGGGGATTTTTGGCGTCTGGTTCTTTACCTCGTGGTGAGGGTGACGTCGTCGAGGTACATCCAGGTGTCATCCGCGGGGGTGGAGCCGTCGAGGTGGACGTTGAACCAGAGGGTGATGGTCTGGCCTTTGTAGGCGGTGAGGTCGGCGGTGAACTGGGTCCAGGTGCCGTTGTTGTTGCAGAGTTTGAGCAGGCTCGCCAGGGTGGTGCCGCTGGTGCTGCGGACCTGGGCTTCCATCCAGTCGTACGGGCAGGCATTGCCGGTGCAGGGGTCTTCCGCGCTGTGGGGCTGGTACCAGAAGGACAGGGTGGTGGTCCCGGTGGCGGGGACGGTGATGGTCTGGGACAGGCTGCTGTCGCCGAGCGGCTCGGTCCCTGACGCGAGGCCCAGGAGCGCGGAGCCGGTGCCGGTGTGGGCGGTGGTGGAGGCCGCGGGTGCCCTGACGCCGCCGGTGGTCCAGGCGCTGAGCCCGGATTCGAAGCCGCCGTTGGTGATCGTCGAGGTGGTTGTTCCGGTCGGGGTGACGGCTGCCGAGGCGGCCGATGCCGGGGAGGTGCCGACGGCGTTGGTCGCGGTGACGGTGAAGGTGTAGGCGGTGCCGTTGGCCAGCCCGGTGATGCTCGCCGTGGTGGCGGGCGGGTTGCCGGTGACGGTGACCGGGGCCAGGGTGGTGGTGCCGGCGTGCGGGGTGACGGCGTAGGAGGTGATGCCGGAGCCGCCGTTGGCCGGGGCGGTCCAGGACACGGTGGCGGAGGCGTTCCCCGCCGTCGCGGTGACCCCTGTGGGGGCGGCGGGCGCGGTCACCGTTGCGGTGGGGGTGACGGGGGCCGAGGCGGCGGATGCCGGGGAGGTGCCGACGGCGTTGGTGGCGGTGACGGTGAAGGTGTAGGCGGTGCCGTTGGCCAGCCCGGTGACGTTGGTGCTGGTGGCGGGCGGGTTGCCGGTGACGGTGACCGGGGCCAGGGTGGTGGTGCCGGCGTGCGGGGTGACGGCGTAGGAGCTGATGCCGGAGCCGCCGTTGGCCGGGGCGGTCCAGGACACGGTGGCGGAGGCGTTCCCGGCCGTCGCCGTCACGCCGGTCGGGGCGGCGGGCGCGGTCGGGGTGGTCTGGGTGTTGGTGAGGGCGACGTCGTCGA
>NZ_JARVRF010000018.1 GCF_030209835.1 Arthrobacter sp. efr-133-R2A-120 | reverse complement strand
GCCTCGGCGCACCCGACTTCATCCAACCGGACCGCAGCATGAGCGCCATCGGAGGCTGAGACTTTGCTCGTAAGATACTTCGCTGCGGCGCGCGCCGCGGCAGGCGTTGAAGAGGAACACCACGATCTTCCGGAAGGAACCAGCCTGGACGGACTGATCGCGGCCGTGCTCGCCGTCGAACGTCCGGAACCACCGGCCGGCACGCCGCCCCTGGCCCGGATCATTTCGCGCAGCAGCTTCCTGCGCAACGAGGTGGCAGTCCGCGACCATTCGGCCGCTCTCGGTGCGGACGACGTCGTCGACGTCCTCCCGCCGTTTGCCGGGGGCTGAACCGGCCACGGCCGAAGGGTGGTTCCCCGGGTCGAAGGAGCCTACGCTGTGCCTATCCGCGCAACAGCAAAGGAACAGCCATGTACACCCTCCTGATCGAACACGCTGTGAACGACTTCGGCGCATGGAAGCAGTCGTTCGACTCGGATCCGGCAGATCGCGCAGGCTCCGGCGTTGTCTCCTACAGGGTCTCCAGGCCCGTGGACGATTCGCAGCGCGTCTTGATCGAGCTTGATTTCGCCGAGCGCGTGCAAGCTGAATCAATGCTGGACACCTTGCGGACAAGGGTGTGGAGTGGACCTGGAAGGCCGGCCTCGCTCGATGGTCTGCCCGATGCCCGGATCGTTGAGTCGATGGAGGCCAGGATCCTCTGAATGCCGTGCCTGCTTGACGTGAGCCCTAGACGCGCCTGCAGACAGAGATCATGAACGGGCTGAACGTCGCGGCGTCCCCAAGCCTCAGTTCCGCCATGTGGGTCAGCACGCCGCCGTCCACCTTGAAAGTGTGCCGAGCGGTCCCGCGAGGGCTACGCCTCTCAAGCCTGAGTGTGCCGTCCTCCCAATGCCCGCGGGCCGGAGCTTCCGGCGGCCGGCCCATGCTGTCCACGTAGTACCACAAGGTGTCCCCGTGGTCCGGGTCAACGGTAAAGACACCGTGCCCCTCGAAATGAGTGCCGTCGGGCTCAATGTGCCGGTAGCTTTGCACCAAGGCGTAACCTCCCGCCGCGCGAGAAAAAGTCACCTCGGCGTCGGCGGTCCGGGCGGGTCCCCACGGCGACGCCGCAAGCTCGGTACTCCCCCGCCAATGGCCCAGGAAGGCTTCCAGCGCAGTGTGTGCATGACTCTTCAATGGCTCGTTCATGGCGACTCCTGCGCGAGACGATGGATACGTCACCATCATGTTCCCCATCGAGCAGGCGCGTCCAGCCTTCCCCACCGGACATGCCCCCTGTTCCAGGCCAGGAGTGGACATATCAGGGCTATGTCCACTCCTAAGCTCGAACGAGGGGCATGTCCCTCAGAGGCCGAACGTCTCGGTTTCTTCGAAGGGCCCGACGACGGTCACGGTGCGGGGGGCTTCGGCGAGCACACGGGCGAGTTCCTGGACCTGCTCGGCGGTGACGGCCTTGATGCGGTCCAGCGTCTCGTCGATGTCCTGGAATTCGCCCGAGACGAGTTCGGCGCGGCCAAGGCGGGACATCCGGGAACCGGTGTCTTCCAGCGCCAGGACGATTCCGCCGCACAATTGGCCCACGGCCTTGCGCAATTCCTCGTCGGTGATTCCGTCAGCAGCGAGCTTGTCCAGTTCGGCGCCCAGGAGTTCCAGGACCTGCTTGACCTTCGACGGTGTGCAGCCGGCGTACATGCCGAAGTAGCCCGCGTCCGCATAAGCGGAGGCAAAGGAGTAGGTGGAATAGACGAGGCCCCGCTTTTCGCGGATCTCCTGGAAGAGGCGTGAAGACATGCCACCGCCAAGGACCGCGTTCAGCACGCTCATCACGAAGCGACGATCGTCGGTGGCCACGATCGAGGGGCAACCCATGATGATGTTGGCCTGCTCCACGGGGCGCTTGATCACATGCAGCCCTGCGGTACCCGTGATGTCCGCCCGCTCGGTGGGGCGGCGCTCAACAGGGGCAGCGGCGTCCTTCAGCTCCCACCCGGCCGTCCGCAAGGCATCGAGCACGAGGCGGCACACGACGTCGTGGTCCAGGCCACCGGCGGCGGTGATGACGATTTCGTCCGGCCGGTAATAGCGCTGGTAGTGTGCCCACACGGAATCCCGGGACACGGCCTTGATGGCGGCAGGGGTGCCCCCGATCGGGCGCCCCAGCGGATGCACACCGAGAACGGCAGCCACGAAGTTTTCATGCGCGACGTCGGTGGGGTCATCGCTGTCCATGGCGATTTCCTCAAGGATCACGTCGCGTTCCTGTTCAAGTTCGGCAGGATCCAGAACTGCACCGGTGATCATGTCGGCAATGACGTCGATAGCCATAGGGAGGTCCGTGTCCAGCACGCGGGCGAAGTAGCACGTGCTTTCCTTCGCGGTGGCCGCGTTGGATTCGCCGCCGACCTCGTCGAAAGCGGAAGCGATCTCCAGGGCTGTGCGCTTCTTGGTGCCTTTGAACAAGAGATGCTCAAGGAAGTGGGTGGAGCCGTGCTGGCCGTCCGCCTCGTCCCGGGAGCCGACCCCCACCCAGAATCCGATGGTTGCCGAACGCTGCCCGGGCATGGCCTCAGTGAGCACCCGGACGCCTCCCGGAAGCACTGAACGCCGGACAACGGAGCCGCCTTCGGCACCGTGGATCAATTCGCCGCCGGGCACGGTCTGCGCCAATGGGAGGGGTACGACAGTCATCAAGACCTTTCAGTTCTGCGGGAAATCACGGGTGCCAAATCTGGCTGCAATCGTACCAGCGGGCGCATCGCCCTTGGGACGGGAATCCGCTGTTAAAACCCGGCAGGACCGGTGGACATGTCCACCGGTCCTGCCGCGTGTTTGCCGGTTCAGGCTACTCGGCGGAAACTTCAGCCCCTTCGGCGGGAGCTTCCTCGGAGGCGGCGCCTTCTTCCTCGGCCACAACCGGGGAGAGGGAGAGCTTGCCGCGGTCGTCGATCTTGGTGATCTCGACCTGGATCTTCTGGCCCACGGAGACGACGTCGTCGACGTTGTCCACGCGCTTGCCGCTGGCCAGCTTGCGCAGCTCGGAGATGTGCAGCAGGCCGTCCTTGCCCGGAGTCAGGGAAACGAACGCACCGAAGGTGGTGGTCTTGACGACCGTGCCCAGGTAACGCTCACCGATTTCCGGGACCTGCGGGTTGGCGATGGCGTTGATCGCGGCGCGGGCTGCTTCTGCAGACGGGCCGTTGGTAGCGCCGATGTAGACCGTGCCGTCGTCCTCGATGGAGATGTCGGCGCCGGTGTCTTCCTGGATCTGGTTGATCATCTTGCCCTTGGGGCCAATAACCTCACCGATCTTGTCAACGGGGATGTTGACGGCGATCACGCGCGGTGCGAACTCGGAGAGCTCATCCGGGGTGTCGATGGCGGCGTTGATGACGTCCAGGATGTGCAGGCGGGCTTCGCGGGCCTGCTTCAGGGCTGCGGCCAGGACCGATGCGGGGATGCCGTCGAGCTTGGTGTCCAGCTGGATGGCCGTGACGAACTCGGAAGTACCGGCAACCTTGAAGTCCATGTCGCCGAAAGCGTCTTCGGCGCCGAGGATGTCGGTCAGGGCAGCGTAGCGGGTTTGGCCGTCAACCTGGTCGGAAACCAGGCCCATGGCGATACCGGCAACAGCGGCCTTCAGCGGCACGCCTGCGTTGAGCAGGGAAAGCGTGGAGGCACAGACGGAACCCATCGACGTCGAACCGTTGGAGCCGAGGGCCTCGGACACCTGGCGGATGGCGTACGGGAATTCCTCGCGGGACGGCAGAACCGGAACCAGGGCACGCTCGGCGAGTGCACCGTGGCCGATTTCGCGGCGCTTCGGGGAGCCGACGCGGCCGGTTTCACCGGTGGAGTACGGCGGGAAGTTGTAGTTGTGCATGTAGCGCTTGCGCGTGACGGGAGACAGCGAGTCGATCTGCTGTTCCATCTTGAGCATGTTCAGCGTGGTGACACCCATGATCTGGGTTTCGCCGCGCTCGAAGATGGCGGAACCGTGAACGCGGGGCAGGACCTCTACCTCGGCGGTCAGCTGGCGGATGTCTGTCAGGCCACGGCCGTCGATGCGGATCTGGTCCTTGAGGATGCGCTGGCGGACAACCTGCTTGGTCAAGGAGCGGAAGGCTGCGGACAGTTCCTTCTCGCGGCCCTCGAACTCGCCGGCGAGGGCGCCAAGGACTTCGTCCTTGAGTTCGTCGGAAGCGTTGTCGCGGTCCTGCTTGTCGGCGATCTGGAAGACAGCAGCAAGCTTCTCGGCAGCGGCAGCTTCAACAGCGGCGTAAACGTCGTCCTGGTAGTCCAGGAAGACCGGGAATTCAACCGTCGGCTTGGCAGCGCGGGCGGCCAGGTCAGCCTGGGCCTCGCACAGGGCCTTGATGAACGGCTTGGCGGCCTCGAGGCCTTCGGAAACGACCTCTTCCGTGGGAGCGGTGGCGCCCTGTTCCTTGATGAGGTTCCAGGAGTTGTCCGTGGCTTCGGCTTCAACCATCATGATGGCGACGTCGTCCCCGTCGGGACCCGACACAACACGGCCGGCAACAACCATGTTGAAGACGGCGTTCTCGAGCTGGGAGTGCTTCGGGAAAGCAACCCATTCGGTGCCCTGTTCGTCGGCGATGAGGGCGACGCGGACGCCACCGATCGGGCCGGAGAACGGGAGTCCGGAGAGCTGGGTGGACATGGACGAGGCGTTGATGGCCACGACGTCGTAGAGCTCGTCCGGGTTGATCGCCAGGACGGTGACGACGATCTGGACCTCGTTGCGCAGGCCCTTGACGAACGCGGGACGCAGGGGGCGGTCCATGAGGCGGCAAGCCAGGATGGCTTCGGTGGACGGGCGGCCTTCACGGCGGAAGAACGAGCCCGGGATGCGGCCGGCGGCGTACATGCGCTCTTCGACGTCGACGGTCAGCGGGAAGAAGTCGAAGCCTTCACGCGGGGACTTGCCTGCGGTGGTTGCGGACAGCAGCGCGGTGTCTTCGTCGATGTAGACCATCGCGGCGCCGGCTGCCTGCTTGGCGAGGCGGCCGGTTTCGAAGCGGATAACACGCTTGCCGAAGCGGCCGTTGTCGATGATGGCTTCTGAGAACTGGATTTCGGGACCCTCCATTGAGAGTCACCTCCGTTTCTTGTTTAGCGGAAGTCCTCCCGCATCGACCCAGGCCAGCGTCTGTTCCTGGCCTGTACGACACCCGGTCATCGATCGAGACCCACGGGCTGTGCCTTCATCGCAGAAGGCTGCTCCCGGGGATCACTACCGAGGACCGCGAATGCGCGATGCGGTTGAACTCCTGTTAAGTGTTGGATTTAGTTATGGAGAAAAGGCGGCCCGTTCCGCGGAGGATCGGGCCGCCCGAAGTCAAACTAGCGGCGCAGGCCGAGGCGCTCGATGAGCGCACGGTAGCGGGCAATGTCAGTCTTCTTGAGGTAGCCCAGCATGCGCTTGCGACGACCAACCATGGCCAGCAGACCGCGCTGGGTGTGGAAGTCGTGCTTGTGCTCCTTCATGTGCTCAGTCAGATCCTTGATCCGCTGAGTCAGGACTGCAATCTGGACCTCCGGCGAACCAGTGTCGCCCTTGGACGTTGCGTATGCCTCGATGATGGACTGCTTAACAGCGGCTTCAAGTGCCACGTGAACTCCTAGAGTTGTGCCGTGCGTCCCGATTCAGCGCCTCGCTGCCGGGTTGTAATGTGCCGATGACCGCACACAAAACAGGTCCAGCCGCCACGGACTGCAGCCGGATCCATCCCTCAGTTTACCGGCAGCCCGGCAATGTTGTCGAAAGCTGCCGTGTGACCCTCATCAAAGGCGGGCGCCGCTCACTGCCCGATCTCGGTCCGGACGGCGAAAAGCTCGGGGAAGAACGTCAAGTCAAGGGCCTTCTTCAGGAAGGAAACACCGCTCGAACCTCCGGTTCCCTTCTTCATGCCGATGGTCCGCTGCACCGTGCGGAGGTGCCGGAACCGCCACAATTGGAAGTTGTCTTCCAGGTCCACCAGTTCCTCGCAGGCTTCGTAGGCCGCCCAGTTGTCTGCCGCGTGTTCGTAGATGTGCTTGAACAGGGGCAAGAGCTCCGGGGCGAACTCGTGGGCTTGGGTGACGTCCGGGTCCAGGACGGACCGCGGAACCTCGTAGCCGTGCCGGTCCAGGTAGGCCAGGAATTCGTCGTAGATGCTCGGGGCATGCAGGAGCTCCTCCAGCATGGTCCTGGACTCCGGATCCGATTCGAACACCGGCAACATCTTGGCGTTCTTGTTGCCGAGGATGAACTCCACGGCGCGGTACTGGCTCGACTGGAACCCCGAGGCGTTGCCTAGGAAGCCGCGGAACTGGGAGTACTCGGTAGGAGTGAGGGTGGCGAGCACAGACCATTGCTCGGTAAGGGTCTTCTGGATGTGCTTGACCCGCGCGATGGCCTTGAGTGCTGAGCCCAGGTCGTCTTGGCGCAGCCACTCGGCGGCACTGCGAAGCTCGTGCAGGACCAGCTTCAGCCACAGTTCGGTGGTCTGGTGCTGGATGATGAACAAGAGCTCGTCATGGTGTTCGGGCTGGCTGACGGGTTGCTGGGCGCTGAGCAGCAAGGGCAACTGCAGGTAGGATCCGTAGCTCATGCGTGAGCTGAAATCCTTGACGATGCCTTCGTCGAGCGGCCGGGTGTTCTTCTCAACGCTCACGGTGCGGGACTACTTCTTCAGCAGGAGATCGTGGGCCTGGACGACGTCCAGCCGCATCTGCTCCACCAGGGCCTCGGGTCCACGATAGGCCACCATGCCTCGCAGCCTGGCCGTGAATTCCACCACGACGGTCTGGCCGTAGAGGTTGAAGTCCTCCACCGCTTCCTCCGGGCGGTCGATCACGTGCGCTTCCACCTGGCGGCTCACGCCGTCGAATGTGGGGTTGGAACCTACCGAAATCGCGGCGGGCCAGCGGGTTCCGGACTCGTCCACGAGCCAGCCGGCGTAGATTCCGTCCGCGGGGACGTAGCCCGTGGCGCCGTGGTCCAGGTTTGCCGTGGGAAAGCCCAGGGCGCGTCCGCGCGCGGCGCCATGGACCACTTCGCCGCGCATCCTGTGCGGGCGGCCGAGGACGGCGGCGGCGGTCTCGACGTCGCCCTCAGCAAGGGCCTCGCGCACCCAAGTGGAGGAACAGCGGCGGTCCGTGCCGCCGTCGTCGTGTACTGGAAAGCCTTCCGCGCCGAACTCATTGACCACGTGGACGCCGAACCCCAGTTCCTTGCCCAATTCCTGCATGGTGCCGACGTCGCCGGAATTTCCCACACCGAAACGGAGATCGTGGCCCACAACAACGTGCGCCGCGTGAAGCCCGTCCAGCAGGACCTTGACGACGAATTCTTCAGGAGTCATTGCCGCGAGCGTGAGGTTGTATTTCATGACGAGGACAGCGTCCACGCCCGTGTCCGCCAGGGCATCGAGCTTGTCCTGCAGACCCATGAGGAGCTCCGGTGCGGAGTCGGGCCGATGGACCAGGGCCGGGTGGGGATCGAAAGTCACGACAACGGACTGCGCGCCGTGCTGCCCTGCGGTGCGCAAGAGTTGCGTCAGCACTTGCTGGTGGCCCCGATGGACGCCGTCAAAGTTGCCGATGGTAACGACGCTGGGACCGAAATCCTCGGGGACCTCGGTGGGATCGTTCCAGATGTGGACCATCAACCTCGCCTTTTACTGCTGGTATTCACTATGCCCGGTGCCTGCTCCGGCGCCGGAATTCTCTAAGGTTACCCGCTCTCAGGGGGCGCCCTTGCCCGGTGGCGGAGCCCCGATTTCTACTGCGGGAGCCGCGCGGGCCGCCGACGGTAGAGCCACAGCAGGCCCAGGACCGGCAGGATCAGCGGCACAAAGCCGTATCCACGTCCGAACAGGGACCATACGGTGTCGTGCGGGAAAGCCACAGGATCGAAAAGGCTGATGGCACCAACCACCACCACTCCGACCATCTCTACGAGCACGGCCGCGAGCGATACCTTGAACCACGTGCGGCCCGGCTTCGCGAGGGAGACCGTGGCCACGATGTACACGACGGCGGCGAAGGCCGAGAGGATGTGGGCCAAGGGAGCATCCGAGAACTTGGTCAGGATCTGGTAGCCGGCACGGGCGGTGGCCGAGATCGCGAAAACCGCGTAGACCGCAATCAACAGCCTCCCGGGCCCGGTATTGCGGGTGTCCGGGTTCTTCTTCCCGGTGGTTTCAACAGTCACTTCGTGTGCTTCTTCCAATGTCAGTACTAGATCTGGTTCATGCGGGCCGCCATGACCAATGCGGTGACGCCCACGGCGCCCATGACGAAATTGCTCCAACGGGTCCGTTCCAGGATGGACCAGTACACCGCGACGACGGGGAGTATGAGAGCCGTGATGATGTAGCCCCAGAATTCCCAGGGCTCCCCAGCGATTTTTTCACCCATCGCCACGCGGATGATCGATCCCACCAGATAGACCAGCAGGACGAGTTCGACGGCGGCAACGGACAGTATGGTGACGTCGTTGGGGGCCTTCTTCATGATGCCCGCCACGACGCAAATGATGGTGGACAGCAGGCCCACTATCAGGACAGCGTAAAAGTATCCGTCCATGGCTAGTGTTCCTGCTTTTCGTTGTCAGGGGCGAACACAAGGACAGGCTTGGCGAAACTCCCCGCATCGGCCAACAGCGCCACGAGCTCCCCTGAGGGAGAGAACGCGGCAGCCGGGTTCTCGGCGGTGGCGGCGTCGGCCGTGCCGGCAGCGGGTCCCGCGGCGATCCTGCGGCCAAAAGAAATTTCAGTGGTTTCGGCGTCGCTCAGCTCCCGGTTGGGCATGAGCGCGCGGGCGGCGGCGGACATGTCGAGGACTTCCAGTTCCTCGGCAAGCTGTTCGAGGGTGCGGGCTTGCTCCAGGGAGTATGGCCCCACGTGGGTGCGGCGCAGCGCCGTGAGATGGCCGCCGACGCCGAGGGCCTCGCCCAGGTCGCGCGCCAGCGCGCGGATGTACGTGCCCGAGGAGCACTCGACGGTCACATCGATGTCTACTACCCTGCCGCCGTCGACCCTCCGGATGGCGTGGACCTCGAAACGGTGGATGGTCACGGGCCGGGCGGCAAGCTTGACCTCTTGCCCCGAACGGACGCGCGCGTAGGACCGTTCGCCGTTGACCTTGATGGCGCTGACGCTGCTGGGAACCTGCTGGATCTCGCCGCTGAGCTGCGCGACGCCGTCGCGGATGGCGTCCTCAGTGACTCCGGCGGCGCTGCGGCTTGCGGTGATGTCGCCTTCGGCATCGTCCGTGATGGTCGATTCGCCGAGCCGGATGGTGGCGGAGTACGTCTTGGACGTGCCCACGATGTACGTCAACAGGCGCGTCGCCTTGTTGATGCCAAGCACAAGCACCCCGGTGGCCATGGGGTCCAGGGTCCCCGCATGGCCCACTTTCCGGGTACCGGCCAGTCGCCGCATCCGTCCAACCACATCGTGGCTGGTCCATCCTTGCGGCTTGTCAACGATTACCAGTCCAGAAAGCACGCCTCCCAGTATATCCGCGCCGGGGCATGCGTCCTGCGGCCTGCGGCTTCCCTGAACGCTCCGGGACCGCGGCTAAGATGGCTCCCATGCCTGAGCTTGCCGCACATGTCCGCGAAGTGCCCGTGAACCAGATCCGCGAGATCACCGAGGCCGCGTGGAGCACCCCCGGGGCGATTGTCCTCAGCATCGGCGAGCCCGGCTTCGCGCTGCCCCGGCACATCCTGGACGCGGGGATCGCATGCCTGGACAGGGACGAGACCAACTACACCCCCAATGCCGGTATCCCGGCCCTGCGTGAGGCCTTTGCCGCCCGCTTCCGTGCCCACAACAAGGTGGATGTCGGGGCGGAGCGCGTGTACGTCGTGGACGGAGCCCAGCAGGGGCTGCATTTTGCCATGAGCCTGCTCCTCTCCCCCGGCGACGAGATCCTGATTCCCAATCCGGGTTATCCCACTTTTGCCATGACAAGCCATTTGCTCCACGCCGTCCCGGTGCGGTATCCGCTCTACCCCGAGAACGAGTTCCAACCCCGCATCGAGGACATCGAGGCACTGATCACGCCCCGCACCAAGGTGCTGGTCCTGAATTCGCCGTCCAATCCCCTGGGCGCCGTGATTTGCGAGGAAACGACGCGCCAGCTGGTGGAATTGGCCGTCAAGCACGATCTGTGGATCATTTCGGATGAATGCTACGAAGCCTTCACCTTCGACGTTCCGCACACGAGTCCTGCCCGTTTCGACAGCACAGTTCCCGGGGAAGCGCGGGTCTTCACGTCCCTGACCCTGTCCAAAACGTACGGCCTGACGGGACTGCGGATCGGTGCACTCATTTGCCCGCCGGGCCTGGAATGGAAGATGAACAACGTCATGGAAGCGATCGTTTCCTGCGTGGCTTCGCCTTCCCAGTACGCTGCGGTCGCGGCGCTGACCGGCCCGCAGGACTACGTGGACACGGCACGGGAGCATTACCGTTCCAACCGCGACGCCGCCTCGGCAGTGCTTGCCGGGAAGGGCATTCCCTTCCTGGGCGCGCAGGGGGCTTTCTATCTCTGGGCGGACGTCTCGCATGTGAGCGGCGGGAATGTGCGTGCCTGGGTGCGCACCTTCTTGGCGGACTCTGGAGTGGCCGTGGCGCCTGGCACCGCGTTCGGTTCCATCGGCGAAGGGTGGATCAGGATCGCGTTGTGCGGTGATCACCAGCAGCTGCTCGACGGCGTCGGTCGGCTTCCGGCACGGCCGTGAACCTCAGTATTTGGTCCGGTTCTTGTGCCCGCGCCAGGCATCGAAAGGAGCCTCGGATGCGGCGACCTCCGTGTGCTGGACGGGCAGCAGTTCCGGCCTGTTGCCGTCGAAATATTCGTAGAACACGGCATCGTCGAAGCCTGCGGCTGCGGCACCGTACCGGTCCGCGGCAAAGTAGACCCGGCTTACCCGGCCCCATAGGGCGGCGGAGAGGCACAAAGGGCACGGTTCGCAGCTTGAGTAGAGCACGGAGCCGCTGAGGTCGAATCTTCCGAGCTCCGACGCGGTCCGCCGGATGGCCACCACTTCGGCGTGCGCTGTGGGGTCGTTGTCGCGGGTGACCCGGTTGACGCCGTCATGAAGCCGTCCGTCCGGGGTGACCACGACGGCGCCAAAAGGGCCGCCGCCGTCGGCCACGTTTTGAACCGCGAGCCGCACGGCGTGTTCAAGGTAGTCTTCGGGACTCTGAGCTGCATCGTGGGCCGCCATGCTCCGATCTTAGCCACGGGCCGTCAATTTGGCCCCGCTTTCCACGGTTAAACAAGCAGGACCGGATCCGGCAGTCTTGAGAACTGCGGATCCGGCCCTGTCCGGGAAGCGCCGGACTACTTGCCGCCGTCTTCGTCGATGTCTTCATCGGCACGGAGGTCGATGTCTTCTTCGTCAAAATCGTCTTCGTCGATGTCCACATCCTGCGCGGCATCGCTCTTGTACGGGTCTGCGTCGCCAGCGTGTTTGGCGCCGGCGGCCAGCGCGGCCACCTCGGCGTCGCGCTGCTTGGCGGTGCGCAAGAGCTCCTCAAGGTTCGAGGCATTGACCGGAATGAGGTCGGCAACGAATTCCAAGGTAGGAGTCAGCCGCACGGTAATGTTGCGGCCCACTTCCTGGCGCAAAACACCCTTGGCCTTCTCCAACGCCCGAACAGCATCAGAATGAGCGGCCTCGTCACCGAAGACGGTGTAGTACACCGTGGCGTGCTGAAGATCGTTGGTGACGCGGGCATCGGTAATAGTGATGCCCTCAACCCGAGGATCCTTGATCCGCCGGCCAAGTGCCTCAGCAACAACAACCTTAATCCGCTGCGCCAACTTGGCAGCGCGTGCCGGATCAGCCATTTCTACTCCTAAAATTTGCGTACGACGGCGCAATGGCGGCTCGCAATGTTGAGTCTGCATAAGCTGCCACGCACCTGAGGTGAGTCTATGACGATGCCGGAGAGTTGTGGGGGCGCCCGGGAGTGGCATCGGGCCTACCGGAGCTGGGCGGCTCAGGATCGTAGATCCCGGGCCGCCCAGCGTAGGGGCGGGGCGCCCCCACAATTCGGAGGCACCCCGCGCAAAAGCGAATACCTTAGACGCGCGGCTTTTCGCGCATCTCGAAGGTCTCGATGATGTCACCTTCGTTGATGTCGTTGTACGAGCCAAGACCGATACCACACTCGAAGTCCGTGCGGACCTCGGTGGCGTCGTCCTTGAAGCGCTTGAGCGTCTCAACGGTGAGGTTGTCGCCGATGACCTTGCCATCGCGGCTGACGCGTGCCTTCGTGTTACGGCGGATGATGCCCGAGCGCACGATGGAACCGGCGATGTTTCCGAACTTGGAAGAACGGAAGACTTCGCGGACCTCGGCGGTACCGAGCTGGACTTCCTCGTACTCCGGCTTGAGCATGCCCTTGAGGGCCAGCTCGATGTCATCGATTGCCGAGTAGATGACGGAGTAGAAGCGCATGTCCACGCCTTCACGATCGGCCAGTTCAGCCACGCGCTCGGCGGGCTTGACGTTGAAGCCGATGATGATGGCATTGTCCACCGTGGCGAGGTTGACGTCGTTCTGCGTGATGGCACCCACACCGCGGTGGATGACGCGCAGTTGAACGTCTTCGTCGCCGACATCGATCTTGAGCAGGGCGTCTTCGAGGGCTTCGACCGCACCGGAAACGTCACCCTTGAGGATGAGGTTGAGGGTGTCGATCTTGCCTTCGGCCACAGCCTTGTCGAAGTCTTCGAGGCTGATGCGCTTGCGGCGCTTGGCCAGGGCCGCGTTGCGGTCGGCTGCCTCGCGCTTTTCAGCGATCTGGCGGGCCGTACGCTCGTCGGAGGTCACCAGGAAGGTGTCGCCTGCACGCGGTACGTTGGACAGGCCCAGGACCTGGACAGGACGGGACGGAAGCGCGATGTCGAGGGCGTTGCCGTCTTCGTCGAACATGGCACGGACGCGGCCGTGGGCCGTACCGGCCACGATCGTGTCACCGACGGCCAGGGTACCGGACTGGACCAGGACGGTGGCCACGGAACCGCGGCCCTTGTCCAGGTTCGCTTCGATGGCAATGCCTCGAGCGTCCTTGTCCGGGTTGGCGCGCAGGTCCAAAGCGGCGTCTGCGGTCAGAAGCACGGCGTCGATCAGTTCGTCGATGTTGATGTTCTGGCGGGCAGAAACCTCAACGAACATGGTGTCGCCACCGTATTCTTCGGGAACCAGACCGTACTCGGTGAGCTGGCCCTTGACCTTGTCCGGGTTCGCACCTTCCTTGTCGATCTTGTTGACCGCGACGACGATCGGCACGTTGGCCGCTTGTGCGTGGTTGAGTGCTTCAACCGTCTGCGGCATGACGCCGTCGTCGGCTGCGACAACCAGGATGGCGATGTCGGTGACCTTGGCACCACGTGCACGCATGGCGGTGAACGCCTCGTGACCAGGGGTGTCAATGAAGGTGATGTCGCGCGGAGTGCCTTCGTGGACGTGGCTGATCTGGTAGGCACCGATGTGCTGCGTGATGCCGCCGTGTTCACCGGCAACCACGTTGGTCTTCCGGATGGCATCGAGCAGTCGGGTCTTACCGTGGTCAACGTGACCCATGACGGTGACAACCGGGGGACGCGGTTCGAGGACGTCGTCGCCTTCGGCTTCCAGTTCGGCATCGAGATCGATGTCGAAGGAGTCGAGGAGCTCGCGCTCTTCGTCTTCCGGAGAGACCACCTGTACCTTGTAGCCGAGTTCGGCGCCGAGCAGGCCGAAGGTGTCTTCGTCCAGCGACTGCGTAGCCGTTGCCATTTCACCGAGGTGGAACAGCACGGTCACCAGTGCGGCGGGGTTCGCCTCGATCTTGTCGGCGAAGTCCGTGATGGACGAGCCACGACGCAGCCGGACCACGGTGTTGCCGTCGCCGCGGGGTACGGATACGCCACCCAGCGACGGAGCACTCATCTGCTCCAGTTCCTGACGCTTTGCACGCTTCGACTTGCGCTGCTTGCCGCGTCCTGCGCCACCCTTACCGAAGGCACCCTGGGTACCGCCGCGTCCGCGGCCGCCCTTGCCGAAGCCACCGCCGGCGGGAGCTCCGCCACCGGTGCCTGCGCCAGGAGCGCCACCCGGACGGCCGGGGCCGCCACCGGGACGGCCTGCGCCACCCGGACGACCAGCGCCACCGGGAGCGGGACGCTCGGTGCGGTTGGGCATCATGCCCGGGCTGGGACGGTTTCCTGCGGGTCCACCTGCGGGACGCGGAGCGCCCGGACGGGGAGCACCGGGGCGCGGAGCACCCGGACGCGGACCACCGGAACCGGCTGCGGGGCGGGGACCGCCGGGACGCTCGCCGTCAGTGCGGCCACCGGAACGGGGCATGCCCTGCGAGGTCGCGAAGGGGTTGTTGCCCGGACGGGGAGGACGCTCGCCGTCGCCACGGCCGCGGGGCATGCCCTGCGAGGTCGCGAACGGGTTGTTGCCCGGACGGGGGCCACCGGGCCGCGGAGCCTGGCTGCCCGGACGTGCCGGGGCAGGGGCTTCGGCCTTGGGTGCCGGACGGGCACCCGGCTTGGCGGAAATAGGACTTGCCGTAGCTGCGGGGGCCACAGGCGCTGCCGGGGCGGGGGTCTCAGCCTTGGGGGCGGGAACCGGAGCCTTGGGCGCAGCGGGGCCCGGAGCCGGACGTGACGCTGCGGGCGCAGCAGGGGCAGCGGGTGCCGCGGGGGCTGCAATGCGAGGTGCTGCCGGGGCAGCCGCCTTTGCAGCGCCGGCGCCCGGGTAGGCGTCGCGAAGCTTCTTCACGACCGGTGCCTCAATTGTTGAAGAGGCGGAGCGAACGAATTCGCCCAATTCCTGCAGTTTTGTCACTGCATCTTTGGAAGTAATACCGAGCTCTTTGGCGAGCTCATGTACGCGGACCTTGGCCACATTTCTCCTGTCTCGGTCCGCACCGAGCCAGGCACGAACCGTCTAATTCTTACTGCGGGCCCCTGCCGCGAACGCGGCGGATAGGCCCTGTGCAGAGCGCAACAAAGTTGTCATCGTTGCGCACTCATCGCTGGGAACTCATCGGGTTTCCATCAGTTTTCTGACCCGCTTTCAGGTTTGGACGGTTTTCCTGCTTTCACGGGGGTGTCCGCAGGGGGTATGACTGCCGCCAGGTAGCTTTCCACGGCGGTGACTTCGCTTGCGCCCGCGAGGGCCCTTGCGAAAGCACGCCGTTTGCTTGCCAGCGTCAGGCATGTGGTGCTGGGATGCAGCCACGCACCCCGGCCAGCCATCCGGCGTCGTTCATCCACCAGGACGACGGGAGACCCGCCGCCTTCGGCGACAAGCCGGATCAACTCGCTCCGCTTGCCTTGTTTCCGGCATCCGATGCAGGTGCGCACAGGCTGGTGCCTGGTGTGAGGCAGTTCAGTCACTGGGTGTATCAACCTGCCTCAGTGTCTTTACCTGTCTTCTGCGGTTCTGCTTTGCTCGGCGCACGCCCTTGGCTTGTTGGGATTGTTGCCCCCACAAGCCGCGAGCACGCCAAAGCGCACGGATACCGGGCATAGGCCCGGTTCCATCTATTCTAAGCCCCCGAGGGCCCGGCCACCGAATCCACAAGGTGCGGGGATCCGGGGCTGGGCACCGTTTGGCGTGTTTAGTTGCCCTTGGCCGGAGCGGCGTCGGAGACGATGTCGATCCGCCAGCCGGTCAGCTTTGCTGCGAGCCGGGCGTTCTGGCCTTCCTTGCCGATGGCGAGGGACAGCTGATAGTCGGGAACAACCACCCGGGCGGAGCGCGTGGCCTCGTCGGTGATAGTGACGGAATTCACGCGCGACGGCGAAAGGGAGTTGGCGATGAAGGTCGCCGGATCGTCGCTGAAGTCGACAATGTCGATCTTTTCGTCGTTCAGTTCGGTCATGACGGCGCGGACGCGGGAGCCCATTTCGCCGATGCAAGCACCCTTGGCGTTGATGCCGGGGGTGTTGGCTTTGACGGCCATCTTGGTCCGGTGGCCGGCCTCTCGTGCCAGTGCCACGATCTCGACGGAGCGGTCCGCGATCTCCGGGACCTCCAGTTCGAAAAGCTTCCGGACGAGGCCCGGGTGTGAACGCGACAGCGTGATGGAGGGTCCCTTGGCGCCGCGGTGGACGTCCACCACAAACGCACGCAGGCGGTTGCCGTGGGTGTACTTCTCACCCGGCACCTGCTCGGGCGGCGGCAACAGTGCTTCGACGGAACCGAGGTTCACCTGGATCATGTGCGGGTTGTTGCCCTGCTGGATCAGGCCGGCGACGAGTTCGCCTTCACGGCCCTTGAATTCGCCGAGGACGTTGTCGTCCTCGACGTCGCGCAGCCGCTGCAGGATGATCTGCCGCGCGGTGCTTGCCGCAATGCGGCCGAATCCCGCAGGGGTGTCCTCGAACTCGCCGACGGCTTCGCCGTCGTCGTCGATTTCCGTGGCCCAAATGGTCACGTGGCCGCTCTTGCGGTCCAGCTCGGCACGGGCCTTTTCGAAAGCGCCCGGCGTCTTGTGGTATGCCACCAGGAGCGCCTGCTCGATGGTGGGAATCAGGAGGTCCAGCGGGATTTCACGCTCACGCTCCAGGAGTCTCAGCGCACTCATGTCAATATCCATTAGGCCTCCTCGGAAGGTCCGTTGTACTCGTCTTCCAGCACGGCCTCGTTGAGGTGGCTGAACTCTATCTCGACTTTTCCTTGGCGGATCCTGTCGAAAGGAATTTTCACGGGTTCGCCCTGCTTGGGCTTCATGCCCTTCTTGACCTCTTGCTCGGGAACCAGCGTGACGCCGTCGTCGTCGACGGACTGGATACGTCCCGTCAGGTTCTCTCCCTGGATCACGTTGACCTTGACCATGCGTCCGCGGGCCCGGTGCCAGTGGCGG
This sequence comes from Arthrobacter sp. efr-133-R2A-120, assembly GCF_030209835.1. Classification (GTDB taxonomy): domain Bacteria; phylum Actinomycetota; class Actinomycetes; order Actinomycetales; family Micrococcaceae; genus Arthrobacter. The sequence goes on along the minus strand of NZ_JARVRF010000018.1, from coordinate 73,324 downwards.
GGCTCCGTGAGGGGCCGGCCGACGCCGGGCGAGGAGACCTCGAGGTCGTAAGGGCGGCCGTCGGTCCGGGGATCGTTGTCCAGGATGTCCGAGAGCGCCCTGGAGATTTCCGCGATGACGTCCAGGCTGACGCCGCCGGTTTCCTCCTGGGGCAGGTCGATGACCACGTGGACTACCCGGTGTGAACCGGCAACGTGGATGGCAACATCCTCAAGATAGAGCCGGCTCGCCAGGACGGCAGGCTCCAGAAGCGCCTTCAGCCTGCTCTCCTCGGGGTTCCGGACCTCGTGTTGTGCTGGCCTCGTCGGATCCGTTCCAGCCTGGTCTGTTGAAGTCGTGGCTTCCGAATGACTCACTGGCCAGCCGCCTCCCGATAGATGATGTTGTGACTACTAGCTTAACGACATTTGCGGCGGCGTGGTGCACGGGGCTCCTCTGCGGGGAGGCAAGTGGCCTGTGGGCGTGACACCATAGTCTGTTGTGAACCACGAGACTGTTGAGAAACCACGGAGCCATCGCTGGATGAAAGGCCTCCTTCTGGCTTTCCTCGCAGTCCTCGTCCTCGGAGTGGGCGCCGTGCTTCTCCCGCGGGACGCCGGAAAGCCGCAGGCGGTACCGTTTTCGGAAGCTGCCCGCTCCGAAGCGCTCTCGTCGACCGAGACGCTCCTGGACAGCGCATCGCTCCTGGAGAGCACGGACACTGTGACGTTGCTGACAAGCCAGGCGCGGGCGCTGCTGACACCTTCCAGCCCTTCGGCGCCGAACACTCCCTCGGCTTCTCCCAGCTCCAGTGCCGCCCAGGACCGCCCGACGCGGGCCGGCTTTGTCTCCGCGCTCTCCGCGAGCGCTTCCCGTCGCTTGGCGGACGCGGCTAACGCCGACGGCGGCATGGCACGGCTGCTTGCCGCCGTCGGGACCGCCCAGCTGCTTGAGTCATCGCGGCTGGCCGCGACGTGGGGCCTGCCGGTACCGGCAACCCCAGCCGAGGCGAGTACCGCCCCGACACAACCGCCGAGCTGCCCGGCTTCGCCCGGCACGGCGACCACGGCGCCGACACCCGGAACGGCCCCGACCACGGCCGATCTGCCCGCGGCCCTTGCCGCCGTCGTCAGCTCCGAACAGGAGTCGATCTATGCGTACCAGGTGGCCCTGACCAGGCTGGACGCGAAGGCGTCCGCAACGGCAGCCACCTGGTTGGCCCGCCACCAGCAGCTGCTCCGGGGAGCGGAGGCCCAGGGCCGGCTGCATTGCATCGCCACGCCCGCGCGGGAAGCCGGCTATCGCCTGCCTGCCACTTTCGCCGCCAAACCCGGCCTGGCGCTCGGAAGCATGGAGTCCAGTTCGCTGACTGCCTACGCCGACCTCGTGGCATTGTCGGAGGGTGAGACGCGCCAATGGGCCATCGACGGTCTTGTCGACGCCGCCAAACGCAGCCAAGCCTGGGGAGCTCCGGTTGGCCCCTTCCCGGGACTTTCGATCGACAACTCCGCGCTGCCGCCGCTACCGTCCGGCACTCCGTCTCCATAGGAAAGCCTTTCTTTGCTGGCGGCTGCAGTCCCCGAGTGCTTGGCTTGTACCATGGCTTCCATCGAAACTGCAGCCCTGCATGAGAACGAACCACACTCCAACGACCTCGCCCACCGGCTCAACTGGCTTCGGGCCGGAGTCCTTGGCGCCAATGACGGCATCGTCTCCGTTGCCGCCATCGTGGTAGGCGTCGCCGGCGCCACCACGAGCACCGGCGCCATCCTCACGGCTGGAGCAGCCGGACTCGTGGGTGGCGCTGTGTCCATGGCACTCGGCGAGTATGTATCCGTCAGCAGCCAAAGCGACAGCCAAAAGGCGCTCATCGAGAAGGAGCGCCGGGAGCTCGCCGAGGAACCCGAAGAAGAGCTGGCTGAACTGACTGCGATCTACGAGGCCAAGGGCCTGCGACCTGAAACCGCGCGGAAAGTGGCCGTGGAATTAACGGAGCACGACGCCTTGGCCGCCCACCTTTCCGCCGAATTGAACATCGACGAGGACGACATCGTCAGCCCGTGGCATGCGGCGTTCGCATCCGCCATCGCCTTCACCCTCGGCGCGGTGCTGCCCATGCTCGCGATTCTGCTCCCGCCCCCGGGGCTGCGTGTACCGCTGACCTTCATTTCCGTGTTGCTCGCGCTGGCCATCACCGGAGCCGTTGGCGCGTGGATAGGCGGTAGCTCGAAGACCCGCGCCGCCGTGCGCGTCGTCATCGGCGGAGCCCTTGCGCTTGCCGCGACGTTCTTCATCGGAAGCCTCCTGGGCTCCTCCGGAGTGGTCTGAACCACTCCCGGACCGGCTTGGGTAGGCTGACAGTGATGACTACCTTCGTTTCGATCCCTGGCGACCTCCAGGCACGCTACTCCCGCACAGCGGAAGGGCGGGCGTGGCTCTCAGGGCTGCCCGGACTGATCAATGCCAGCTTGGAACGCTGGCAACTGTCCGTTGACCTGGAACCCGGCGTGGAACCATGGAACGGCCACGGCGGCATCGTCATTCCGGTCCTCTATAACGGCACCCGTTCGGTACTCAAGATAGCGTTCCCGCACGAGGAGGCCCTCGTTGAACGGCATGCGCTGGCCCTGTGGGACGGCGCCGGGGCCGTCAGACTGCTCGACGCCGATACCGCCTCCTGCGCGATGCTCCTGGAGCGGCTCGACGCGGTCAACTGCCTGCAGGACGCCCCGATGGACGAAGCCCGCGACGTCTGGGGATCGCTCGTGAAGGAACTCAGCATCGAACCGGACGAACGGCCCGAATGGAAAGAGTTTGAGCACATAGCGGCACGTGCCGAGCGCTGGAGCGATGAGCTGCCGGCGGACTGGGAGCACCTTGGCCAACCCTTCCCCCGTTGGCTCCTCGAAGCCGCTTTGGAGGTGTGCCAGACGAGGGGCGCTGTCGGACGCCGGTCGGGCAGGGACGTCTTGGTGCATTGCGACCTGCATTTCATGAACATCCTCCCGCATCTCAATGGCACCCCGAATGGCGCCCCGAATGGGGCCGGATCCACCGGAAAGCGCGCTTACGTGGCGATCGACCCGCAACCGAAGATCGGGGAGGCAGAATTCGCGGTCGCCCCGATCTTGTGGAACCGTATCCGCGATCTCTCCACCACGGCTCCCGAACTTGCACTCCTGGAGCGCTGCGCTGATTTCAGCAGCGCGGCTGGACTGGACAGTGAAGCAGCGCGGGAATGGAGCCTGGTCCGCGAGGTTGAAAACGCCCTCTGGTATGCCGGAAAACCGCTGCACGAAGGCGATCTGGCGCGTTCCTTGTGGGTGGCCAGCACCCTCGCAGGCCGGCCCCTGGACGGGTTGCCCGCCGCGCACGACCTACCCGAACCGGGACTGGCCGCCTCGAATTAGCTTCAGTGGTCCGGACGCCCTGACGTCCAGAGGCCCTGCGCCCGGACACAGCGCTCAAGCGGTGGCCTCCAGCGCATCCTTGATAGCCTGCACCGCGATATCCAGATCTGCCGAATCCGTTGACCAGTTGGTCACCGAAACACGCAGGATATCCCTGCCCAGCCAGCGCGAACCGGACATCCAGACCCTGCCGTCGGCCATGACGTAGTCCGTCACTGCGCGTGTCCTCTCGTCGGAACCGAAGGCCAGGGACAACTGCGTGAACACCACATCGTTGAGGACCTCGACGCCGGGCACTTCGGCAAGCCGCCTGGCCAGTTCCGCGGCACACTCCGCACGTCCAGCGACAAGCTCCCGCACGCCGTCACCACCCAAGGAACGCAAGGCCGCCCATACCGGCACTCCCCTGGCACGGCGCGACAACTCGGGCACTTTCTCCATGGGATCGCCGGGGCCGTGGTCGTCCTGCATCAGGTATTCGGCGTGCATGCCGATGGCGGATCGCAGGGCGGCAACGTCACGTACCACCACGATTCCGGCGTCGTAAGGCACGTTGAGGGTCTTGTGGGCATCGGTTCCCCACGAATCGGCCAACCCGACGCCCTCGACCAGATGCCGCAGTCCCGGCACAGCAGCTGCCCACAGGCCGAAAGCCCCGTCGACGTGGACCCACGCGCCGTAGTCCTTGGCAGCGGAAATCGCCTCGGGGAATGGATCGAATGCTCCGGAATGCAGGTTCCCGGCCTGGAGACACACGATCGCCGGACCGGAACCGGCTTCCAAGGCGGCCCGGAGCGCGGCGGGGTCAATCCTTCCTTGTTCGTCCGCCGCAACAACTTCGGGTGCCCCGAACCCCAGGAAACGCAGGGCCATGTCCAGGCTCTCGTGCCGCTCGGCGCCGACGAGGACACGCAGTTTCGGCGCGCCGTGGAGTCCCCCGGCGTTGACATCCCAGCCGACGGCGGCGAACTGGCGCCACCGGGCCGCCGCGAGGGCCGTGAAGTTGGCCATGCTGGCGCCCGTCGCGAATCCGACGTCGGAGCCAACAGGTAGGCCGAGCAGCTCAAGGAGCCATCGCCCGGCCGCTTCCTCGATCCCGGCTGTGGCGGGGGTGGCGAAACGCAGGCCGGAGTTCTGGTCCCATGCGGACACCATCCAGTCCGCGGCCATGCCTGCCGGCACCGTACCGCCGATGACCCAACCGAAGAAGCGCCCCGATTGCATGGCCATGAGCCCGGGTTCGGCGTGTTCGGCGAGGAGATCAATGACCGCGGCCGGGTCCAGTCCACTGGCCGGCAAGGGTCCGCCGAAGACTGTCGTGATGTCGTCAGCCGTGGTGCTTGGCCGTACCGGCCGCCCGGGCAAGGCCCTCAACCACTCCCGGGTATGCTCCCATGCACGTTCGAGTGCCTGCTCATAGTCGCCGGAATCGACCCACATGAGTGCATGCTACGCCCGGGGCTTCCCTGCGGCCATCGCCGGCGACTTTCGAAACGCTACTTGGCGAAGTAGTCGTTCCAGACGTCCACGCCGAGTTTGATGATCAACGCGCCGACCACGATCAGGAACACAATCCGGACAAAGCCGCTGCCTTGTTTCACGGCGGTCCGCGCGCCCAGGTAGCCACCGGCCATGTTGGACAGGCCCAGCACGGCGCCGACGCCCCACAGCAATGATCCGTGCGGCAGGAAGAACAACAGGGCACCGGCGTTCGTGGCCATGTTGACGATCTTCGCCTTGGCGCTGGCCTCAAGGAAGGCATAGCCCATGGCGGAGACAAGGGCTATCACCAGGAACGAGCCTGTTCCTGGACCTATCAGGCCGTCGTAGAACCCGATCACGCCACCGATGGCGCAGGCCACGACGTAGTGCCGGTGGCCGTCGTGTCGCAGGGCGGTCAACTCGCCTGCATTGGGCCGCAACGCGGTGAAGAGCGCGACGGCGATGAGCGCCACCACGATGATGGGTTTGAAGACGCTCGCGGGAAGGTTGGCGGCCAGGACTGCTCCGCCGAAACTTCCCGCGAGGGCAATGACCGCCATGGGTATGGCCGTCTTGAGGTCAGGGCCCACCCGGCGGTAATAGGTGACGGCACTGGTCGTCGTCCCGAAGATGGAGCCCATTTTGTTGGTGGCCAATGCCTGGACGGGGGTGATCCCCGGAACCAGGAGCAAGGCAGGGAGCTGGATCAGTCCCCCGCCGCCCACGACGGCATCTATCCAGCCGGCCGCGAATCCAGCCACCACGATCATGATGAGCGTGGTGAGCTGGACCGACTCGAAGCCGGAGATCACTTCTGGCGTACGGCGTTGACCACGTAATCGGCAGCCTTCTCGACTGCCACGTTTTCTGCCTCGCCGGTGCGGCGGTCCTTGATCTCCACGACACCGTCTACCAAGCCACGGCCGACTGCCACGATCGTGGGGACGCCCACGAGCTCGGCGTCGCCGAACTTCACGCCCGGGGAAACCTTGGGGCGGTCGTCGTAGATCACGTCGAGGCCGGCAGCCTCGAGTTCGGCGGAGAGCTTCTCGGCCGCCGCGAAAATTTCCTCGCCGCGTCCGACGGCGACCACGTGGACGTCCGCGGGGGCCACGGAGCGCGGCCAGACCAGACCACGGTCGTCGTTGTTGGCCTCGGCGAGGGCGGCCACGGCACGGGTCACGCCGACACCGTAGGAGCCCATGGTGACCACAACCTGCTTGCCGTTCTGGTCAAGGACCTTCAAGTCGAGGGCCTCGGCATACTTGCGGCCGAGTTGGAAGATGTGGCCCATTTCGATGCCGCGCGCAGTTTCCAAGGGACCGGAGCCATCCGGGGCCTCGTCTCCCGCCCGGACCTCGGTGCATTCAATGACGCCGTCCCAGGCGAAGTCGCGCCCGGCTACGAGGCCGAACACGTGCTTGCCGTCTTCGTTCGCTCCGGTGACCCAGCTGGTGCCGGAGACAACCCGGGGGTCAACAAGGAAGAGCAACTTGGACGTGCCTTCAAGGCCGAGCACGGCTTCGGCGAGGTCCAGTCCGGGGCCGATGTAGCCCTTGACGAGTTGCGGGATCTTCTTGAGGTCTTCCTCGTTGGCCGCTTCCAAGCCGATCTCGCCGGCAATGGGCAGGAATGAACCGATGTTGGCCTCGACGCGCTTGAGGTCCACGGCGCGGTCACCGGGAACGCCAATGACCACGATCTGGCGCTCGCCGGTGGGCAGCGTCACGGCGAGGACTACGTTCTTGAGGGTGTCGGCGCCAGTCCAGGCGCCGCCGTCGGAATCGCTGCGGGGAGCGAGCTGGTTGGCCGCGGCCACGAGGGTTTCGATCGTGGGCGTGTCCGGGGTGTCCAGGACGCGCGCGGGAGGCGCGTTGCTGAAGTCGATTTCGGCCGGGACCACGGTGGTCACGGCTTCGACGTTGGCCGCATAGCCGCCTGCCGAGCGCACGAAGGTGTCCTCGCCGATCTCGGTGGGGTGCAGGAATTCCTCGCTCTTGGATCCTCCCATGGCGCCTGCCGTGGCTGCGACGGGGATGACCTCAAGGCCGAGGCGCTCGAAGATTTTCAGGTACGCGGCGCGGTGGGCCGCGTAGCTCGCGTCCAAGCCGGCGTCGTCGACGTCGAAGGAATAGGAGTCCTTCATGATGAATTCGCGGCCGCGGAGGAGGCCTGCCCGGGGGCGGGCTTCGTCGCGGTACTTGTTCTGGATCTGGTAGAGGCTCAGCGGCAGGTCCTTGTACGAGGAGTACAGGTCCTTGACCAGGAGGGTGAACATTTCCTCGTGCGTAGGGGCGAGAAGGTAATCGGCACCCTTGCGGTCCTGGAGGCGGAACAGCCCTTCGCCGTACTCGGTCCAGCGGTTGGTGGCCTCGTAGGGTTCCCGGGGCAGCAGTGCCGGGAAATGGACTTCCTGGGCGCCGATGGCGGCCATTTCCTCGCGGATGATCTGCTCGACCTTGCGCAGGACACTCAATCCCAAAGGCAGCCACGTGTAGATGCCCGGTGCGGCACGGCGGATGTAGCCCGCACGGACCAGGAGTTTGTGGCTGGCGACTTCGGCGTCGACGGGATCTTCACGCAGGGTGCGCAGGAACAGCTGGGAGAGGCGAAGGACCACGGGTCAGAATCCGTTTCTATGGCAAGAGCTGGCAAAAACTACTGTGTACCAATCTACCGGCTTACAGCCGGGCCCCTCGCCCGGCACCTTCGTGAGCGTGGCCCCGGCCATCCCGATTGCCTAATCCTGCCAAACGCAGATGAGCCACGCCATGGTGCGAGGAAGCCCCTGGCCGCTGGTCGGCTGGTCATCCTGCCATGGCGTGGCTCAGCGGCCGGTCCGTCCGAGCCCCAGCGACACGGCTGGTTCTGAATTTATGTGATGGTGGACACTTTATTCAAGGGCTTGGACTAATCAATATTTGTAGGTCCTGGCCCTGGCAACGAACAACGCGGGGTCACTTAGCGCCCATCCGGAGGTCCGACATGGGCCGTAAGTGACCCCGCGTTGCAGATCCGTCCTCGAGGCCCACAGTTGACGCGCCTGTGTATGGGATTTACCTTTTATTCATCACTTGATGAATAAATCGGAGGCCGCGATGTCCCACAGCCCAGCGGGAAGTCCCGCACCAGGCATGTCCCCTGCGCCTCCGGCGGTCAAGGCGGAGGGCCTGCATGTCACGCGCGGCCACAAGAAGATCCTGCGCGGCTTGGACTTCGCCATCGAGCCCGGGCGCATCACGGGCCTGCTCGGACCTTCCGGGAGCGGCAAGACAACCCTAATGCGCTGCATCGTAGGGGTCCAGCGACTCACAGCCGGCAGCGTGGAAGTATTGGGCCGTCCGGCCGGTGCACCGTCGTTGCGGCACGACGTCGGATACGTCACCCAGGCACCGAGCGTCTATACGGATCTCAGCGTCGAAGCGAACGTCAGGTATTTCGGCGCCATGCACGGCGTCACGGCGGCGGACACCGCTGAGGCGATTGCCGCCGTCGGGCTCGAATCACTGGCACGGCGGAAGACGGCAGACCTTTCCGGTGGTGAATTCAGCCGGGTCTCGCTGGCCTGCGCGCTCGTCTCGCATCCGGAGCTGCTGGTCCTCGACGAACCGACGGTTGGCCTGGATCCCGTACTGCGTGCCGAGCTGTGGGAACGGTTCGCCGCCTTGGCCGAAGCGGGCACCACCCTGCTGGTGTCCAGCCATGTCATGGAAGAGGCCTCACACTGTTCCTCCCTGCTCCTGCTCCGCGACGGCTTGCTGCTGGCGCAGCTCAGTCCGGCGGGACTCAGCGAGCGTGGCCACAGCAACGACCTGGAACAGGCCTTCCTGCACTTCATCCAGGAAACGACTGCCACTTCGAAGCACCGGAGTACCAATGAAAGCCAGGTGGCGTCATGAATCCACGGATGATGTTTGCCACCACCAGGCGGGTTTTGGAGCAACTGCGGCACGACCACCGCAGCGTCGCGCTCATCATGGTGGTTCCCGCGCTCCTGCTCACGGGCGTCTACTATCTCTTCGAGAACGAAACCCTGCCTCCCGGATTCCCGCGGACCTTTGACCGTGTGGGACTCATGATGCTGGCCATCTTCCCGTTTGTGGTGATGTTCCTTGTCACGTCGATCACGATGTTGCGCGAAAGGACTTCGGGGACGTTGGAACGGCTCCTGACGACGCCCATCCACAAAGCCGATCTCCTGTTCGGCTATGCGTTGGCGTTCTCCATCATGGCCGCTTTGCAATCGCTTGTCGCCACGGCCGTAGCCTACTGGATCTTCAACCTGGATATCAAGGGCGGTCCTGGTTACGTCGTGATGATCGCCGTCATCAACGCAGTGCTCGGTGTCGCGCTTGGCCTCTTGTGCTCAGCCTTTGCACGGACCGAATTCCAGGCGGTGCAGTTCATGCCGGTAGTGGTGATACCGCAGATCCTGTTGTGCGGACTCTTCGTGGCCCGGGACCACATGAACAGTCTCCTGGAGAGCATCTCCAACGTGCTGCCGCTGACGTTTTCGGTCGATGCGCTCCAGCAGATCGCCGACAACACCGAGGCGACCCAGGCCATGTGGCAGGATGCCGGAATCATGGCGGCGATCGTGGTGGGAGTTTTGGCCCTGGCCTCCTTCACCCTCCGACGGCGGACCTCATGAGCGGCGCCTCGCCTCCCGTGCGGCGGGGACGCCGGAGCGGCGGGAGCGATTCCCGCGAACTGATCCTGGCCACAGCGCGCCGGCTCTTCGCCGAGCACGGTTTCGACGGGACGAGCCTTCGGCAAGTTGCCCGCGAAGCCGAAGTGGACCCGGCCATGGTCCACCATTTCTTCAAGGGCAAGGACGAACTCTTCGCCCAGAGCATCGAGCTCCCGGCTGATCCCGACGAGGTCCTTGCCGGCGTCGAGTCGTTGGATCCGGCGCAACGCGCGGAAGCGCTCGTCCGCTCCGTGTTGCGGTTGTGGGAAAGCCCGGCGCAACACGGGCTTGTCGCGTTCGTCAGGGGGACGATCGGCTCCAAGGCCAAGACGGCCTTGCTGCGGGAGATGGTGGCCCGGACCATCCTCTCCAGGATTACAGCGGGAATTCCCGGCTCCCCCGATGAGGCGAAAATGCGCGGAAACCTTGTCGCCACGCAGGTGGTGGGACTCATGCTGATGCGCTACGTCGTCCGGCTCGAACCCCTGGCTTCCGCCTCCCAGGACGAAGTGGTCCGGCTCGTGGCCCCGAACGTCCAGCACTACCTCACCGGCGAACTCACCCCTCCCAACTGACTAGCAGTTGTTGTCGTTATGAGCCCTCAAAACGACAACAACTGCGGGGGCCCACGCCGCCAGGGTTCCCTGGCCGAGGGGCCCCACCGGCGAGGGCCCCTGCCTGAGCTTGCGAAGGCTGGGAGCCGGTGGGGACTTGCGAGGCGAGGGTGGCGGTGGGGATAGTTGGGCTGGTCAGGACGGGGCTGGTCAGTACAGAACCGTGGCGAACGTTCCGAGGCGTTTGAAACCGACCCGCTCGTACGTGGCGCGTGCCCGGGTGTTGTATTCGTTGACGTAGAGGCTCGTAATCGGCGCGAACTGCTGGGCGAGGACAACCACTCCCGCCATGTACCCCGCGCTGAGTCCTTTGCCGCGGAATTCAGGGTTCATCCATACGCCCTGCACCTGGGTGGCCTGCGCCGTGACGGCCCCGAGTTCGGCTTTGAACTTCACGGTCCCGCCGGCGTCGATGTGTACCAAGGAATGGCCTTGCCGGATCAGTCCGGCCACCCTGCGGCTGTAGAAGTCCTCGCTCCCGAGAAAGGGCGAATACCCCACTTCCTCTTCGAACATGGCTGCGCAGGCGGGCAGGATCCGGTCGAAGTCCGCGATGTTCCCGAAGCCGAGCTGAGGATTGGCTTCGACGGCGGGTGGTCCAGATATCGCCAAAAGCGGCTGCTCGGCACGTACCTCGTGGGCGAAATGCCCCAGCTGCTCCAAGCGGGAATGGAGCGCCAGCACGGTCTCCGCGGGCCCGAAAATCGAGGCATAGCGACGGCCGGCCCGGTGTGCAACCGCCGCAACGCGGGAAGCCAGTTCCGGGTCCAGCTGCACCGGAACCAGATTGGCCCCGGCCCAGCAGGCACCCACCAGGGCGTCGCCGTCGAACACTCCAAAGACGCTCGCGCCCCCGGACGTTGGGGCGGCGCTCCCCGTTGAATCAAGGTGCGCCAGAATGAAAACGTTCGCTACCGGGTCTTCCATCGCGAGCACGCGAAGTGCCCGGGTGTCGGCAGCGCCGAGCACCCGGACGGTGAAATCGTCCTGTCCGGTGCCGTCTTTACTACGAGACGGTAACCACGGGGCTACCCTTGACAGCATCTTCGCCATCGGCCTCCCCCATCTCTTCAGCGATACGCATGGCTTCTTCGATCAGTGTCTCAACAATCTGGCTCTCGGGGACAGTCTTAATGACTTCGCCCTTCACGAAGATCTGGCCCTTGCCGTTTCCGGAGGCTACACCGAGATCGGCTTCCCGGGCCTCACCCGGGCCGTTCACCACGCAACCCATGACGGCGACTCGCAACGGAATCTCCATTCCTTCAAGCCCGGCTGTGACCTGCTCGGCCAGCGTGTAGACGTCCACCTGGGCGCGTCCGCATGAAGGGCAAGAGACGATTTCGAGCTTGCGGGGGCGCAGGTTGAGGGACTGCAGGATCTGGTTGCCGACCTTGATTTCTTCGACAGGCGGCGCGGAGAGGGAGACGCGGATGGTGTCGCCGATACCCCGGGACAGCAGCGCTCCGAAGGCCGTGGCGGACTTGATGGTGCCCTGGAAGGCGGGTCCGGCCTCGGTCACGCCAAGGTGCAGGGGCCAGTCGCCCTTTTCGGCAAGCATCTCGTAGGCCGCCACCATGATGACGGGGTCGTTGTGCTTGACGGAGATCTTGAAATCGTGGAAGCCGTGTTCCTCGAACAACGAAGCTTCCCACACAGCGGACTCGACGAGGGCCTCCGGGGTGGCCTTGCCGTACTTCTTCAGGATGCCGGGCTCCAGGGATCCGGCGTTGACGCCGATCCTGATGGACGTACCGTGATCGCGTGCTGCCGCCGCGATTTCCTTCACCTGGTCATCGAACTTGCGGATGTTGCCCGGATTGACGCGGACTGCGGCGCAACCGGCTTCGATCGCGGCGAAGACGTACTTGGGCTGGAAGTGGATGTCCGCGATCACGGGAATCTGGGACTTGCGGGCGATGATCGGCAGCGCCTCGGCGTCGTCCGCAGAGGGGCAAGCGACACGCACGATGTCGCAGCCTGACGCGGTCAGCTCCGCGATCTGCTGCAGGGTGGCGTTGATGTCCGTGGTGGGCGTGGTGGTCATCGATTGCACGCTGATGGGTGAATCGGAGCCGACGCCGACCGAACCCACCTTGATCTGGCGGGTCTTGCGGCGGGGCGCGAGAACGGGGGGTGGGGCTGACGGCATTCCCAGGCTGACCGAGGTCACGTGGACTCCTTGGGTTGAAATGGGTGGATCGTAGGGCCGAAGTCCGGACTCCGGCCGGTCATGCTGCTAGGAAGCGTGGGCGGAGAGCATTCCGATAATGGGGTTCCACTCCGATGTCCGGATGCCTGCGATCCCTCGGACGGCGGCGAACGGATCCTCCTTCAGCGTGGCGTTCAGCTCGGCCTCGTCGGCGGCCTCGAGCAGGAGCAGTGCACCCGCGCCGTCGGTGTAAGGGCCGCTCGCCAGCAGGGTTCCCTGCTCGGCGAGGCTAGCGAGCCAGGCACGGTGGGCAGGGCGGTTCGCATCGCGCACCTCGGCGGACTCGGCGTCGTACACGTACTCAACAGCGAAAACAGTCATATGGATAGCCTATCCCCCAAGCCAAATCCGGGGAGTCCACGGCAGCGTCCGGCATCTGCTGAGTCGGACAGCATCAGCCGAAGAGGTTGACGGGCTTGACGATGTCCGCGTAGATCAGCAGCGCGCTCATGGCCATGAGGACGCTCGCCACGACATAGGTGAGCGGCAGGAGCTTGGCGATGTCGAAAGCCCCCGGATCCGGTTTGCCGAACAGCTTGGCAATTCGACGCCGGGCACCCTCGTAGAGCGCACCCGCCACGTGTCCGCCGTCGAGCGGCAGGAGCGGAACCAGGTTGAAGACGGCCAGGGCGAAATTCAGTCCGGCAAGGAGTCCCACAAGGGCACCGACGCGCGATTGCAGCGGAACCTGATCCATGGCAGCCACTTCACCGGCCACCCGGCCGACGCCCACCACGCTGATGGGGCCGTTGGGATCGCGCGGCTCGGAGCCGAACGCCGCTTGCGCCACGCCGACCACCCTGGCGGGCAGGTTGAGGATGACTCCGGCGATCTGCTTGATGTTCTCGCCGGCCATCGGAAGAACGGTCGACGCCGGTTGGGGCACCATGGCGGTCTGCGCACCGATGCCGAGGAACCCGACTTCCTCGTACAACGGCTTGCCGTCCGCGCCCTTGGCCTGCTGGCCGTTGTCGCCGATGACGGGGCGTGCGGACAGAACCGGTGTTACTTGCGTCGTGACGCTCTTGCCGCCACGGTCCACGGTGATTTGGACGGCCTTGCCGGCGGACGCCCGGATCCAGCCGCTCATTTCGGCCCAGCTCGTCACAGGCTTGCCGTCAAAGCTGGTGACAACATCGTTGGGCTGGAGCTTGGCCACTGCGGCCGGGGTGAGTTGACAGTTCGGCGAGTTTGGATCGACGGTTTCGCCGGCCTTGACTTGGCACTTGGACACCTCGGCAATGGTGGTGGTGGCCATGGACACTCCGAAGCCCATGAGCAGCACCGCTGTCAGCACCAGGCCGATGAGCAGGTTCATGGCCGGGCCACCCAGCATGATGATGACTTTTTTCCAGACCGGCAGCCTGTAGAAGACCCTGTTCTCGTCGCCTGGGCCTACTTCCTCGTGTGCCGCGGACCGGGCTTCGGTGGCAAGGGTCTGGAACATGCCGGTGCTGGAGGGCCTGACGCTGCCATCTTCCTTGTTGGGCGGGTACATGCCGATCATGGCGACGTAGCCGCCCAGCGGGATCGCCTTGACGCCGTATTCGGTCTCGCCTTTCCGCGTGGACCAAAGGGTAGGACCGAATCCGATCATGTATTTCGTGACGCGCACTTTGAACAGCTTGGCGGGAAGCAAGTGCCCCACCTCGTGCAGCGCAATGGAGACGGCCACGCCGATCGCGACGAAGACGACTCCGAGAATGAACAGAATGACGGGATTCATGCCTTAAGTACTGCTTCCTAGAGGGTGCTGTTGGCTAAACGATCGTGGGTGCGCGTGCGTGCCCACCTCTCAGCATCCAACACCGAGTCCACCGTCAGCTCCAAGGATCCTGAATGTTCGCTGAGGACGGACTCCACCGTGTCCACGATGTCAGTGAAGCGGATCCTGCCGGCATGGAATGCTTCTACCGCTTCCTCGTTGGCCGCGTTGAAGACGGCGGGAAAGGTGCTCCCCTGCTTCGCGGCGCCCTTGGCCAGCTGCACGGCCGGGAAGGCTACCGAATCAAGGGGCTCAAACGTCCAACTGGTCGCCTGGGTCCAGTCGCAGGCCTTGGCGGCGCCGGGCACGCGGTCCGGCCACCCGAGGCCGAGGGCAATGGGGAGCCGCATGTCCGGCGGAGAGGCCTGGGCAATGATGGAGCCGTCCACGAACTCCACCATGGAGTGCACCACGGATTGCGGGTGCACCACGACGTCGATCCTGTCCAGGGGGACGTCGAACAGCAGGTGCGCTTCGATGACCTCCAGGCCTTTGTTGACGAGGCTGGCTGAGTTGGTGGTGACCATGAGGCCCATGTCCCACGTGGGGTGGGCAAGGGCCTCGGCCGGGGTGACGTCACGGAGTTGCTCCCGGCTGCGGCCCCGGAAAGGTCCGCCGGAAGCCGTCAGGATGAGTTTCTCAACCTCTTTGTCGGTTCCCGCGCGGAGGCATTGGGCAATGGCCGAGTGCTCGGAATCCACGGGCACGATTTGGTCAACGGCGGCAGCGGCCTTCACCAGGGCACCGCCCACGATCAGGGATTCCTTGTTCGCCAAAGCCAGGATGGCGCCGGACTTGAGGGCTGCCAGCGTAGGCGCCAGCCCGATGGACCCCGTGATGCCGTTGAGCACGACGTCCGCTTCGATCGCGGCAATTTTGGTGGATGCATCCGGCCCCGTGATGATTGCCGGATCGTAGTTCCGGAGTCCGGCGGCGGAGGCGGCAGCGCCTATGAGTCTCTGGAGTTCGCGTGGATCGCCATGGGCGATGCCGACTGCCTGTGCCTTGGTGTGGACTGCCTGCTGCGCGATGAGTTCCAGGTTCCCGCCACCCGCGCTCAGCGCCACGACCTCGAAGAGATGGGGGGCGGAGTCGACGACGTCAATCGCTTGAGTGCCGATGGAACCAGTGGACCCGAGGAGGATGATCTTGCGCGGCTGCATTGCTTAAGTATCCCGCACCCCAGGCGTAGCGTTGGTTTGTGGACTGGGTCTCGTGGTTCGAGGCGCCGGACTATGAATTCGCCCGGCAGGTGCTCCAGCGTGGCACGGCCACGCTCTATTTCATCGCGTTCCTGTCCAGCCTCAACCAGTTTCCCGCGCTCCTTGGCGAACGCGGGCTCCTGCCTGTCCCGCGGTACGTGGACGGCCACAGGATCTTGCGCAGGCCCAGCCTCTTCCGCTGGAAGTATTCGGACACTTTGCTCCGTGCCGTATGCGCCGCCGGGCTTGCCGTTTCATTGGTTCTCGTGGGCGGGCTGCCGCAGCTGGGCCCGCCGTGGCTTCCCTTGGCGGCGTTCCTGGTTTTGTGGTTGCTCTACATGTCGATCGTCAACGTAGGCCAGACCTTCTACGGCTTCGGCTGGGAGATGCTGCTGCTGGAAATGGGCTTCACCGTCGGCTTCCTCGGTTCGGATCAGACTCCCCCGCCCAGGACCATCCTCGTCCTGCTCGTGTGGCTGCTGTTCAGGCTGGAATTCGGCGCGGGCATGATCAAGATCCATGGCGGAAGCGAGTGGCGTGATTTAACCGCCCTGTACTACCACCACGAGACGCAGCCCATGCCGGGGCCGTTGAGCCGCCAGGCGCATCTCCTGCCCAAAGCGATGCACCGCATGGAAGTGCTCGGCAACCACTTCGCCCAGCTGGTGGTGCCGTTCTTCCTGTTCGCGCCGCAGCCGCTGGCCACCATTGCTGCCGGAATTGTCGTCTTCACGCAGCTTTGGCTGGTGGGGAGCGGAAATTTCGCGTGGCTCAATTGGTCCGCGATCGTGCTTGCCTTTGCTGCGGTGAGCGACCCGGTCGCCCACGCTGTGCTGCCTTTCATCCCGCAGCGGCGGAACCCGGCAGCGGCGGTTCCGCAGACCCCGGTGTGGTGGCTCGCCGTCGTACTCGCGGTGACGGTGCTCCTTCTGGTTCTCAGCTATTGGCCCATCCGCAACCTGCTCTCGCGGGGGCAGCTCATGAACGCCAGCTTCAACCGATGGCAACTGGTCAACACTTACGGGGCGTTCGGCACGGTGACGCGGCACCGGGTGGAAATCGTGGTGGAAGGCACCCAGTCCGAGGTTCCCGTCGACGAGGCCGATTGGCGCGAATACGGCTTCAAGGGCAAGCCCGGCGATGTCCGCCGGTTGCCCCGGCAATGGGCGCCATACCACCTGCGCCTCGACTGGCTGATGTGGTTCCTGCCCTTGCGCACCGTGCACGAAGAATGGTTCTACGCGTTCTTGGGCAAGCTGCTCGACGCCGATCCGCCCACCTTGCGCTTGTTGCGCCAGGACCCGTTCGACGGCGACCGGCCGCGCTGGGTGCGGGCGCGCAGCTTCCTCTACCGCTTCGCCACGAGGGCCGAGTTCCGGGAAACGGGCCAGCGCTGGATCCGGATGGAGCTCTACGAGGTCATCGCCCCGTTGTCGCTGCCGAGGTCACGACGGCGCGGTCAATAGACTGGCCCGTCAATGGGTCCGGCCCGAGCAGCCCTTCAGGAAAGCCGCGCCCTGCGTAGCGTGGATTCGGCGTGTTTCAGGATGGGGCCGTCCACCATTTTGCCCTTGTGCTGGAACACACCGGTTCCAGCCGCAGCCGCAGCGTCAAGCAGCTCCCGGGCCCCTGCGACGGCCTCGGGCGACGGAGCGTAGGCTTCGCGGACAACGGCGACCTGGTTCGGGTGGATGCAGGCCTTCGCACCGAATCCACTGGCCACTGCGTCGGCGGATTCCACGGCAAGCCCGGCAAGATCGGGAATGTCGACATAGACCGAGTCGATGGCCTCCTTGCCCGCGGCTTTCGCGGCCAGCAGCACCGTGGAGCGGGAGTGCGTTGCGACGGCGCGGTAGCCGCCGTCGTCCTTGCGGCTGGAGGAACCGCCCATCGAGGCGATCAGGTCCTCGGCGCCCCACATGAGCCCGACGACGTTGGGAGCCTGGGCGATCTCAGCCGCGTTGACGATCCCTTTGGCCGTCTCGCACAGGGCGATGACGTGGTAACCCTCAAGTGCTTTCAACTGTTCGGCGGTCTCGGCCTTGGCCAGCATGACGGTCCGGTATGGGGTATGCGCGAGGCAGTGCAGGTCCTTCTCGAAGTCCGGAGTGCCCACCGGATTGACGCGCACTATTGTGCGGCTGGGGTCGAGCTCGGCGGTCTCGCCACCTGAGCCGAGCTGGGCGAGGATGGCGCCCCGGGCCCGCTTCTTGTCTGCGGGCGCGACGGCGTCCTCAAGGTCCACGATGACGGCGTCGGAACGCTCGGCGGCCTTTTGGAAGCGTTCCGGGCGGTCGGCGGGGCAGAAAAGAAGAGCGGGGCCCATGGTGAAGGTCATGTATTGATTGTCCCCTGTTGCGCCTCCAGATGCGCGGTCCGGCTCCACATGAGACAAGTGCGCGTGGCCAGAGCCACAATCTTTCCGTCCTGGTTGCGGCCGGTGTGTTTCATGGTCACCACGCCCTGCCCGGGACGCGATGACGACTCCCGTTTCCCGGTGATGACAGTCTCGGTGTAGAGGGTATCGCCGTGGTAGAGGGGGTGCGGGAAAGAGACGTCCGTGAGGCCCAGCTGGGCAATGATGGTGCCCTGGGTCAGTTGGGTCACGGACTGTCCCACCATGGTGGACAAGGTGAACATCGAGTTCATGAGCCTCTGCCCGAAGGGCTGCTTGGCGCTCCACGCCGAGTCCAAGTGGAGGGCCTGGGTGTTCATGGTCAACGTAGTGAAAAGGACGTTGTCCGTTTCGGTGACGGTCCGCCCCGGCCGGTGGGCGTAAACGACGTCTTCCTCAAGCTCGTCGAAATAGAGGCCCCGCTGCTCGACAATGCGGGGTTCGGGGACCCGGGGTTCAGCCGTGCCGGACTGTTCGGCGTCCGTGGTCATACAGTCAGTTCCTGGTCCTCTTCGAAAAGCTCGACGCCGGTCGCGGCCGCCACGTCCTCGGCGGAGACATTCGGTGCCAACTCGCGCAGGACGAGCCTCGACGCCCCGCCTTCGGAGACGACGTCGATCACGGCGAGGTCGGTGATGATCCGGTCCACGCAGCCTTTCCCCGTGACGGGCAACGAGCATTCCTTGACGATCTTGGGCTTGCCGTTGCGGTCCACGTGCTCCATCATCACGATCACCCGCTTGGCGCCGAACACCAGGTCCATGGCGCCGCCCATGCCCTTGACCATTTTGCCCGGGATCATCCAATTGGCCAGGTCCCCGTTGGCCGCGACCTCCATGGCGCCCAGCACGGCGACGTCCACATGGCCGCCACGGATCATGCCGAACGAGGTGGCCGAGTCAAAGAACGCGGCGCCCGCGTTGACGGTAACCGTTTCCTTGCCGGCATTGATCAGGTCGGGGTCCACGGCGTCCTCGGCCGGGTAAGGGCCGACGCCCAGGATCCCGTTCTCGGAATGCAGGATCACCTCGACCCCGTCAGGGATGTAGTTGGGAATCAGGGTGGGCATGCCGATCCCGAGGTTGACGTACTGCCCGTTGCTGAGTTCGCGCGCTACGCGGGCGGCCAGTTCGTTCCGCGTCCAGCCTTTGCCCTCGTGGTGTTCGGCGCCGGCGCGGCGGTACTCGTGCCTGACTGCCTCGGGACGCGGCGGCACATCCTGGGTGATGTTCGATTCCATGGCTACGCTCCTGTCTTCCCGGTCAACGCGACGGTCCGCTTTTCGATGCGTTTCTCCGTGTCCGGTGCAACCACGACCCGCTGGACGAAGATGCCCGGGGTGTGGATATGTTGCGGATCGAGTTCGCCGGGTTCCACAAGCTCTTCGACCTCGGCGATGGTGATCCGGGCCGCCATGGCGCACAGTGGATTGAAGTTCATAGCCGTCGCGTGGAAGACGAGGTTCCCGTGGCGGTCCCCCTTCCAGGCGTGGACCAGTCCGAAATCGGGTGTCAGGGATTCCTCCAGGACATAGTCCGCCCCGTTGAAGGTGCGCACTTCCTTAGGTGAGGATGCGATCGCCACGTTGCCGTCGGCGTCGTACTTTTGCGGCAGACCGCCTTCCGAAACCTGCGTCCCGACGCCGGCCGCCGTGAAGAACGCGGGGATTCCGGCCCCGCCGGCACGCAGTTTCTCGGCGAGGGTGCCTTGCGGTGTGAGGACCACCTCGAGTTCACCGGCGAGGTACTGCCGCGCGAACTCCTTGTTCTCACCAACATAGGAACTGATGGTCCGGCGGATCCGTCCGTCCTTCAGCAGGATGCCCAGGCCCCAGTCGTCCACGCCGCAGTTGTTGCTGACTGTTTCAAGGTCCTTGGTGCCTTGATGGTGGAGCGCATCGATCAGCGCCACCGGGATACCGCACAAGCCGAACCCACCGACGGCGAGAGAGGCACCGTCGTGGATGTCTTTCACCGCTTCCGCGGCGCTGGCAACAACTTTGTCGATCATCGTTTACCTTCCCTGACGGTTAAAGGCCCAGCTCGCGGGCGATGAGCATCAACTGGACCTCGGTGGTGCCTTCCCCGACTTCCAGGATCTTGGAGTCGCGGTAGTGCCGTGCCACCGTGAATTCGTTGATGAAGCCATAGCCACCGAACACCTGGGTGGCGTCCCGTGCGTTGTCCATGGCTGCCTCGCCTGCGACCATCTTAGCGATGGCCGCTTCGGTCTTGAACCGCTTGCCGGCCAGCATCCTCGCGGCCGCATCGTAGTAGGCCAGGCGTGCCGTGTGGGCCCGTGCCTGCATGCGGGCGATCTTGAACTGGATGGCCTGGTACTTGCCGATGTTCTGGCCGAAGGCCACACGTTCCTTGGCGTACTTCACGGACAAGTCGACGCAGCCCTGTGCCGCACCGGTGGCGAGCGCGGCGATGGCGATACGGCCTTCGTCCAGGATGGACAGGAAGTTGGCGTAACCACGTCCCCGGACACCAAGCAGGTTCTCCTCGGGCACCCGGACGTTGTTCAGTGTGAGCGGGTGCGTGTCGGAGGCGTTCCAGCCCACCTTGTTGTAGGCCTTTTCCGCGGTGAAACCGGGCGTGTCGGTGGGAACCAGGATGGTGGAGATTTCCTTCTTGATGCTCCCGTCCTTGCGTTCGTGCTGCCCGGTGACGGCGGTGACGGTGACGAGGCGCGTGATGTCAGTCCCGGAGTTGGTGATGAACTCCTTGTTGCCGTTGATGACCCAGCGGCCGTCCTCGAGGTGGGCGTTCGTTTTGGTCCCTCCGGCGTCCGAGCCAGCTTCCGGCTCGGTCAGGCCGAAGCCCGCGAGCGCTTCGGCCGAGGTCAGCTGGGGCAGCCAGTGTTCTTTCTGCTCCTGCGTGCCGAAGCGGTACACCGGCATGGCGCCCAGCGAGACGCCTGCTTCGAGGGTGATCGCCACGGACTGGTCAACCCGGCCCAGCTGTTCCAGCGCGAGGGCGAGCGCGAAGTAGTCTCCGCCCATGCCGCCGAACTCTTCAGGGAAGGGCAGGCCGAAAAGGCCCATCTCGCCCATCTGCTTGACTACCTCGTACGGGAAGCTGTGTTCCTCGTCGTGCTTGGTGGACACCGGTGCCACTACCTCGTCGGCGAATTCCCGGACGGAGTCGCTCAGGTCCTGGTATTCCTCGGTGAGTTCAAAACTTGCCATGGCTAGACTTCCTCGTCTTTCTGGTTCTCTGCTGTAACTTCAAGGGCGGGTTCCGCTGTGGCCTCGGGGGTGGGTTCCGCCGCAACGTGGATCGTGGCGAGGACCTGGTCGGCCTTGACGAGGTCCCCGGTCTTGCTGCTGAGGTGCACGGTGCCGGACACCGACGCCACCAATTGGTGTTCCATCTTCATCGCCTCCACGGCAAGGAGGACCTGGCCTGCTTCCACGTGGTCGCCGTTGTGCACCGAAACGGAGACCACGGTTCCCGGCATGGGAGACCGGACTTCGGGATCCGCGGCGCCTTCTTCGCGCTGGATGCCAGCGAGGATGCGTTGGAGCCGGGCCTCGCGGTCCAGGATCTCCAGCCGGCAGGACCAGCCGTCGCTGCCGAGCCAGAGTTCGCGTGTCCCTGGCCCCGGAGATGGTGAGCCGTGCGCGAAATGGTGCTCGACGCCGTCGAGCACCAGCACGGCATGTCCCGAGGGTCCCGGCCGCATGACGGCAGAGTGCTCGACGCCGCTTTCCACGCGGGCGGTGAAGCCCGGCCCGTTCACCGTCAATCCCACGGTGGCCAGTCCGCCGTCGGGACGTCCGACCGTGGTCTTCCACGGTGCGGGCGCGCCGACGCGCCAGCCGTCGGCGGCGTTCCAGGGTGCTGCCGTTCCGGCCGGAGCCAAGACCTGACGGCTCAGTATCGCCGCGGCGACCAGCTCGACGTCGGTCACTTGGCGGAACTCCATTCCCTCCAGCTTGCGCTCAATCAAGCCGGTGTCGAGGCGGCCGGCGCGGACGTCGTCGTCGTTGATCAGGAGCCGCAGGTACTCGACGTTGGTGTGCACACCCAAGAGGGTGTAGTCCCCGAGCGCGTGGTCCAGGGTGTCCAGTGCTGCTTTGCGGTCCGGGCCCCACGCAATGACCTTCGCGAGCATGGGATCGTAGTCGCCGGTGACGGACAGTCCCGGCAGCATGGCGGAGTCGACGCGGACGTGCGGATCGTTGCTTGCCCGTTCCCGGAGCGTCACGATCTCGCCGATGGATGGCATGAAACCGCGTTCGGGCACCTCCGCGTAGACGCGCGACTCTACCGCGTGACCGTCAAGCACGACGTCGGGCTGCGCCACCGTGAGGACCTCACCCGCGGCGATGCGCACTTGCCATTCGACCAGATCGACGCCCGTCACCAGTTCCGTGACAGGGTGCTCCACCTGGAGGCGGGTGTTCATCTCCATGAAGAAGAAGTGCTCCGGATCCTGGTCCGAGACGAGGAATTCCACCGTGCCGGCACCGCTGTACTTGACGCTTCGGGCAGCCTGGCAGGCGGCCTCACCGATCCGCGCCCGGACCTCGGCCCCGTTCGCGAGGGACTCCAGCAAGGGGGACGGTGCTTCCTCGATGACTTTTTGGTGGCGGCGCTGGAGCGAACATTCGCGCTCGCCGAGGTGGATCACGTTGCCGTGGTTGTCGGCGAGGACCTGAACCTCTATGTGCCGGGGCGCCTGGATGAGCCGCTCCAGGAACAGGGTGTCGTCACCGAAGGCGCTCGCCGCCACGCGTCGGGCCGTGAGCAGCGTTGCCGCCATATCCTCGGGCCGCTCCACGATGTGCATGCCCTTGCCACCGCCCCCGGCCGAGGGCTTGATGAGCAGGGGGAAGCCGACGCCGGGCGCCGCCTCGATCAGCGCTTCGTCCCTCAAACCAGGTTCGGCGATGCCCGGGACACAGGGGACGCCGTAAGACATGACGTGGTTCTTGGAGCGGATCTTGTCGCCCATGATCTCGATGGCATCAATGCCCGGGCCGATGAATGCGATGCCTGCCGCGTCCAGGGCCTTGGCGAACTCCACGTTTTCGGCCAGGAATCCGTAGCCGGGGTGGACAGCTTGGGCGCCGCTTTGCAGGCAGGCCTCGATGATCGCGTCGATCCGGAGGTAGCTGTCCGCTGCCGCAGCTGTGCCGATGCGGACGGCGGTGTCTGCTTCGCGCACGTGGCGGGCCCCGGCGTCGGCGTCTGAGTAGACCGCCACGGAACGGATGCCCATCGCCCTCAGGGTGCGGATCACGCGGCAGGCGATCTCGCCGCGGTTAGCGACAAGGACGGTGTCGAAAGAAGTGATTGTCATGGGGTCACATCCGGAAGAGGCCGAAGGAGGTTTCCGGCAGTGGTTGGCGGGAGACTGTATCCAGGGCCATGCCCAGGACGCGCCGGGTATCTGCGGGGTCGATGATGCCGTCGTCCCAGAGCCGGGCGGTGGAGTAGTACGGGCTGCCTTGGTCCTCGTATTGCTGCTTGATGGGGGCCTTGAAGGCTTCCTCGTCCTCGGCGGACCATTCCTCGCCGCGGGCCTCGTATTGGTCCCGTTTGACGGTGGCCAGCACGCTGGAGGCCTGGTTCCCGCCCATCACCGAGATCCGGGACGCCGGCCACATCCACAGGAAGCGCGGCGAGTAGGCCCGGCCGCACATCGAGTAGTTTCCGGCACCAAAGGAGCCGCCGATCACCACGGTCAGCTTCGGCACGCGGGCGGTGGCGACGGCGGTGACCATCTTGGCGCCGTTCTTGGCGATGCCGCCGTGCTCGTAGTCCTTGCCTACCATGAAGCCGGAGAGGTTCTGCAGGAAGACCAAGGGGATGCCGCGCTGGTCGCACAGCTCGATGAAGTGCGCGCCCTTGAGCGCGGATTCGCTGAACAGCACCCCGTTGTTCGCCACGATCCCCACGGGGTGCCCGTGCAGGTGCGCGAATCCCGTCACCAGGGTGGTGCCGTAGTTCTTCTTGAACTCGTGGAACCTCGAGCCGTCCACGAGCCGGGCGATGACTTCGCGGACGTCGTACTGGGCATTGACGTCCGTAGGAACCGCACCATAGATCTCACCCGGGTCCGCCACCGGCTCGACGACGGCGTCCACGTCCCACGCCGGGGCTGCCGGCTTGGGCAGGGTGGAGACGATGTCCCGGACGATCTGCAGGGCATGCTCGTCGTTTTCGGCGAGGTGGTCCGTCACGCCCGAAATCCGCGAGTGGACGTCCCCGCCGCCGAGTTCCTCGGCCGTCACGATCTCACCGATGGCGGCCTTCACGAGGGGCGGCCCGCCCAGGAAAATGGTGCCCTGGTTACGGACAATGACTGTTTCGTCACTCATGGCGGGCACGTAGGCGCCACCGGCCGTGCAGGACCCCATGACCGAGGCGATCTGCGGGATCTTCGCCGCTGACATCTTCGCCTGGTTGAAGAAGATCCGGCCAAAGTGCTCTTTGTCCGGGAACACCTCATCCTGCTTGGGCAGGAACGCTCCCCCGGAATCCACGAGGTAGACGCACGGCAGCATGTTCTCCAGCGCGATTTCCTGGGCCCGGAGGTGCTTCTTCACCGTCATCGGGTAATAGGTCCCGCCCTTGACCGTGGCGTCGTTGGACACCACCATCACCTGGCGGCCATGGACCAGCCCGATCCCCGCGATCACTCCGGCGCCCGGCGAATCATCGTTGTACATCCCGTTGGCCGCCAACGGGGCGATCTCCAGGAACGGGCTTCCCTCGTCCAGCAAGTAATTGATGCGCTCGCGCGGCAGCAGCTTGCCCCTGGAGATGTGCCGCTCACGCGACTTCTCCGGCCCACCGAGCGCGGCCACGGCAAGGCGCTTCTTCAGCTCGCGCACCAGGGACAGCTGCGCTTCCGCGTTGGCCGCGAACTGGTCGCCGTTGGTATCCAGCTGGCTGGCGAGTGTCTCCATCGACTGTGTCCCATCCCGGCCAATGGCCATCTCAGTTAGTACCGCATAACTGGAATTTAGGTTAGTCTCTATTAACTGTGTTGTCCATCACCCCTGCACTGGGCCCGTCCCGGTACCGGCACTGAAGTGGACGCGTGCAAAAGGAGGAATTGTGGTCACCTTCCAGCGGAGCCCGCAGCAGGACGGCCCAACCCCGCGGAGCCCCAAGCAAGACAGCCCGACCCAGCGGAGCCAAGCCAAGGAAACACGGCGCAAGGCCCTCCTGACCGCCGCGGCCGGGTTGTTCGCGGCCGACGGTTTCAACCGCGTGTCCCTTGAGGACCTCGGGGCTGCGGCAGGAGTCAGCGGCCCTGCGGTGTACCGGCATTTCCCGGGAAAACAAGCCGTGCTCGCCGAGCTCCTGCTGAGCGTGAGCCGGAATCTGCTCGACGGCGGCCGCACCGTGGCGTCCGAGGCCTCCGACGCCGAAGCTGCGTTGCGCGGACTGGTGGAATTCCATGTGGACTTCGCCCTCAGCAATCCCGATGTCATCCGGGTCCAGGACCGCGACTTCAGCAACCTCAGCGACTCCGACCAAGCCGAAGTACGCACCCTGCAGCGCAACTACGTGGAACTGTGGGTGGGGGTGCTCGGGGAACTGCATCCCGACACGGATCCTGCCGAGCTACGGGTCCGCGCCCACGCAGCCTTCGGCCTCATCAACTCGACTCCCCACTCTGTCCGGCACCACGGACGCCGCATGGCGGTCAAAAGCGCCCGGCCCATCCTCGAACGCATGGCCCTCGCAGCGCTGATGGTGCGCTAGCCTCCCGCTTGCTAGGCCCAACTAGCTCGCAGTTGTTGTCGTTATGAGCCTTCAAAACGACACTTACTGCGAGCTAGTTGGGCCTGGACGCGCGGCTGGATGAACGCGCTGCTAGATCATCGTCATGACTGTTGCAGGATCGGACAGGATAGCGCCCAGGTCGGCCAGGAATTTCGAGCCTTGTTCGCCGTCCACCAGCCGGTGGTCGAAGGACAGGCTCAGTGACATCACCTGGCGCACCGCGAGTTCGTCGTTGTGCACCCACGGGGCCTTGCGCACCGATCCCAGCGCGACGATGGCAGCCTCGCCCGGGTTCAAGATGGGGGTTCCGGCGTCGATCCCGAACACACCGATGTTCGTGATCGAAATGGTTCCGCCCGTCAGATCTGTCGGGGAAGTCTTGCCTGAACGTGCCGTGTCCGTGAGTTCGGACAAAGCCGTAGACAGTTCCAGCAGCGTCATCTTGTCCGCGTCTTTGATGTTGGGAACAGTCAGTCCCCGCGGCGTGGCGGCGGCGATACCCAGGTTCACATAGTTGAACTGAACGATCTCCTGTGCGCCTTCGTCCCAGCGGGAGTTCAGGGTCGGGTTCCTGCGCAGGGCAATCAGGACTGCCTTGGCCGCGATGGTCAACGGAGTGAGCTTGTACCCGGCAAATTCGCGACTGGACTTGAGCCGCGTCAGCAGTTCCATGGTGGGCGTGACGTCAACGGTCAGGAACTCCGTCACATGCGGCGCCGTGAAGGCACTTTGCACCATGGCAGCGGCGGTGAACTTCCGGACTCCCTTAATAGGGGTGCGGGTCTCGCGTCCAGCGGAAACCCCGACGGCGGGCGCGGAGGCCGGAGCGACCTCGGGAGCCGAAACCTCCGCCTGGGATCCGGCCGCGAAGTCCTGGACATCCGAACGGGTGATCAGGCCTCCCGGCCCGGTTCCCCTGACCAACTCGAGGTCGATTCCGAGATCCCTCGCGAACTTGCGGACCGGCGGGGTAGACCGTGGACGCTCATGCTCCACCGTCGGCTCGGCGGGCATCGCGAGCCGTGCGGGCTGTTCAACCGCGGGAACGGGCTCGACGGCGGGAACCGGTTCCCGGGCGGCCTCGCGTTCGCCGGTGCTTCCGTCATAGGACCGCTGGCGGCGGGCCGGCCGTCCGGATTTTTCGACGACGGCGCCATAGCCTACGAGGTTCGGCTCGCGCTTCGCCGCGGTCTCCGCGGGGCTTTCCACGGATGCGCCCGCACCGGGACCGGCAACAGCGGAAGGCGAGGCTCCGGCGTCGTCGACTTCAAAGGAGACGATCGGCTTGCCGACCTCGACAACCGAACCGGCCTGTTCGTGCAAGGCGGCCACGGTTCCGGCGAAGGGCGATGGCAACTCAACCACGGCCTTGGCCGTCTCGACCTCGGCAATGACCTGGTTCAAGGTCACGGTGTCCCCCACCGCGACCTTCCAGCTGAGAATTTCCGACTCAGTGAGTCCTTCGCCGAGGTCGGGCAGCCTGAATTCCTTGATCATGGTGGCGCTCATCCTTCCAGCCCGCTCAGGGAGTTGCCGCGGCCGAGTGCACGGTCCACACCGTCAAGAATCCTGTCCAGATCAGGCAGATGGTGCATCTCGAGCTTTGAGTACGGGTACGGGATGTCGAATCCCGTGATCCGGACCGGCGCAGATTCAAGGTAGTTGAAGCAGCGCTCGGTGATACTGGCGGCAATCTCGGCGCCGAGCCCGCCGGACTGCGCAGCCTCGTGGGTGATGACGAGCCTGCCGGTCTTGCGGACGGACGCCTCCACTGCCTGGAAGTCGATCGGAGCCAGCGAGCGCAGGTCGATAACCTCCACGGAGACTCCTTCGTCGGCGGCGGCCATGGCGGCGTCGTTCGCGGTTTTCACGAGCGGTCCGTATGTTACCAAGGTGACGTCACTTCCTGGGGTGACCACCCTCGCCTTCTCCATGGACAGTGCCGTGGAAAGATCTGCGGTCTCATCCACTTCGCCCTTGTCGTGGTAGCGGCGCTTGGGTTCGAAGTACAGCACCGGATCGTCCGAGGCGATGGCCTGTTGGATCATGGTGTAGGCATCCTGCGGGTTGGAGACGCTGATGACGCGAAGGCCCGAGGTGTGGGTGAAGTAGGCCTCTGGGGACTCGGAGTGGTGCTCGGGTGAACCGATTCCGCCGCCGAAAGGAACGCGGATGGTGATGGGCATCTTGACGCGGCCCTGGGTCCGGTAGTGCATCTTGGCTACCTGGCTGACGATCTGGTCGAATGCCGGGTAGATGAAGCCATCGAATTGGATTTCGCAGACCGGGCGGTAGCCGCGGTAGGCCAGTCCGACGGCGGTGCCGATGATCGCGGACTCAGCCAAGGGGGTGTCGACCACCCGGTGTTTGCCGAAGTCTTTCTGGAGGCCGTCGGTGACCCGGAAAACCCCGCCGAGCGCACCGATGTCCTCACCCATCAGGACAACTTTGGGATCGTTTTCGAGGGACTTGCGCAGGCCGGCGTTGATGGCGCGGGCGAAGGTCAGCTTGCTCATCAGAGTGCACCTTCCTGGGTTGATCCGCTGAAGCTTTCCAAATAGCGGGAGTAGTGGTCCTTCTGGCGTTCGATCCAGGAGTTGGGCGTGCTGTAAACGTGCTTGAAGAGGTCCAGCGGCGCGGGATCGGGCATGTTGATGACTCCTGCGCGCAAGTTCCTTGCCACCTCATCCGCTTTGGCCTGGGTCTTGGCTTCGACCTCTTCCGTCAGGAGGCCCTTGGTGCGAAGCAGCGCCTTGAGCCGGGCAATCGGGTCCTTGGCTGCCCAGTCCTCAAGCTCATTGGCGTCGCGGTAGCGGGTGGGATCGTCCGCCGTCGTGTGCGGGCCCATGCGATAGGTCACCGCTTCGATGAACGTCGGTCCGCCGCCCTTGCGGGCCCGGTCCAGCGCAATGCGCGTGACGGCCAAAACAGCCAGGACGTCGTTCCCGTCGACCCGCATGCTGGGGATTCCGAAGCCCGAGGCACGATCGGCGATCTGGATGTGGGACTGAATCCGGACGGGTTCGGAGATCGCCCAGTGGTTGTTCTGGCAGATGAAGACCACGGGCACTTGGAAGCTCGCCGCGAAGACCATTGCCTCGTTGACATCGCCTTCGCTCGTGGCGCCATCGCCGAAGAGCGCAACCGCTACCGAGTCGGCGCCGTCGTGCTGGATACCCATGGCGTAGCCGGTTGCGTGCAGCGATTGCGAGCCGATGATGATCTGTTGGGTGGCGATGTTGTGGCGGTACGGGTCCCAGCCGGAGGAGGCATTGCCGCGCCAGGCACGGACCAAGTCGGTGGGCTCCACACCGCGGCAGTAGGCCACGCCGTTGTCCCGGTAGCTGGGGAAGACAAAGTCGTCGTCCCTGAGGGCCCGGCCCGCACCGATCTGCGATGCTTCCTGGCCTAGCAGCGGCGGCCACAGAGCCAGCTCGCCTTGACGTTGCAAGGCGGTGGCCTCGGCGTCGATGCGGCGGATGACCATCATGTCTTCATACAGCGAGCACAGTTGCTCGTCCGTGACATCGCTGACCCAGAGATCGAACTCCGGGTGGCTGATGCGTTCCCCTTCCGGGGAAATCAGTTGGACCAGGTCCCCGCCGGTCCGACGCGGGCTTGCTGCACTGATTCCGGGATTCGGAGCCTTGTAGGCGTCCTGGCCGGGTTCGTCCGTCAACACAGTTGATCGCACCTTTCAGCTCGTGCTCGCAGGCCTTTTGGAGGACTTGTGATCCAGCCGCGGGCCAGCATCCGGGCGTCGTCGCCTGGATTAATTGTGACCCTACTCACAATGCTCATTGGGTACAACCACCGTTGAAAATTTTGCGCATTCTGCCCTATCTGGGCGGTGGCCACCGTGCTAACGTTGCGCATTATGCAAGCTTTAGATGGCACCGACACACGCCTGCTTTCGGCCATGGCGAAGGACCCCCGCGGCACCGTTGTCGCCTTGGCACAGAAGCTGGGACTATCGCGGAATACGGTCCAGGCACGGATGGCCCAACTGGAAAAGAAGCATGCGTTCCTCTCCTTCGAACGGCGCATCAACCCCGCCGCCCTTGGCTACCCCCTCATGGCCTTCATCTCAGTGCATGTGCAGCAGCAAAAGCTTGGACAGCTCGCCTTGGACCTCGCCGAAATACCGGAAATCCTGGAGGGATACGGCCTGACCGGTTCGGCCGATCTGCTGTTGCGGGTGGTGGCGCTCGACGCCGAGGATCTGTTCCGGATCAACGGCAAGATCCTTGCGTGCGACGGAGTGGAACGAACGGACACCGCCATGTCCATGGGCGAATTGATTCCTTTCCGGGTGCAGCCGTTGCTGAACCGGAACACCAAGAAGGCGCTCCGCACCGGCTGAGCCCGGTAACCTCGAAAAAATTCGTCCCATCCCACCCATCCATTGCGCCGGGTGGTCCGAATCTCTGGTTGAGAGCCCCGTCCGGGGTTTCGAACACAGGCCGGATACAAAACCGGCCATACCGGAAGGTTTGGACCATGCGCACTTCGCCCAACCGCCTGATCGCCACCATCTTTGGAGCCGTCTACCTGCTCGTGGGTGTCGTTGGATTCTTCGTCACCTCGGGAATTGGATTCTTCGCCACCGAGGGTGCCAATCTGATCATCTTTGCGGTAAACCCCCTGCACAACATCATCCACCTCGCCATTGGCGCCGCCCTGCTCTACGCGGGCATGAACAGCACCGTGCTGTCCAAGACCATCAACACCACGGTCGGCGCGGTCTACCTGCTTGTCGGCATCCTCGGACTGTTCCTCGTGGGCTCCGCACTGAACATCATTGCCCTTAACGGCGCAGACAACGTCCTGCACTTGGCAAGCGCTGTGGTGCTCCTCGGCATCGGCCTCTCGCAGGACAAGGTTCCGGCCACCACCGCCAGGGCCCACGTCTAGAAAAAGCCGCAAACCCGGAAGGAGCCGTCCGTGTCAGCTCAAGCAGCGACGTCCGTAGGACCCACCGCCGGGGCATCCCTCACGTTGTTTTCGTGTTTCGCGGGAATGGGGGCCGGCCTCGTGGAGCTTTCCATCGCCTCGAGCTACATTTCGGGCCGGGGACCGCTCATGTGGGCGGGCGGCATCTTCGCGGTCTGGGGCCTGGCGCTGCTCGCCAGCTCGATTGCCAGCCTCCAACGCGGGCGGCTCCGGATCCGTAAGCCAACAACCATAGGCCTCCTCGCGGCCGTGCTGGTCCACGTCGGATTCCTGGTCGCCGGCATGGCCCAAAGAGTGCTCGACGGCGGGCATCTGGCAGCTCTTTTCCTCGTCCTGATGGCGCTGGGATCCTCTGCCTGGCTCGCCCGAAGGTTCAGCGACGACGTCGGCGGAGTAACGCAGGCTTCCCCAAGGGCCGGCGCGCTTTTGGGCGCTGCCTTCGCCGCCGCCGTCGTCGTCGCAGCAATTACGACGCCGGGACTCGCCGCCTCGGTGGCCGGAGCGCACGCCGTCCCGCACGGAGAACATTCCCTGCCGGGCGGCCACAACCACTAAGCCCTGATGCTCGCTCACCTTTGGTTGAAAAATGCCGATCCCTCCTGCAGATCTTTCTGCAGGAGGGATCCGCCATTTGGCCTTGTTTGTGAGCGAGCGTCACGCCGAACGGCCCGATATGTGAGCGAGCGTCGGACCGGTACTCCTAGTGGTTCACCGCTTTCTCGGCTCCGACGCCGGTCAGGGAACGGACTTCCATCTCGGCCTGCTTCGCACTGTCTTCGCGCCGCTTGTCCACCACGGTTCCGAGCCAGCCAAGCAGGAAGGCAAGCGGAATGGATACGATTCCGGGATTGCTCAACGGGAAGACCGCGAAGTTGGCACCCGGGATCATGGACGTCTTGGCACCGGAAACAACCGGCGACAAGGCAATCAGGATAATGGCCGCAGAGAGTCCGCCGTACATGCTCCAGGTGGCGCCCTGGGTGGTGAACTTCTTCCAGAACAGGGAGTAGACGATGGTCGGCAAATTGGCCGATGCCGCCACGGCGAAGGCGAGCGCCACGAGGAAGGCTACGTTCTGGCCATTGGCGAAAATACCGCCGAGGATCGCAAGGATCCCGATGACCACCACAGTCCGCCGGGCCACCTTGACCTCGGTCCCGGCGTCGGCGTTGCCCTTCGAAATAACGTTCGCATAGATATCGTGGGCGAACGACGCCGCTGCCGTGATGGTCAAGCCGGCCACCACCGCGAGGATGGTGGCGAACGCTACGGCCGAGATGAAGCCCAGCAGCAACGGCCCGCCCAAGTGGAACGCGAGGAGCGGTGCAGCGGAGTTCACACCGCCGGGGGCCGACTTGATGGTGTCGGCTCCGACGAGTGCTGCCGCGCCGTAGCCGAGGACCAGGGTAAACAAGTAGAACAACCCGATCAGCCAGATGGACCAGACCACCGATTTGCGGGCTTCTTTGGCCGTGGGCACCGTGTAGAAGCGCATCAGCACGTGTGGCAGTGCGGCCGTGCCGAGGACGAGCGCCATCCCAAGGGACAGGAAGTCGAGCTTGGAAGTGTCGGACTTGCCGTACTGCAGGCCGGGATTGAGCACGTTGGGGTTCTTTGCGGTATCCGCCGCAGCACCCAACAGGTTGGACAGGTTGAAGCCGTAGATGGACAGCACCCACAGCGTCATGACGGCCGCACCGCAGATGAGCAGCACGGCCTTGATGATCTGGACCCAGGTGGTGCCCTTCATTCCGCCGATCAGCACGTACATGATCATGAGGGCGCCGACGACGACGATCACCAGGGCTTGTCCGCCCCAGTCGCTGATGCCCAGCAGCAAGGAGATGAGGCTTCCGGCGCCGGCCATCTGCGCCAGCAGGTAGAAAAAGCAGACGGCCAGGGTGGAGAGGGCCGCGGCGATCCGCACCGGGCGCTGGCGCAGCCGGAACGAAAGCACATCGGCCATGGTGAACTTGCCCGTGTTGCGCAGCAGTTCGGCGACAAGCAGCAACGCCACAAGCCACGCCACGAGGAACCCGATGGAGTAGAGGAAGCCGTCGTAGCCGTTGACGGCGATTGCTCCAGTGATTCCGAGGAAGGAGGCGGCGGAGAGGTAGTCTCCGGCGATGGCGGTGCCGTTCTGCGAACCGGTGAACGAGCGCCCGGCGGCATAGTAGTCGGCAGCCGTTTTGTTGTTCCGGCTGGCCCGGAAAACGATCACCATGGTGACCAAGACGAACAGGGCGAAGATGCCCATGTTCAACAGAGTGGTGTCCTTTAGAGCGGCAACGTTGACCATCGGGACCATGGCGCTCATTTTGCTGCCCCTCTCACTGTGCTGCCCTTGTCGAACTCGTGGCCCTCGATCTCATTCCGGATTTCCGCGGCGATCGGGTCCAGCTTCCGGTTTGAGTAGTGAACGTACCAAGCCGTAATTCCGAAAGTTGAGACGAATTGCAGCAGGCCCAGGACCAGGCCGACATTGATGTTGCCCCACAGCTTGGTGGACATGAAGCCCACCGCGTAGTCAGCCAGCAGGACGTAGGCGAAGTACCAAAGCAGGAATGCAATGGCCATTGGAAAAACAAAACTACGGTGGCGCTTGCGGAGCTCCTGAAACTGCCCCGTTTGCTGGACTTCCTGGAAATCAGCGGACGCCGCTGCGTCCGGTGTCTGGGCCTCGTTACCCATGGCTTCCTCCTGGTTGTGGGTGTCTCCATCGACCACACACTCCTGGCCGATGTGACTGGAATCACTATCCGCCGGGCAACTGCACCACTTCCAGATTCACCGGCATAGGCGTCGCCCAGCGGACACGTTGCTGCGCCGAACGGCGGGTTCGCTAGTCTTGCTCCATGCCGGATTCCCCTCTCGTCACCGCCGCCGCCATTGCGGTCATCGTGCTCGCTGTGGCGGTCGTGGTCGGGGTGGGCCTCAAGGTGATCCGTTCCTTCCGCGAGCTGGGAACCGACGCCGAGAGGGCCACGTACCAAACCCTGCATGCGGCGTCGCGCGCGGGACAGTACCTGCGCACCGGGCTCCACGCGGCGGGAGCGGGCAAGGCGAGCAAGCAATTGCGTTCCCTGCTTGGCTGCGACGCCCTCGCCATTACGGACACCGAGTCCGTTCTCGCGTGGGATGGCGCGGCGGAAGAACTCAAAGCCGCCCTGATGGAGCTCGCCTCGGGAGTTCTCGCCGACGGACGGACCGTGGTTGTCCCGGCGTCGCACGCACTGAACGCCGTCGTGGCGCCGATCAGGGCCGGAAACCGCGTGGTGGGGGCGGTCGCGGCCTTCGCCCCGCAAGCCGGCGCCGGGCTGGTCCGGGCGACAAGCGAGCTGGCCGACTGGGTGGCTGTGCAAGTGGAATTGGCCGAACTCGACGCTTCCCGCACCTTGCTCATGGAGGCCGAAGTCCGGGCCCTGCGTGCACAGATCAGCCCCCATTTCATCTACAACTCGCTCAACGCCATTGCCTCGTTCATCAACACCGATCCCGCCAGGGCCAGGGAGTTGGTGGTCGAGTTCGCGGATTTCACCCGGTACTCCTTCCGCCGCCACGGGGATTTCACCACCTTGGCGGAGGAACTCCGGAGCATCGACCGCTACCTGCTGTTGGAGAAGGCACGCTTCGGAGACCGCGTACAAGTGAGCCTCAGGATCGCGCCCGAAGTCCTGAGCACGGTGATTCCCTTCCTGAGCCTGCAACCGCTCGTGGAAAACGCCGTGCGCCATGGGCTTGAAGCGAAGGAAGGACCGGGCCACATCACCATCTGCGCAAACGACTCCGGGGCCTTCGCGGAGGTCACCATCGAAGACGACGGCGTAGGCATTGATCCGGAACACCTGCGCTCGGTCCTGGCGGGGCACGCAGACGGCGACCATGTTGGACTGCGAAACGTCGATGCCCGCCTTCGGCAGGTCTACGGAGACGAACACGGCCTCGTCATCGAGACCGCGCCGGGAGAGGGCACCTTGATCACTATCCGCGTCCCGAAGTCCCAGCCGAGCCATGATGCCTGAGGCTAATCTATAACCATGATCAACGTACTCGTCGCCGACGACGAGCTCCCCGCCGTTGAAGAGCTCGCCTTCCTGCTGGGCCGGGACGAGCGCATCGGTGCCATCCACCGCGCAGCCTCGGGTGCCGAAGCCCTCAGCGCCCTCGAAACGGAATCTGTGGACGCGGTCTTCCTGGACATCCACATGCCCGCGCTTTCCGGTCTGGACATCGCCCGCGCCATCGCGCGCAGCCCCCGCCCTCCCGCCGTCGTCTTCGTCACCGCCGACGAAGACTGTGCGCTCGAGGCGTTCGAACTGGCCGCCGTCGACTACCTGCTCAAGCCGGTGCGTGCCGAGCGCCTGGCGCGGTCCATCAGCCGCATCAGCGAGCTCATGAAGGACGGCAGCAAGGTGCCCGAGATGATCACGGTTGACCAAGGCGGAACAACCCGGATGATCCGGAGGGACGATGTCAGCTACGTCCAGGCCCAGGGCGACTACGCCCGGCTGCACACCGCGGAGGCGAGCTACCTGATCCGGGTACCCCTGAGCGATCTCGAACAGCAGTGGGCGGACGCCGGATTCATCCGCATCCACCGTTCCTATTTGATGTCACTGAACCATGTGGGGCACATGAAACTGGCCGCCGCACGCCCCAGCGTCACTGTGGCCGGAGCCGAACTGCCGATCAGCCGCAGGCACCTTCCGTCCGTGCGGGACAAGCTCGAGGCCACCCGGATCCGGCCACAAGGATGACCCGGGTCAGGGTCACGGCCCCGCAATCAATTGCCAGGGTAGCCCCCAAACGTCCGTACCATTCGCGGGAAGCTGCCGAGGACTCCGACGTCGGGCAGGTCTTCGTCCGGTCACTCATCCGTTCGCAATTGCGCCTAGCTGTGGTGGTGGCTTCCGGGTTCCTGCTCGTGCTGGCCGCCTATGGCTCCATGGTGGCACTGGTCCCTCAGCTCGCGCAGATGCGGATTCTCGGCATCCCCGTAAATTGGATCATCCTCGGAGTGGCGCTCTATCCGGTGATCGGCCTGAGCGCATGGCTGTACAACCGCTCCGCGGCAAGGAACGAAGCCCGCTACCGCGATCTTGTGGAGGAGAAGTGAATCCCGCCGTCGGGCTCGCCGCATTTCTGGGCGTGGCGCTCGCGACGGCGGGAATCGGCTTCTACGGCCTGCGCATTTCGCGTACCACTGGCGACTTTTACGTGGCATCGCGCACTGTCCGGCCATGGTGGAATGCCTCGGCGATCGGCGGCGAATACTTGTCGGCCGCGAGCTTCCTGGGGGTCGCGGGGCTGATCCTGCTGACGGGAACGGACGCTCTCTGGTTCCCCGTGGGCTACACGGCCGGCTACCTGATGCTCTTGCTCTTCGTGGCCGCCCCCTTGCGCCGGTCGGGTGCCTACACGATCCCGGATTTCACGGAGGCCAGGCTCGAGTCGAAAGCCGTCCGCCGCGTCACGAGCCTTGTGGTGGTTGCCGTCGGGTGGCTCTATATCGTGCCGCAGTTGCAGGGCGCCGGGCTCACCATCCGGATCAGCACGGGATTGCCTTCGTGGGTGGGCTCCATCGCCGTCGTGGCGGTGGTCTGCATGACGGTAGTGGCTGGTGGCATGCGTTCCATCACCTTCGTCCAGGCTTTCCAATACTGGCTCAAGCTGACGGCTTTGGCGGTGCCTGTGGTGTTCCTGCTGCTGAACCAGACGGGCGGCGGCTCAGCGGTCCTGGCGGAGGCGTCCAGCAATCCCACGGGCCTTCAGGCGGCAGGGCTCTACCAGACTGTCTCGCTCTTGGTGGCGCTCCTTTTCGGAACGCTGGGACTCCCCCACGTCCTTGTCCGCTTTTACACCAACCCGGACGGCCAATCGGCGCGCCGAACCACCCTCATCGTGTTGGGCCTGCTGTCGGTCTTCTATTTGTTCCCGACGGCGTTCGGCCTGCTCGGGCGGGTCTTCGCGCCTGAGCTCGCAAGCAACGGACGGCCCGACGCCTTGGTCCTGCTGTTGCCTGGAAAGCTGCTGGGTGGGGTGCCCGGCGATCTCCTGTCGGCATTGGTGGTTGCGGGTGCGTTTGCGGCGTTCCTCTCGACAACCTCGGGATTGGTGGTTTCGCTGGCCGGCGTCATCAGCCAGGACCTTCTTGGCGGGAGCGTGCGCGGATTCCGGGTGGCCGCCCTCCTTGCCGCCGTCGTCCCCCTGGTTTTTGCGTTCACCACGGATTCGATGGCCTTGGCCGGCAGCGTAGGGCTGGTGTTCGCTTTCACGGCGTCCACCATTTGTCCCGTCCTGCTTTTGGGCATCTGGTGGCGTGGCCTGAGCGACACAGGCGCGATTGCAGGCATGCTGACGGGAGCCGTCCTTTGCGGCGGTGCGCTGGTATCGGGCACTATCATCGGTTCCGCTGCGCCCGGATGGCTTGCCCAGCCCGCGGCTTGGACCGTGCCGGCCGCGTTTGCCGTGATGGTGCTCGTCTCACGGGCAACGAAACACCGGGTCCCCGGGACCGTGACCCGCCTGATGACCAGGCTTCACGTCCCGGAACGGCCGGTGGCCACGGAACGCCAGCTCCGCTGAGGTCCGCGGAGCGCGGCGGAGCCGGCGCCCGGACCTTGTCGGTTCTGCTAGTCGATCGCCGCCATGAGTTCGACGACCCGGTCGAGGAAGGCATCAACCTGCGCCTCTTCGTAGCCGTCGCGCCCGCGGGCCTCGGAGAAAGCCGCTCGGCGGACGTTGTCGACGCTCAGCGGTTTGTCGTTTTCCAGGTAACCGATCAGGGAGACGCACAAGGCATCGACCTCGGCGATGTTGTAGCTGCGCGCACGCTTCTTGTCGGGCCGCCGGAAACGTTCGCCATCGGGCC
The DNA here is from genome assembly GCF_030209835.1 of Arthrobacter sp. efr-133-R2A-120. Classification (GTDB taxonomy): domain Bacteria; phylum Actinomycetota; class Actinomycetes; order Actinomycetales; family Micrococcaceae; genus Arthrobacter. Next base: position 36,000 of record NZ_JARVRF010000018.1, on the reverse strand, counting down.
GGTGCAAACGGCCGCGCAACACCCCGGAGAGTTTGCCGATCTTCAGCAACCAGGCTTCCTCGCCTTCGGCCGCTATCAGCTCGTCACGTTCACGTCGGGCGAAGGCATCTTCGAGGCGGTCCAATGCTGCGTCCACAGCGTTGGCGTCGTAGCCGCCCTTGACAGGATCAAACGAAACCGCGCGGACATCGGTGCTGCCGATTTTCTCGGCTGCCTCGGCCCTGTTTTCAAACGACAACCGGGCGCGCTGGAAGAACTGGTCGACTTGCTTTGCGTTGTAGCCGTACCTGCTGTGCGCCACGCGCTCAAATGCTGCGGGGATCTGGCGACGAATGTCCACTGCCACTGCTTTCCTTCTGGGTGGTTGTCAGGCGCCGCTCAACAGCGCGTAAAGAATAAATGCTGCCGGCGCCGCGAAGACGATCGAGTCGAGGCGGTCCATGACCCCGCCGTGTCCGGGCAGGATGCTGCTCATGTCTTTCACGCCGAGTTCCCGCTTCACCATGGATTCCGCGAGGTCACCTGCGGTAGCCGCGGCCACCATGCCCACGGCGAGCACCACGCCGACCCACCACGGCCTATCCAGCACGAAAATGCTGGCGAGGATCCCGATGACCATGGCACCTGCCACCGAGCCAGCGAACCCTTCCCAGGTCTTTTTGGGGCTGATTTTGGGAGCCATCGGATGCTTCCCGAAGAGTGCCCCCACGAGGTACCCGAAAGTATCGTTGGACACTACCAGCAACAGCATGACGGCGATCTGCCAGGCACCCGCCGGAACCTGCCCGGCGGGCCAGGGACCCGCCGTCGTCGCTCCCCCGCCTGCATGGAGGGGCAGGATGGCAAAGCTGATCAGGAAAGGCACCCAGGCAAGCGTGAAAATTCCGGAAAAGACGCTGCGCGGAGCTCCGGCAGCGCTTTCAAGGGAGCGCCAAAGCAGGACGGCCGTGCTGCTGAGCACCATCGCGAAGAGCAGGCTTTCGGTGCCACCGAAGTAGGCCGCGAGCGGCATCGCCACGGTACCGGTCAGCACGGGAATGATCGGCATCCTGGTGCCCTGGCCTTCGAGAGCACGGAAAATTTCCCACACGCCGAGGACCGCAAACGCGGTGGTCAGGAGAACGAACCCCAACGGCAGGAACAGCAGGCCGCCGAGGACGGCGAAGAGCATGGCGAGCCCGACGCCGATGGCGGCCGGAAGATTCCGGCCTGCGTTGGGCGTCGGGTTGCCGCGTTGGCGTCTGGCGCGTGTGGGAATCCCCTGCGCGGGCGCCGGCTCAGCCTCGCTCATCAGACCTCGAGCAGCTCGGCTTCCTTGCGCTTGAGGAGCTCGTCGATACCGTCGACGTGTGCCTTGGTGATGGCGTCGAGTTCCTTTTCGCCACGGGCACCCTCGTCTTCGCCGGCTTCGCCGTCCTTGACGAGCTTGTCCAGGGCGTCCTTGGCCTTGCGTCGGATGCTTCGGATGGAAACCTTTGCGTCCTCACCCTTGCCCTTGACGATCTTGACGTATTCCTTGCGGCGTTCCTGGGTGAGCTCCGGGATGGTGATCCGGATGACGTTGCCGTCGTTGGACGGATTGGCGCCAACCTCGGAGTCGCTCAGGGCCCTTTCGATGTCGCGCATTGAGGTCTTGTCAAAGGGCGTGATGAGGATGGTCCTGGCGTCCGGAATAGCGAAGGAAGCCAGCTGCTGCAGCGGTGTGGGGGTGCCGTAGTATTCCACGATCACCTTGTTGTAGAGTCCGGGGTTCGCGCGACCGGTACGGATCGACGCGAAATCCTCCTTGGCTACCTCGACCGCCTTGTCCATCTTTTCCCCGGCTTCGAGCAAGGTTTCTTCGATCACGGTTTCTCCTCAGAAATAGTCGCGCCCCGGTCCACGGGCCGCAATGCACAATAAATTTCCGCCCCTGCGGGCGGAAGAGTCCTAGAAATATCCTAGCCCTTGCTAGGGGGTGACCAGGGTGCCCAGCTTTTCGCCGAGGATGGCCCGGGTGACGTTCCCTTCGCCTTCCATGCCGAAGACAACCATGGACAAATCGTTGTCCTTGCACATGGTCATGGCGGTCTGGTCCATGACGCGGATGTCACGGCGCAGGGCTTCGTCGTAGCTGAGCTTTTCGAGCTTCTCAGCCGTGGGATCCTTCTTGGGGTCCGCGGTGTAGACGCCGTCCACACCGCTCTTTGCCATGAGCACGACGTCGGCATGCACTTCGAGTGCGCGCTGGGCGGCCACGGTGTCGGTGGAGAAGTACGGAAGGCCTGCGCCTGCGCCGAAGATGACAACGCGGCCCTTTTCCATGTGGCGGATGGCACGGCGCGGAATGTAGGCCTCGGCTACCTGTCCCATGGTGATGGCGCTCTGGACGCGGGTCTCGACGCCCGCTTGCTCCAGGAAGTCCTGCAGGGCCAGGCAGTTCATGACAGTGCCGAGCATTCCCATGTAGTCGGCGCGGGAGCGGTCCATGCCGCTCTGGGACAGTTCGGCGCCGCGGAAGAAGTTACCGCCGCCGACGACGATTGCCACCTCGACCTCGGAAACCGCAGCGGCGATCTGCTTGGCGATGGCGCGGACGGTTTCCGGGTCCACACCAAGCTTTCCGCCGCCGATGACCTCGCCGGACAGCTTCAGCAGCACACGACGACGGGTCTTCTCCGGATGGATTGCAGTGTTCTCGGTTTCCATGGTGCCTTCCCGTTTATGGACTCTGGCTAGATTATCTTGCTGGGGGCCGGGCAGAAAGCTGCCGGCTGTAGATGCGCTCGTTGCGGGCCTGCCGTTGCATGCAAAAGGGGCGGCCACCGAAGTGACCACCCCTTTTGTATGTCTAACTAGTTTCCGACGCGGAAACGGGCAACTGCGGTTGCCTTGACGCCGGCCTCTTCGAGAACCTGTGCAACGGTCTTCTTGGAGTCCTTGGCGAATGCCTGGTCAAGGAGAACTTCGCCCTTGTAGAAGCCCGTGACGCGGCCTTCGACGATCTTGGTGAGAGCGGCTTCCGGCTTGCCTTCGGCCTTGGCGGTCTCTTCGGCGATGCGGCGCTCGGACTCGACCAGTTCGGCCGGGACGTCTTCGCGGCTCAGGTAGTTCGGGGCCATGGCTGCAACGTGGACGGCAACGTCGTGGGCTGCGGTAGCAGCGGCGTCGCCCTCGCCCTCAACGGCGAACAGGACGCCGACCTGGGCCGGGAGGTCCTTGGAGGTCTTGTGCAGGTAAGCGTCAACCGTGCCGCCTTCAATGCGGGCGATGCGGCGGACAACAACCTTTTCGCCGAGAACGGCACCTTCTTCGACGACAACCTCGGAAAGGGGCTTGCCGTCGACGTCGATGGCCAGCAGGGTCTCGAGGTCGGCAGCGCCGGACTCGACGGCGACGGCCAGGACCTTGTCTGCCAGCTGGATGAACTTGTCAGCCTTGGCGACGAAGTCGGTCTCGCAGTTGACCTCGATCATTACGCCCACGCCGTCGGTGACCTTGGCTGCAACCAGGCCCTCGGCGGTGGAGCGGCCTTCGCGCTTGGTAGCGCCCTTGAGGCCCTTGATGCGGATGATCTCGATGGCCTTCTCGGCGTCGCCGTTGGCCTCGTCAAGAGCCTTCTTGACGTCCATCATGCCGGCGCCGGTGCGCTCGCGCAGGGCCTTGATGTCAGCAGCAGTGTAGTTCGCCATGTGAACCCCTCTGTCTAGAAATTTATGTGTTTACGGACTGACAGGACGGCAGCCCACCGAGTGGGCCGCCATCCTGTCAGTAGCTCCCCGCGCCGAAATCCGGCGCAGGAAAGGTCCGGATTTACTTGTCTGCTTCGGCTTCGCCGGCAGCAGCTTCCGTGGCCTCGGCGGCCGGGGCTTCGACAGCTTCTGCAGCCGGAGCTTCAGCAGCTTCGGCCTTGCTACCCTCGAGGAGCTCGCGCTCCCACTCAGCCAGCGGCTCTTCCGGGGCCTCTGCAGCACCGGTTGCGCGCTGGTTACGGGCGATGAGGCCCTCAGCAACGGCGTCGGCAACCACGCGGGTCAGCAGGTTTACGGAGCGGATGGCGTCGTCGTTACCCGGGATCGGGAAGTCAACTTCGTCGGGGTCGCAGTTGGTGTCCAGGATGGCAACAACCGGGATGTTCAGCTTCTTGGCTTCGTCAACAGCCAGGTGTTCCTTCTTCGTGTCAACAACCCACAGAACGGAAGGAGCCTTGGTCAGGTTGCGGATACCACCGAGGTTGGTTTCCAGCTTGGTGAGTTCACGCTTGAGGAGCAGGAGCTCCTTCTTGGTGTAGCCCGAGCCTGCGACGTCCTCGAAGTTGATCTCTTCGAGTTCCTTCATGCGCTGGATGCGCTTGGCGACGGTCTGGAAGTTGGTGAGCATACCGCCCAACCAACGCTGGTTGACGTACGGCTGGCCAACACGGGTAGCCTGCTCAGCGATTGCTTCCTGAGCCTGCTTCTTGGTGCCGACGAACAGGACGGTGCCGCCGTGGGCGACAGTGGCCTTGACGAACTCGAAAGCGCGGTCGATGTAGGACAGCGACTGCTGAAGGTCAATGATGTAGATGCCGTTGCGCTCCGTGAAGATAAATCGCTTCATCTTCGGGTTCCAACGACGGGTCTGGTGTCCAAAGTGGACGCCGCTGTCAAGCAGCTGGCGCATAGTTACGACGGGCATGCCGACGCTCCTTCCGGCAGGTCATTCATGAGAGAGCCACACGGGCCGCTCTTACCCTGCCAATAGTTGACGGTTAATTAGCCGGACCCGAACGGGCCTTGGCTCCTGGCATCCATTGCACTTCTCATCCGGCCAATGACTCGCCGGACCGCAAGAGGCACAATCCTCCGCAGCACTGAATCCACGAGGATTCGCAATTGGAGGGTTGGATACGCGTAGTCAGCCTGGAGCCCCCGCGCAACTGAATGAGAAGCGCTTCTGAACAAGCCTGAGGGCACAGCAAACTGCTCCACCAAGTGTACTACAGCGCCTTCGACCTCATGACCGCTTAAGCCCCGGGTTCAGCCTCTCGCCTTCGGCAGGTTTCCCGCATCGTTTTCCACATAGCCGCACTGGAGGCTTTCGGGATCTGCAGCGCCAACGAAGGCTGGTTCCATGAGAACCGCACATCTCCTGGCCAACGTTCTATTGCTCGTTGCCCTGGGCGCGCCGCCTGCCGTGGCATCGCCGCCTCCGGGCGCACCCAACCCGCCCGGCATCCGCCCGGACTGGGCGTGGCCGCTCTCCCCCAAGCCCGCCGTCCTGCGCGGTTTCGCCCCTCCGGACAAGCCGTGGCTGAGTGGGCACCGCGGCGTGGATCTGCAAGCAGCCGACGACGGCGTCACGGTCGCCGCGCCCGCCGACGGCACCGTGAGCTTCGTAGGCGTCGTGGTGGACCGGCCGGTGATCACCATCGACCACGGGGGCGGACTGCGGAGCAGCTTTGAGCCAGTGGACAGCGACCTCGCAGAGGGGGCCACGGTGAACAAAGGACAAGCCGTCGGCGCAGTGAGGGTCGGCCACTGCGCGGGATCACCGTGCCTTCACTGGGGAGTCCGGCACGGGGATGAGTATGTCAACCCGCTTGCCTTCGTCACGGATCTCCGGCCATCCGTATTGCTGCCCCTGGACGATGTGTTGCCCCTAGACGATGTGCTGGCGCTAGACGATGGCGGAAATCCCCGTGATGGCCCGCCCGGTGACAAGGGTGTTGATTTCGTGGGTGCCTTCGTAGGAGTAGATGGCCTCGGCGTCGGCGAAGATCTTGGCCATCTCGTAGTCCGTGACAATGCCGTTGCCGCCCAGGATGCCGCGGCCCAGGGCAACGCTTTCTCGCATGCGGGCCGTGGTGAATGCTTTCGCCAGCGCGGATTGCTCGTCCTTGGCCACCCCCGCGTCCTCAAGCTGCGCGAGACGCACCATCATGCCCATGGAGCTGACGGTGTTGCCCAGGATCTGCACGAGTTGCTGCTGCACCAACTGGAACGATGCCAGGGGCCTCCCGAACTGCATCCGTTCAACCGCATAGCGGCGGGCGACGTCAAACGCTGCGAGCTGCTGGCCTACAGCCTGCCACGCAACCGAAAGCCGCGTGACTTTGAGGACCTTGTTGGTATCCCTGAAGCTGTTGGCATTGGCCAGTTTGAAGAAGTCCGGGACCACCACGTTTTCGAGGGTGATGTCGGCATTCTGGACGGTCCGCAGCGAGATCTTGTTTTCGATCTTGCTTGCCTTGAATCCAGGGAGGCTTGTGTCCACCAGGAAGCCCTTGACCTGGTCGTCGCCGAGGTCGCGGGCGAAGATCGCAACCCAGTCCGAGAAGGTGGCATTGCCGATCCAGCGCTTGGCCCCGTTGAGGATCCAGTTGCCGCCTTCGCGGCGCGCCGTGGTCCTGGTGCCGCCTGCGACGTCCGAGCCGCCCAATGGTTCCGTAAGTCCAAAGGCGCCGATTTTCTTGAGGGAGTAAATGTCCGGCAGCCAGGCATCCTGTTGCTCTTGGGATGCCAACGCCTCGATGGAACCGGTGAACAAGCCGTCGTGAACGCCCATGAACGTGGCAATTGAGGCATCGGCGCGGGTTGCCTCTGCGTGGACAAGGCCGGCGAACACGTTGGAATAGCCTTGCCGGCTTACCGGACTGACCAGGTCAATCTCAGCCAGTTTGGGAATCAGGTCCATGGGGAATTCCCCGCGGTTCCAGCAATCGACGGCAATCGGCTTGACCTCACGGGAAAGGAAGGCCCGGATCTCAGCCAGCCGGTCTTGCTCCTTGCCCGTGAGCAATTGCTCAAAGCCGTAGAAGTCACCGTCGGCGTATGGGAGATTCTCAAGATCGATTGCTGCCTTGGACATGGCGCTCCTTCGCATAAGTTACTGATGAGTAACTTACAGTAACCGCGGACCTCCAGACAAGCAACCAGGCATCCCGGGCTCCTTGTGCGCAAGGCAGCCCCCTGTGTCTTGTTGTTTCAAAGGGTTAGACGACTCGTTCCCGTGGTGCCGTCCTCATAGCTCACTTCGACCTCGACGCCGTCGCTCGACGCGTTCCGCAGTTCGTCTCCTGGCAACCACAGAGCGAAGTGTCCCCGGGACACGGTCGCTGTCACGTCCCCACGGGTCCGGCTCCTGTAGACGACTGCGAGAATGTCAGAGCCCGCGTCGCCGGCCGCGATGGAAATGTCGCCTGCGCTCATCGTTCCCGTCCCCAGAGCCGTGGCCGTTAACCCGCGAGGGCCCGGAACCGGGTGAGCGGTTGACTTTCCTACCGAGCCGATCATTCCCTTACCGAAAAGACTGACGGCGTCATCAGTAATACACAGGGCCGAGAACCCGTCCTCACCCGTGAGCACCACCGTGGTCCACACGCCGCGCCGCTCGGCAATCGCCACCGCAGCCGAGTCGACGTCGTCCGCGTACATTCCACCCCCCACATTCTTCTTGGACGCACGGCACTCGGCGGCTGCACTGTTACGTTCAGTCTCAGTCATGCCGGCAGGAGCGGGGGTCCAGCTGGCAAACGCCGGGTCCCCGCCTGACAAGGACGGCAGGACAACCAGGCCTGCGGTGACTACCGCCACCATTCCTCCCACCACGGCGACCCTGCGGGCCGTCCATCCGGTACCTCCAAGACGACGACCCTTGCCGGCAGCGGTTTTCGTCGACGGGCCCGGGGATGGCGCCTGCACCGGGTCGGTGGACAAGATGCGGAGAAGATCGGCACGGGCCCGTTCATTGTCGACGGGGGCCTTGTGGTCCGCGACGTCCAATGATCGAAGTAAAGTGTCGATCTCTTGATTGCGGGTCATGGCGTGGTTGTCCTTTCGAACGAAGCCGCAGGTATACGGGAGTGCCGGGGTAGGTGTTCGAGAAGGAGGCGAAGCGCTCGGCGGGCACGGCTCAGTCGAAGACGGAAGGCAACCGGTGAGATGCCGAGTACAGCAGCTGCCTGTGGTGCGTTGAGGTCTTCGAAGACAACAAGGCCCAGTGCCTCCTGATGGGTCTCGGAAAGCGCGCACCATGCTTTGCCCAGGTCAATGCGATTCACGATCGGGTCTGCGTCCTCGTCCAGGTAGGCGAGAGCCGCGGCATCTGCGAGACGGACACCAAGCGCCAGGCGACGCCGTTCGCCCCGGTGGGTGTTTAGAAGAATGTTGCGCGTGATGCCGAAGATCCATGCTCTCGCGTCGTCATGGCGGCTCGGCAACTCATCGAGGCGTCGCCACACGACAAGGAATGCGTCGGCGACGACGTCTTCGGCGTGGTCCGGGTGGGCGCGGCGCTGAACAAATCTCATGAGCTCCGGGTGGACCAACTCATACAACAATCTGAAGGTGCGCTCCCGGTCAGGAGCTTTGGAAGGTTGCCTCATGCTCTATACCTGTCTGCCACCCGACCAAGTGTGTCGCGCCCAGGGAACTGATGCCGGGAACCGACCCTCGTGGCCATCCCGGTCAAGCCATTCAGGCTTCGGGGCCAAGCCGGGCTCGGAGCCACGCGTCGATGTGGCCGACGGCGGCCCGGCCCATCCCCGTCCCGTGTCCGGTGAAGCCGTGAGGGGAGGCGGGATAGATACGCAGATCGACCCCGACACCGGCGTCCGAAATCCGTCCGGCCATGGCGAGATTGTCTTCCAGGAGGATGTCCTCGCTGCCGATCACGATCATGATCGGCGGCAGGCCGGCGAGCTCGGCGAAGAGTGGTGAGAGGTCGGGGTGTGTGCGATCCGGCGTGTTCCCGGCATAGGCGTCAAGAAAATACTCGTCGGCGATGAGGCGTCCGGCCGGCGTCGTCGCGGAGAGGTCATAGGTGCCGAACTGCAGCACGCCGCCGCTAAACGCGGTGACCCCGCGGTCGCGCAACCGGACAAGCGTAGCCATCGCCAGCGTCGCACCGGCAGAGAAGCCACCGATAGCGAGTTTCGCTGTGCCAAAACGGCCTTCGGCGTGCTCCACCAGCCACAGCGCCGCTGTCTCGCAGTCGTCGGGGGCGGACGGCCACGGGTGCTCGGGAGCGAGCCGGTAATCCACGCTGACCACTGCAATGCCGAGCGCGTCCGCGAGCCGCCTGTTGCGAAGGTCGCTTCCGGCGGCCGAGCCCATGTAGAAGCCGCCGCCGTGGATTTCCAGGAACACGCCCGCCACCGGCTTGCCGACCGGCAGGTGGATCCGCACCGGAACGCTTCGGCCAAGTGCGCTAGCCAGCTCTGCGATTGGCCGTGGATCACACTCTGCGGGTGCTGCCATGGCCGCTCGGAATGCGAGCAGCTCTTCCCGGCTGCCCGGACCACGGCCAGACGGCCTGCGGGCGTAGAAGGCGCGGGACTCATCGACGAATGTCCACAGGTCAGGATCGATCAGCGAGGGCAATTCGACGTTCACAGGATAACTCTAGGATGCGCATCCGGCTCGTGAGTTCAGTAGCTATTGACCGCAGCCTGCCGTGGCGGGTTCGGCCCGGTAGGAGCAGTATGGAGGGATGAACGCTCCCAGCGCCGAAAGTCCGGCGCAGGGTAGCTCCGTTGGTTCCGGGGCTCGCCTGCACCCGTGGAGCCGTTATGTGGCCTTAGGTGATTCGTTCACCGAAGGGGTGGGAGATCCGGAGCCGCGCAGCCCGGGAGGCCTGCGGGGGTGGGCGGACCGGGTCGCGGAAGAACTGAGCACCGGACACGAAGATTTCGCTTACGCGAATCTGGCGGTCCGTGGACGGTTGCTCCATCAAATACTGGACGAGCAGGTGGGCCCCGCGCTAGCGCTGCAACCGGATCTGATCACTCTCAATGCCGGGGGCAATGACCTGATCTTCCGCAGAAGCGATCCCGACAAACTCGCCGTCCGGATGGACGCCGGCGTGCAACTTCTTGCCTCGACCGGCGCAACGATTGTTTTGTTCGCCGGCCCGGACTGGGGTGCTACGCCCGTGCTGCGCCGCACCCGCGCCAAGGTAGCCATCTTCAACGAGAACCTGCGGACCATCGCCGCGCGCCACGACGCGATAATCGCCGACCTCTGGGCCCTGCGCCAACTTACCCATCCACGAATGTGGGATCCGGACCGCCTGCACTTCTCCCCCCTGGGCCAGCACACCATCGCCATCATGGTGCTCGATACCCTCAACGTCTCCCACACCTTGGAACCGATGACACCGAAAGACCTACCCGGGCGCACCTGGCGCGAAGCAAGGACCGATGACATTATCTGGGCACGCGAGCACTTGTTCCCATGGGTCCTGCACCGTCTCAAACAAGGAATCTCCGACGACGGGCGGCACGCAAAGCGGCCCGATCCGGGCCCGGTCTTTGGCGCCTGGATGCCACCAGGGACCTTCCTGGGAAACGATCCACCAAGCTGATTGCAGTCTCTCCCCACAGGATTTCCCAAGGATTTCCCCGGGAACGCTACTCTTGGCCGTCCTACCTGTGAGCATTGTCTGGGGACGACGATTCGGGCCGCTCCAGTGGGATGGGGCCACCGACACGGGAGAAGTTGAGGAAGATGTCCGACGCCGGACCAGCAAGGCATGACACGGGAGTCATGCGGATGCTCGAGCTGGAACTGCGGACCGATGGTGTCGTCCACATGATCTGGAAACCGAAGGGGACCATCGAGGCCTCCCATGCGCATGCGGCAATGGCGGCCGTCGAGGAAACCTGCCGGGGGTCCCAGTATCCGTTGCTGGTCGACATCTCAATGACGGAGGGTCTCAGCCGTGATGCCCGCTCCATCTTCTCCACTTGCGCCGCCTCGCGGATTGCGTTGCTTGGGTCCAGCCCGGTGGATCGGGTCATTGCCAGCCTTTTCCTCGGCGTCCACAAGCCGCCGTGTCCGAGCCGCTTTTTCACGTCCAGGAACGAGGCGATGGCATGGCTGGACCAGTCCGGCGGGCACTTCGTTCCGACGGGACAAGGGATAGAGGGAACCTCGTGAGATCTGAACCTGCATCACAGGACTTTCCGCTACGGCCCGGTGGCAATCTGGAGCGTGGCGGGCTGAGTGACCGGATCCCGGGACAGTCGGTCATCGAGAAGTTGCTCGCCGACAGGACAGGTGCGTCCTCGCGGTCCTTTCTCGGCCGTATTTTCGGTGCTGACCCGCTGACCCCGGACAACCACCCCTGGTACAAGGGCGCCCTCGGCGAAATAGCGGTTGGGAGGATCCTTGAACGTCTAGGACCGGAATGGACGGTCCTGCACGCCGTCCCGGTCGGCGCCGGCACATCGGATATCGATCACGTTTTGATAGGTCCGTCAGGGGTCTTCACCCTCAATACCAAGAACCACACGGGTCAGTCCGTCTGGGTGGCCGGGCGGACACTGATGGTCGCCGGCAAGAAGCAGCGCCACCTCCACAACGCCGGCTATGAAGCCGCCCGCGCGGCGAAGCTTCTGACAAGCGGAGCGAACCAGGCCGTGGATGTCACCGGCGTTGTCGTCATCGTTGCCCCCAAGAGCATGACGGTCAGGGAACGTCCCTCCGGCGTCGCGGTGGTCACGGACCGGCAGCTCCTGCGCTGGCTCAACGGCCGCCCGACCGTAATCACGCCAACGCAGAAAGCCCTGGTTGCAGCGGCGGCCGTCCGGGCGGGGACCTGGCACCGGAACCCGCCGGCCGGTGCTGACGCTGCATCTCTCCAGCATGAATTCGCCGCGCTTCGTACTCTCGTTGACCGGGCGCGGCTCCGGCGGGCGGGATGGATGCTTGCCCTGTCTATCCTCGCCCTGGTTGTCCTGGCCAATCTCACGCGATTCTTCTGATTTCAATCTGCCCCAATCGCCCGATGACGAAGGCGGCCTTGTAACGCGCGCTGTTCTCGGCAGGCTGCCTATCGCTGGAAGGATGTGCGTGCTTTGGACTCCCGAGTGAATTTAGCCTTGGTCCTATGAGACCTGTGGCCACTCTTGTGACTGGTGTCGCATTCGGCCCTCTCCTGGCCCGACGGGCAGGTGCACGTTTTCTCAAGATCTCCGCACGCTATTGCAACCCACCGGTAAGTTACCGCAAGGTAACTAGGGATGCCGCGGACATAGGGGTTCGCGGCCAAGAGAAAGGCAAGGCCATGCGCCGATTCCGACTCACCGCCGTGCTCGCCGCTGCAGCGCTCACGATTGGACTCTTTGCCGCACCCGCGGCTCAGGCCGACTCGATCTCGCCGGACCCGCCCGGAGCAAACGATTGGACGTGCAAGCCGTCGAGCGTACATCCGTACCCGGTGGTCCTCGTCCCGGGAACGTTCGAGACGATGTTCAAGAACTGGGCGCTGCTTTCACCGGTGCTCAAGGACCAGGGGTACTGCGTCTTTTCGCTCAACTACGGCGTGGTCAATGGCGTCCCCGCCAGCGGGGCAATCCGCAACTCCGCAGCTGAGCTTGCGACGTTCGTGAAATCAGTTCTCGGCGCGACGGGCGCGAAGCAGGTCGACCTCGTCGGGCACAGCCAAGGCGGGATGATGCCGCGCTACTACATCGGCTTCCTCGGTGGCGCCAAGTACGTGCACCACCTCGTTGGCATTGCTCCGTCGAACCACGGCACACAAGGCCTCATCGCGCCGTCTCCCGCGGGGATGATTCTCGACACGACCGCAACGAGCACCCTGTGCCAGGCCTGCACGGACCAGTATGCCGGGTCGGCGTTCATGGCCGAGCTCAACTCGATCGGCGACGCCGTACCCGGCCCGTCCTACACCGTGATTTCGACCCGATACGACGAGGTCGTTACCCCTTATGCGAGCCAGGCTCTTGTTGGGCCGGTGAAGCAAGTGTCCAACCTCGTGCTTCAGGACTACTGCCCCCTCGACACCTTCGAACACGATCAATCTCCCAACGATCCAAACGTGTGGTCCCTTGTCTCCAACGCGCTTCTCCAGAGCGGCCCCGCAGATCCGACGTATCGCCCGGAGTGCGTCTAGCAACCCGGAGTGCGTCGGCAATACGTAAAAGAGCCCCTGATCTGCGTTTCCGCAGCTCAGGGGCTCTTTTCGGGTAGGGCTACTCGGACTTGAACCGAGGACCTTAGGATTATGAGTTGGCCTTTTTCAGCAACTTTCGCGAATAGTCGACAATGCCTAGATTCCGGGGCCAGAGGCGTCCAAATGCAGCTGGCATCCTCTCGCGGTTAATCACCGTCTTTCAGTGTTTCCGGTGGGTAAGCGGTGGGCGAATTGAGTCTAGTACTGCGAGGCTGCAGGACTTGGGCGAACCGGGCAGACTGTGGCCCATGAAAGAATTCCCACACATCCCGATCCCCAACCCTCCCCTGCTGCTCGATGAAGCCGCAGCCGCCCTACGCATGTCACCGCAGACGCTGCGGGACCTCCGCGACCGAGGCAAGGGACCCAAGGCCCGGATCATCGCCGGGAAACTCCTCTACCGGGTCAACGACCTGGACGAATGGCTGGAACAACAGCCCCCAAGCTAGGGCTCATCTGGACTTGACCTCGGCCTGCCGCAGACGCGCCAAAGTGAGGGCGTCACGGCGCTTGGTTTCCAACTTGTTCGCCATCTCGTCCACGTCCTTCACAATCACCTGGCCGATGCTCATCGTGTGGTTCACCTCGGAACGGCTGGACCCCCACCCACCGGAAGCAGGGAACGGCCCGGACACGGCAGCGAACTGGCCATAGTTGCCGGCCATGGACTTCGACGGCGCCTCGTGCGCACTGAACACGGTGTCCAGGTTCAGTCCGTTGTTGATGGCCCGCAACCACTTGTCGTTCCGTTTGGACTGGGGCTCGTTGATGATCCACTCACCCGACCGGATCGCATACGCGGAACCGTTCTGGGTACGTGCCCGCACGTTGTCGACGCGCGGGTCACGAGGCGGGATCCCGGGAACTTTCCCGCCGCCGGCGAAACCAACGAGGCCACCACCGTTGCGGATCTGGACCGACGTCCCAGCCCAGCCAGCATCCGAGGCGCGGTCCCGGATCGCCGTCCCAGACTCCGTGTACTGCACGTTGATGCTGAGCTGCTTGAACGTTGGGATGCTGTCCACGGCTTGCTTCAGACCGTTGGCCTTCGCCAAGGTGTCCGCGTAATTGCTGATCGCCGTGTTGATGTCCACGTTCTTCGGAATGGACAACGCTGAGCGTGCGAGATCGTCAGCCTTCGTTTCGGACATACCGAAGCCGCGGGCCGCGTTGTAGAGCGAGTTGTAGGTGTCCCCGAGTTTGGCTTGAAGTTCGGGCTGTGTCGCACCGGCGTTGGCCATGGCCTTCGTCGTGTTGATTGCGCTCTGCTGTAGGTCGCTGAAAACAGAGTTCGCTGCACGTCCGGAGACCGTGGTGAGGTCGAAGCTTCCAGTCGTTTGATCGAGGACCATGTTCCCAGCCTTCTGGGTAGCCATGACGTCCTTGATCTTCTTATCCAAACCGTCAAGGTTCTCCTGATATTTGGACTCTGCGTCCCGGGCTGACATGGTAGCCAGGCCGGTCGCGAACATCGCATCAAGGAGCTTGGAGAGAGACTCTGTCGTACCGTCAGCGTTCAGGCCGACATCCGCCAGCTTCTTCTTCATTTCGTCCGTGACCGGAAGTGACTTGCCGGTTGAGTCCGTGTACATCTCGGTTGCCTTGGCGGCGTCCTTCAATGCCGGCGGGATCACACCCAGAGCAAGGTCCATCAGCTGGTACTTGTCGAGAGTCACGCCGGCAGCGTTCGCTTGGCCAAGAAGCGCCGCCTTGTATCCGGGCAGGGTGTCCAGCGCGTCCTGAGCGGACTTGCCTTGTTTCTCGAACTCAGAGGACAGGGCAGCGAATGACTTGGCCGCCGTCTGGGCCCCGCCGTTCCTGACCAAGTCGCCCATAGCGTCACCGAGACCCGCGAGTCGGTCCCGAACCTGGCCGAGGTCGTTCTTTGCGCTTCCAGTCCAAGAGAACAGGGTGTCCAGTGTGTCCTGGACGCCGGCAGGGATGTGCGGGTTGACTATTTCCTTCACGGCGCCGGAAAGATCCTTGATTTGGGGACCGTTCCCAGCAAAGGTGTCCCAGCCTTGGAATACCTTGTCGAGCTCACTTGACCTGGCGCCGCTCGAGGCTTTGCTGACGGCAAGAATAGCCTGCGCATAGTCTTCTGCTGACTTGGTGTGCTTCTCATTGAACAGCACGCCGGCAACCTGAAGCGCGGCGAGCCCGACGGCCGCGATACCTGCAGCTTTGCCGACCTTGCCGAGCCCGCTAGCCAGTCCAGGGGATGAGCTGGCAAGTTCGTCGAAGGCCTTCTTCGTTTCGATGATCTTGGGGAAGGTCGTCAGGAACGTCCCACCCAGCAGCGCGCCAGCGCCGGTGACGGCCGCCAGTCCGAGACCTGTCTGCAGCAGCGGGCCGGGGATCTCGCCGACCATGTCGAGGAGATTGTTCGCGGACTGGGCGAGGGAGCGGAGGACTTCGTTCGCTCCGGAACCTGATTTAAGGAACACGGAATCGAGCGAACCGCCGACCTTTTCGATATCGCCGGAAAGGTTGTCCTGCTTGATCGCTGCGGTGGCGGCTGCGTAGCCGGCATCGTTGACCTTGTCGGTCCAGTCGGAGATGCCCTTGGCGCCCTGCTCGTACAGGACGTTCGCTGCACGCACGGCGTCGGATCCGAAGATGATCTTCATCGACGCCGCGCGCTGCTCGTCGGTGAGGCCCTTCATGGAGTCCTGAAGGACCCCGGCGAACTTGGACAGACCAATAAACTTGCCCTGCTGGTCGTACGCGGAGATGCCAAGCTTGTGCATTTCCGATGCCGCCGCTGCCGAGTTCGGCGTGAGGGACATCAGCATGGTCTTGAAGGAGGTGCCAGCGTCCGAGCCGATCAGACCGGCTGAGGCGAAGGCAGCCAGACCGCCCGTGGTTTCCTCGATGGACAGCCCTGTCGAGGCAGCAACCAGGCCGCCCTGCTTGAGGGCCATGCCAAGGTCCTCCACGGAGCCCTGAGCCTTGCCCGCCCCGGCGGACAGGAGATCCGCGAGGTGCGGGATCTGGTCACCCTTGAGCTTGAACTGCACCATGGCGGTGGCGGCCAGCTCAGCAGCGTCTGCGACCTGAAGGGACCCAGCCGCGGCAAGAGACAGAGCACCGTCGAGGCCACCGCTGAGAATGTCCTTCGTGGACACACCAGCCTTGGACAGCTCGGTGATCGCGTCCGCGGCCTCTTTGGCTGAGTAGGCGGTATCCGCTCCAGCTTTGATGGCAGCGCCACGCAGGAGCTCCATGTCTCCGGAACTGGCGTGTGTTGCTGCCTGAACCTCGGACATTGCCTTGTCGAATTCGGCATAGGACTTGAGGGCCAGCCCGACACCGATAGAGACAGCCGCACCGAACCCCAGGAGTGCCTTCCCGGACTGATCCCAAGCTTTCTCGTGACGGCTGGCCGACTGGACCATCTGGCCCATGGCCGTCGTGGACTTCGCCGACGTCTCCTCGGCCGCTTTACCTGCATCACGGGTCAGCTTCGACACTTCGGCCATCTGGGCCCTGAAATCAGCGATTTCCGCCCGGATCCGAACCGTCAAGAACTTGTCGCTCACAGGGCGCCCCCCAACGTCCCAGCGATCTGTCCCAGCGCCTGTTGAAGCGCGGCCTCGTTACGGTCGGCGGCGGGTCCCATGAACGCCCGCGGCGCCGTGCGACTTGTCCCGAACTCCACGTATTTCGAATAGCTCGCCCGCGCCTGGACGATGCCCTGCGCGAGGTTTGCGTTGGATCCGGCGGAAGATGTTTGGATGCTGTTCCGAAGGAAACCCGTATCCACCGGGACCAACGCTTTTGCGTCTTTCGCAATGTCAAGGGTGGTTTTCCTGACCGCACCTCGGATGAGGAACGCTGCACCCTCAGCGGCGCGCTCTAGTCTGTCGGCCAGCAGGTTGAATTCGCTGCTGTCTATCTCGAAGCTGGTCATAGCTCTCCCTTGGACGAAAAACGTTCCAAGGTTTTGACGGAAGACTATGGGGCGGCTGCAGGTTTGGGTTTCCGCGTTTCCGTTAGCGGAAAGGGATCGTCCTGGTCCCAGGTGCCAAGTACGCTGTCCGAATGACACATAATTTGCGTCCCGATGACCGCTCACCCGAATACTGGCGCCGCATGGCGTCGGACGAAGAAGCGGCGGCCGCCCTACCCGAGCCCTCGCTTCAAGACCCAGTCGCTGTTGGCCAGATGTTCTGCAACGCGTTGGGGCAGTACCGCCATTTTCAGGTTGCCCTGCGTCGCATCGTGACCCCAGAATCCGTCGCGGCATGGGGAGACTTCAGCGACGCAGCCAATTTTCTGGCGTCGATACCTGATGCCGGTTACGGCTCGATGGCGCAGCGAGCCGTCGGCGCGGATGACGTCGCCTACTTCAAGGTCTTGTCCGGTGTCACTGACAGCTATCAGGTCCTTGACGAGCAGATCGTGCAAGCAGCCGGAATCGTCACGTTGGCGTGGCGCCCGGAATTCGGCGAGTGGCGCGTTCACGCCATGGGGTCGAATTATGTAGTGCCCGAACAGGTTCCCCACTAAGTCGGGGTTGCTAACCATCCATTCTCAGGTCGCATCCGACACTTGACGCCCGATTGCAGGCGATCTGCCACTGTTGGTTCCAGCAGGTCCACTGCATCCACCGTTTACCCACCCATTTGGATCCTCCGAACCCTTTGATTCTCAAATTCAGGCAAGCCGCATATGCTTCCCCCATGGGGATACTTATTACAATCGTGGTCTTTTTCGTCCTGATGTTTTGTCTAGCGGGCTGGCTGGGATTCGCGCTCTTCATCGCCGGGGATCGAAGTCAGAAAAGGGCCGAAGCCAACGCGCCGGCCATTCTGGACAAAGCATTCGTCGGCGACGACGTTGTGTTCAAGATCAACCAGGAGTCACCCAGGTACGAGACCGTAGTCTTGGGTGCTAAGGCGCGGGGCTATCGGTTGGCCAACGAAACAAATAACACTGCAAGCGGAGACGTGAAGACCCTCATCTTTGAGAAGATCTGGCCCTCTACATGACTTCGACCCGCGGGTGCGTTAATACGAAAGCCCAAAGCTGACCTCTTGCGGACTTTCTGCGGACTGCTCTCTGGCGAGCCACAAGCAAGGGAATCTGGGTCACCATGGCCAACGTCACGGGCCGGATTCTGCCCGGCCTGTAGTTTCTGCTGGGCACGCACCGCTAAATGACGCTACTTGGTCCCCGGGCGCTTCTTTTGTTTAGGTCGAGTGTTCGACGGGTCGTCAAGCTGAATCTTTGTAGACGGGGACAGTTTCGGAAGTTCTAGGTCCACGTCCATAACAGCAGCTTGCGCCTGTAGGGAGCGTCTACAGGTGTCATACGTTGCTTCAACGTAACCGTAAGCGATCTGATCGCGCACGAACTCCGGGGCCATGGGATTGCCATCAAGATCGAATGCTCTGATAAGTGCGTTGGCGCGAACTTGGCCGTGACCCTGGGCATTCGCTCGAAAAAGGTGCCCGACGAGCATAAAGTTTGGAGCGGCGTCAGCTAGCTTCGTCGACTTGGGAGGGAACGAATAAAGGTAGACGTCCCAGGCAAGCTTTTCCTTGTCGACATCGCCATAGTGACGGACCAGTTCCATCCTGTCGATGAAGACTTCATACGACATGGGACTGATTATTCGACCTTGGACCTCTGTGGAAACCTCGACCTCAGTGTCCATGTCCACCGGTAAGCATTTCGGCCCGGTGGAGGACATTCTCTTCATCGTGCCCGTGCCCGCTGTGGGTGGGGCTGTACCAAGGGAGTTCTCCCAGAGAACGCCGGAAGGCGTCGAAGGTGGTTGAATAACGCGGGCTGACCTTGTATGCGACGACGGCGTCTACCGCAAAGGCGAACTCGCGAAGGTCACCAAGGGTCACATCAATTCGACCCTCGCCAATTGCCTTCGCCAACTCAGCAGTTACGCCGAGACGGGTAGCGACTTGCTCATGGGTGAGGCCTGAATCCACGCGAGCCGCTGACAGCGCTTCCCATAAATGTTCCTGGGCACCCAGATTGACATCCGCAAGCGACTGGGCGGCGTCATCATCCGATTGCCAGTCATGGACAGGATTTGCTGTGCGGCTCATACGTCATTCCCCCCAGTTTCTCGGCTCGTTTGTTGCGTGTACTGCGACATTTCCCAATCATGTGCCCTTTGGGCGGCAGTATCAATAGATGCGTTTTGCTCGCGAAGCAAGTCTCCTGCATTGGGTTTCGTTCCCAAGTGTAGCCCGAGAATCGTGTTCTCTACGATCCGTGGCTCTGCGCAGTAGAGCCTAACCAAACGCGCAGGGAGGTGTGGCTGCCCGAACCTCATGGTTCTTTCTGGCATTGGCCGGAGTTCGATCACAAACTGAGCGCGCTCCATGACCTTGGCATCCGGCGACGCTCCCGAAAACTCAAGCCGACCTTGCCTGGCCTTTATGATCAGGCTTTTCAGTCTGGCGAAGGCGTCGCGGTGTTCCGTTTCGGACAGTTGGGGATCGAGGTGGTTACCGTGGAACGCTTCCATCTCCTGGGCCAAATCGTGTTGAGAGAGATCCCAGCAGTTGACGTCATCAGAGTCACGCTCCGATCCGATATTGCAAGTACAACGGCATCCGATCGGCTGTGCTGCTGAGAACAACTCTTCCCCCATATTGTGGCAACTTTGGCCCAGTCTTGGAGCACTATCACCCCAAGCTGAGTTCGCTAATAGTTGCAAATACGTGGCAACGGATCAAGCTTGACCCCAAAATGGGAACCACGATTCGCAAAGCAATGCCCGCCGTGGAGACCATACAACGGCGGGCATTGCTTCTCTGAGCGTTGGCCGGGGCGGAAAGGACAACACCCCTGTGCCATGGTTCCGGGTACCGACTTGTGTTCTCGCACCGGAGACGACCGGCGCCCGGTGACGTTTACGCCCGGTCTTTGTAGCCGTCCTCCTTGATATTGCCCGGGAACGGTTTCCTGTCTGCTAAGCCAAAGTTCTCAGGCCGATGGCCGGTGGACCCTTGATTTTCAGGGGTACCGGTTCGGGAGTTTGTTCCCGATGTAGCGCCATCCACCGGAAACCCACCGCTTTCTGTCCCAGAGGACAGCTTCCAGGCTCCGGCGATGCCCGAGAGGAACGCTTTACCGCTCTCGCTCAGATCAGCATTCTGGTCGACGTCCTCCTCCAATTTCAGAGCCGCGTCGTGGAGCACTTCGTCCAGCTTTGGAACACTCATGCCTGCTCCGCCGTGCCGGTTAGTCCGGCGTCGCGGGCCACGTACAGGGAAGCTGGGATGTTGTCGCCCTCGTTGAGGATCCGGGCGATGGCATTGAACGTGGTGCCCAGTACTTCATTGATCTCGAAGTAGCTGTCTGGGATCCGGCCGGTGGCGAGGAAGTACCGGATGGATGCAGCACGTATTTCGTGCCTTTCAGCTTCCACGGTCAGTCGGTAACCGAGTCCTCGCTGTGAACCAACCAGCTCCCCGGTAATTGGGTCTTTTGCCGGGGAACGGCCCCAATCGCATTCGTCGAGCACCTCGAGCTGGTGAACCAGAGCGGCAACCTTGGCGCTGTGCGCTTCTGCCTTCCTGCGGCCGGCGGAGCCTTCCTTGTCCTCTTCCCGCGCTTCGGCTTCAAGGGCATCACGACGAGCCGCTGCGAGCTTCCGGCGTGCTTCTTCCGCCGCCTGATCGAAGGCTCGGGCCTTGCGCTCCCAGGAGTGAATTTTGAGCGTGATGCTCTCGGCAGCTGACTCGTCGGCGAGGATAGCGGCGCCCGACTCGCTGTCCAGCCGTTCGGCCTCTGCACGCGCATTGGTGGCCTTGCGTTCCCATTCCGAGAGAAGGTCCTCGGCTTTGGACACCGCGGTATGCGCTGCTTCTACGCTCTTGCTGAAGATTGCCATGTTCTGCTTGCTCCTTGGGGAAGTTGGGGGCGCTACTTGCGGTAGGAAATGATGGGTGCGCCGTCGACGCCGGATTTCGTCTCTACGCGCTCGAGCTGACTGAGTGACTCCTGGTGCTGTCGAGGGGCCACTATGCGGGCTGCCCTGACGGGTGGTCTGGCACTCTTCTGCGCACGGCGTTCACAGGTGTCTGCAAGCTTCGTCAGGGTCCGTGCCACAGACTCCTGCCGGACGTCCTCATAGGGGCTGCGCCTGGCCGCCAGGGCGTACGATTCTTCCGCGATTGCCTGAGCCTCCGCCTCAGCGGCGTAGATACCTTTGCTTCCGTCCGCCCGCATGATGGCCTGGCTCAGTGCGCGGGTCGCGGTGGCGGCCGCTTCCCTTGCCGCCCAAACCGCGACGGCGCTGAAGTCTCGCGTCTGGACGGGCAATTCGTTCTCGGTCACCTGACGCTCAGGTTCGCGGCCGAATGCCCGTGCCACCGATTCATTTGTGTGGCGCTCAAGGTCGCCGACAAGTTCACCTGTGAACGCCCGGTGAACGCTTTCACGCGCTGCTCGCTCAGTCGGGCGCTCACCGCGTAGGGCGGCCAGGACATCATCGTTGGTGGTCATTGCAGGTGCTCCTTGGGCTGTCAAGAACGTATGCCGACGGGTGGTGTCCGGCGCCGCCTTCCACGGGCGGGGCCGGACACCGATTCCCGGCTGGGGATTCCGTGAGGAACCATCCGTGAACAGTCTCAGCCTTCCCGTCCCTATATCGTTTCCGCGTTTCCGTAAGCGGAAACACCGCCGATAGTGGGTGGGTAATCGGTGGATGCAAGAATGGGACGCCCTGTTTAGGACGTCCCATTCCTTACGATCTAGCGATTCCTGCGGCTCGCGGCCCGCGAATGGCCTCTTATCAGGCCGCTTGACGGGCGAGAAGCTGCTTCATCCCGTAGTCACCCACGCTGTCCTCACTGACCATCCACCGGCCATCAACCTTGACACCTTCGAGATCACCCCAGCGAAGCATCTGCCGGACTCGGCTCTCAGTCCGGCCAATCACCATAGCCACCATCCTCACGGGCCAGAGCACCGCGTGGACACCATCCGGCCCAGGATCACTCACGGCCGGACGCTCCGCCGGCCATTCGCCGCGGTGCTCCTCGCACCGCTCGCGGTAAACCCTGGCAGCTTCCGCCATGGCGTCCCAATCATCCAGGAGCTTGCTTCTCAGATCCGGGGGCAGACCCTGCGAGCGCCGGACCACCTCCTCACGTTTGAGCATCGCCGTCAAGATTTGCGCACTGGGGCCATTGATGAATGCGCCCAACATTGGCCGGCGCGGGCTGTACCCGCTCAACCCGCGAGCCTCCTCAACTCTTCCGGGGCCGCGGCTCTCGCCATCACCCACTGCTCAGGGGTCAACGCCAGACGATTGAAGACCGCCATCATCACTGCGTGAACCATGAGGCCTTGATGCTCAGCCATGCGCACCTTTCGCTCATCCACGCCGGCCCGTAACGCCCTCGCGGCGTAGTCGGCCAGTTGGTCCTCAGCTTCCCGTAAGAGAACCCACCACACTGACGGTGACGACTTCTCTGTGACCTTATCGATCGGCCCCTCAGGCCCGAGCCCGACATCTGTCTGCGCCAAACCCCAGGTCAGATCGCCATCAGGGAGATCCTGCACACGAGCGCGCAGCCATTTCACCTCCCCGTATTTCCACCCGATCAGCTGCAGAAGCGCCTCAGCCGGGTCAATGGCCTCCGGCTGGCCCAACGTAGCCAGCTGACGTCGAGCCTCGTCTTCCTGAGCCCTGCGGGCCGCCGCAGCCTTTACCGCGAGGCTTCCGCCACCGTGGATCTTGCATACCGTGCCGCCAATGATGGCCGGCTTCCTGCATCGGTTTCCGGACTGTTTTGAAGTGGCGCGGCATCGCCTCGAGTCGTCCATGAGGTCAGCCCTTCCGCCAGTCTTCCATGGGCTGCGCATGGCGCTCCGGGTGTCCGACCAGAATCTCGCGGATGCGCCGGGCGAGGACAGAGGCGGAGACTTTGCCTGTTACGGCGCTCAGGGGTTCGTCTGGGCTCGATGCTGCGTCAAGCCATCCCGCGAGGTGCTCCAGCGCGTCGTACAGGCTCGGGTCCGGGTTGGCGGCGAGGACTTCGCGCAGTTCGGTGTGGGTGATCACGCCGGGGCCTTTGTTGACGCGGGACGCGAGGAATTGACGCAGCGTGGGCCTGGGCATCAGTTGGTCTCCTTCGTGCGGTCCGGGGTGGTGGCCCGGCTGACGGCTTTGCGGTAGTCGAAGCGGGGGTTGAGTTCTTCCAGGATGTCGACGGCTGGGTTGAATATTTCGATGGCGAAGATTGCGAGGGCTGCTGAGAGTGTGCCGATGATGTTGGGCGCGTCGATCCCGTGGTCGGCCATGGCTTTCACCCGGTTCCAGATGATGGCTTTTGTTTGTTCGACGTCTTTGGATGCGGCGGTGATGTCGGCCGCGAGGTGCCCTGCGTATTCGTAGTGGGGGTCGGTTGCTTGTGCGGGGGCGTTGTCTGTGCCGATGACGGTGAAGTAGGTGGGTTCGGCATGTTGGGCGTTCATTGTGTGGACTCCTGGTTCTTGGGCTGGTTGGCCCAGGCGTATTGGGGCGGGACGTGCGACAGGGTATGGAAGTTCGGATCCCACGGTCCCTGTGTGGCCGCATGGTTGGCTGTTCCGGCTTTGAGCCTGAGTTGGTCGTACTTTTCCCTGAGCTTGGGCATGGAGAGGATGTTGGATTTCCAGAAGGAGTCTTGCTGACACCATTCGATGACATGGTGCGCTTCTCGGAGTTCTCGTTTGTCGTTCTCGATGAGAAGCCGTGCACTAGTGAGCCAAGCCTTCGTGATGGCTGGGCGCTTGGATCCATTTCCTTGAATGAGGTCTGCGAGTTTGTCGCAGAGCTCCGTGATCTCCGGTCGGGTCAGAGCGGTCTGGTCGATGAGCTCTCTCGGCCTGACGGTTGAGTCGTCTAAGGATTGTTCCTCCTTGTTCCTAGTACTCCTATGGGGGCCTCTGACCCGTACCCTTTGATCGCTTTTTTCGTACCCTATGGGCGATTCATCGGTACCTTTAGGGGGCCTTTCAGCAGTACCTTTAGGGGTCGCTTTTTCGGTACCCTTAGCGGAGCCCTCCGCGCCCGTTTGGAGCATGATTTCGTAGACGGCGTGCCGTCGAAATGACGCAGGCGTGACGGTCTTGACAGCACCTGCCTGATGAAGGGACTTCAGAGCCCTCTTTACGGCCCTGTATGCCTTTTCCCGGGATTGCTCTGCGGCCACCGGGTCCGGTGCGTCTGCAGGGGGCAAGGTGTGCCCCAGGGCGTGGGCCAAGGCTTCCCTGCCGCCCCAGTAAGTGGGAGGGTCGTCGCTATCCATGCTGACGAGAGCCATGTAGGTGAGCGCCCGAAACGGCTGGTCAGTCAGTGAACGCCACAACGTGAACGCTTTGCTGACGTTTTGTGCACCCAATGCTCGGTGCCTCCGTTCAAGGTTTTAGATGGTGGATCGGCTAAATCCTGTCCATCCACAAGGGATTCGGTGGGAACGGATCACGCGGTGCGCTCTGTGGCACAGTCATGAAGCTCGAGGGACAATCCTTGGACGGTCATGGCCGCGATGGTCTCGTCCACGTAGGCATCGTCAATGTAGCGGCACACGGCGATCCGCTTCCGCCCAGGTACGCATGGGTGGGCCGGCCAGCGCTCCGGTCGGAAGTCATCCCAGGGAGTGAGGGCTGTCTGCACGAGGCAGTCCAACTCCTCGTCAGTTGCATCTTCAGCGGCGCTGATATGAATCCGCTCGTTGTCCATGTGGTAGTTCAGGACACCGAACCAGCGGACCAAGCCTGCCTCTTCCTGAGTGACCCGGACACTACGATTGGTTGTCAGTGAGACAACGTCCGTAAGCCACTCGACATGCTCAGGAAGGGCATGGTCGTGGTTTGCATGGTCGCTGCAGACCGTCGCAATTCCGAAGTAGCGCAGGGAATCTGGCGCCTGATTTCGGGATTCGGTAGCAGCATTGGACGGGGTGTGGGTATGGTGATGCATGACGGCTGTCCTAGCTCTAGTTTTGGGATGGGTTGTTGTTGGCGGTTCGGGCTGTGTCTTGGCGGATGTCTCCCGAACCGCTTTTCTTTTGGGTTGGCCCGGTGCCCTGCCAGATCCGGCAGATGCCTCCTGACCGGCTCGGTCTGCGGGACTGATGGAATCCAACTGACGTGATGAGCCCCCGTGCAGCGGCGTGCGAAAAGAGAGGTCCCCATTCATTCGGCCCTGACGGGCTTGTCAGTCCGTGGCGTTCTTGAAGGTCGTAGGCGTCGAACAAACGGCCACTTGCGGCCTCCGCGGCAAGTGCGGCTTCGGCTTCCTCCCGCCAAGACAAGTTTTCGAACGGCAAGGGGCGAGTCATGCCGCATCCTTGGGATCCGCGAGGGTCTCCAGCCATGCTGCGACGTCTGCGCGGGAGTACCTTACGTGTGTGCCGATCTTGTGGCCGCGGGGTCCCTTGTGGCGGGACCTCCAGATGTAGATGGTGGCCAGCGGGATCTGCAGCTCGTCAGCCAACTGAGCCGGAGAAAGCCATTCGGTCGGGCGGTCTGCCTGTACTTTCGCTGAGTTCACGACGCCTCCTAGATAACTGTCCAGCTTGTTTGCGCTGGTAAATCAACTTGTGGCTTTAGCTTCCCGGCTTTTTCGCTGCTTGTCAAGCCTCATCTTTTGCTCGATACTTAGTAAAGCTACAGATTGACTAATCGATCCCTAGGAGAACCGTGGCAAAGACAATCGAGCAGGTCGTGGGCGAAAACGTGAAACGACTCCGGGAACAACGCGGAATGTCCCAGGTGGAACTTGGCGAAGAGGTTGGAGGGCTTCTCGGCAGCAAATGGGTACCGCAGACCGTGTCAGCCGCCGAGCGGGGAAAGCGCCAATTCATCGCCGCCGAACTCCTCGTTCTCGCGAACGTCCTCGGCTGCCGCGTGCAGTACCTCTTTGAACCTCAAGACTCCTCATCCATCCGCATTAGCGACGCATTCACCTTCGCGCCAGACTTCGCAGCCAAGCTAGACGCGAGCGGCGTCGACGATGAGCGGCTCCGCAGGGTCTACTCCAAGCTTCGGCTGACACTCACAGGACTGCCGGCCCTTACGGCGACCCTTAGGGAGGATTTGAAGAAACTGGAGGACATCACGGGACATGCAACCTACCTGCTGGAGCTCAAGGACACCGACGACGACGTAGAGGACGCCCCCGATGCCTAGGCCGCCGCTTCAGATCGGAACCTGGGGGAAGATCAGCCGGGACGAAGTCACTCCCGGCGTTTGGAGAGCCATGGCCCGCTTCCGGGACTTCGACGGAGTTACCAGGAAAGTGGAGGCCAGGGCCTCGGCCACGTCAAAAAAAGACAAGGGCGGCAAGGCTGAACGGCTCCTAATCGCTGCCCTCACGGACAGGGCGATGCCCGCGGGCGAGGACATCACCTCGGATACTCGGATCACCAAGCTCGCTCTGATTTGGTGGACTGAATTTGAGGACGCTGACCGGGCCCTCAACACACGCCGCAGGTACAGGGACATCCTGGACAACTACGTCTGCCCCGGCGTCGGCGGCCTCAGGATTCGGGAAGCGACGGTCTCCACCCTGGACCGCTTCCTCAAGACCATTCGCACCAAGCACGGAAACGCTACGGCAAAGCTATGCAAAACTGTCCTGTCCGGAATGCTAGGTCTCGCCGCTCGCCACGGCGCCCTGGATGGAAACCCCCTTCGAGACGTGGCAACCATCCCAACGAATCACAAGGAAGTCCGCGCCCTGACCGTGGCCGAGGTTGGGGCGCTGCGCGCAGGACTCAGGCAATGGGAGGCCAACAAGAAACAGGCTGGTCGCTACCCCACCGTAGACATGCTCGACGTCGTCGACATTATGCTCGCCACCGGCGCCCGGATAGGCGAAGCCCTTGCAGTCCGTTGGAAGGACATCGACCTGAAGTCCGCTAAGCCGACCGTCACAGTCAACGGGACAATCGTCTACATTCCGAAGCAGGGACTAACCATCCAGGACCACCCTAAGAGCGCCCATTCCCGCCAAAGGTACTTCCTACCCGCCTTCGCCATTGAAATGCTCTTGAGACGGCAAATCGGGCAGCTGGAGGCCAACCCGTGGGACGTCGTGTTCCCGTCGGCGGTCGGTTCGCTTAGGGACCCGAATAATTTCCGAAAGCAATGGCGCTCAGCGCGTGACGAGCTCGGTTTCCAATGGGTCACTCCCCACACCTTCCGAAAGACGGTCGGGACCTTATTGGAGGCGTCATCAGGAATGGCCGTTGCTTCGGCGCAGCTCGGGCACTCGAGCGAGAACGTGACGAGGAAGCATTACGTCCAAAAAACGCATCAGGCCCCCGACAATACTGTGTTTCTGGAAGTGTTCGGTGAACTGACCGTAGAGAAAGCAGACTAGGTGGATTTACAACTCGATTGGGAGATGATCGGCAAGGTTCTTCCGACGGCGGCTACGGCCCTCGCGGCCGTGTTGGGGGACATCAAGGGGTGGGAAGACTCTACGAGGTGACATCCTTCAAGACGTCGAAATCTAAATGCAGGGCGCCAGCCAAGCCGAAAAAACTCAAGAAGGTAGCGGCGAACACCGCGCTCCCTAGCGATTCCGGTGGGTAAACGGTGGATGATTGCATTCGAACCTCAAAGCGAGAGAGCCCCTGACTTGCGTTTCAGCAGCTCAGGGGCTCTTTTCGGGTAGGGCTACTCGGACTTGAACCGAGGACCTTAGGATTATGAGTCCCGCGCTCTAACCAGCTGAGCTATAGCCCCGAGTCGGCCCGGGGCCGCTTTGTCGGCGTCCTCCCGGCCAAAACACTCTAGCAAAACAATTCGGGTACCAACGCCAACCGGGGGTCTACGCCGTGTCCAGGTGACTAGATGACCTTGTCCTCATAGCTCGCCCCGCGGTAGAGGTCCTCGAACGTCTGCAGCGTGCCTTGGATGCTGTGCGGCTCCACCATGGCGCGGCTCGCCTTGCCCATGGCTTCGAGTTCGTCCGCCGGCAGGCGGAAGAGCTCGGTGATCCGGGCTGCCAGCTCGCTGCTGTCCCCAGGCGTGAACAGATGCCCGTTCTCGCCTTCGCGCACGAGGTGCGGCAGGGCCATCGCGTTGGCGAGCAGAACCGGTGTCGACGCCGACATCGCCTCGAGCGTCACGAGGGACTGCAGTTCGGCGGTTCCGGGCATGCAGAACAGGTCAGCGCGAATGTACGCCTTCCTCAGGTCCTCATCGCTCGCGAGGCCCAGGAACCTGACCCGCTCCCCCAGGCCCAGGCGCTTGGCTTGGGCCTCCAGTGAGGCACGGACCTCGCCGCCGCCGACGATTTCAAGATGCACGTTGAGTTCGGCGGGTGTCTTGGAGACGGCGTCGATCAGGACGTCTACATGCTTTTCTTCGGCAAGGCGGCCGACAAAGAGGACGGTGGGGTTGGCATGCGGCTCGATCTCTTCGCCCGGCCCCAGTTCATAAGCGGCCGCGTCAATACCGTTGGACAGAGGCAGGACCTTGCGAAGGAAAGCGTGCTGATGCATGGCTTTCGCGGCAAGCGGCGTGGGAGTGGTTACGACGTCGGCCAGGCCCATGACCTTGCCCATGTCCTTCCACGAGACCCGCCCGATGATGTCCTTGAACCACTGCGGGAACGGCAAGAACGGGTTCAGGTTTTCAGGCATGAAGTGGTTGGTGGCTATGATCCGGATGCCACGCTTCTTGGCCTCGTAGAGAACGTGCTCGCCGATCATGTAATGGCTTTGGATGTGAACGACGTCGGGCTGCACCTTGTCGAAGAGCAGCCGAATGTCGTTCTTGATTTCCCAGGGGTAGCAAATGCGAAAGTACTCGTGTGTAAAGACGCCGTGGGACTTCAAGCGATGCACGGTGCCTTCATCCCCGAATTCGGTGAAGCTCTTGCCGTTGTCCGCCCGGCAGGCCAGCACGTGGACGTTGTGCCCCCGCGCCTTCATGCCTTTGGCAAGCCGGTACCCGAACTGAGCAGCACCGTTGACGTTCGGGCGGTAGGTCTCCGCCGCGATCAGGATGGTGAGGGGTTTGTTGGTTTCGGGAACGGTCACGTGGAGA
The DNA here is from genome assembly GCF_030209835.1 of Arthrobacter sp. efr-133-R2A-120. GTDB lineage: Bacteria > Actinomycetota > Actinomycetes > Actinomycetales > Micrococcaceae > Arthrobacter. Next base: position 7,035 of record NZ_JARVRF010000018.1, on the reverse strand, counting down.
ACTCCTGATGGTCACGGTGCGAACATCGCAAAACGCCTGGCCCTGCGGTGTCTTCGCCGGTTGCCTGCCGCGGGTGTGCGGGGCACGGTTGTCGAACTTTTGCCCTAGGCCTTCCGGCTTGCTGCCGCCTTCGCGTCACGTTTTCGCTTGGTGACCTCGGGATGGTGCCGGCTCAGGGCAATAACCCCCACGATAGCAAGGGAAGCGGCCACAGCCATGGCGATTGCCAGCACGGCGTGCACATCGGGACGAAGCTCACCCAAAATTGCGATCCCGATGGCAATTCCGACAATGGGGTCGATCACAGTCAACCCAGCGATCACCAGGTCCGGCGGCCCGCCCGAATAGGCACTCTGCACGAACCAAGAACCGAGACCGCCGGCAGCGGCAATGGCAACCACGGTATACCACTGCACATTGAGCAGGAAGTGCCCATTGGGGTCCAGCAGGTGCCGGCCGATGATGCGTGTCAGGACCGCTACGAAGCCGAACAACACGCCGGCACCCAGGATGTACACAAAGGCGCTCATGCGGTGCCGGAACATGACCGCCAACGTTCCAAAAAGCCCGACGGCGAGTGCCAGCAGGAGAACGATGGTAATTTCGTCCTCGCCGCTGACGTGATGGTTCTCCTGGGTGGCGTTGACGGCCAGTAGGACGAACATCGCCGATCCGGTCACGCAAGCCGAGATCGCCACCACCGTGCCGCGGTTGATACTGAGTCCCTGGTCCTTGGCGTTGACCACCGTGGTGATGACCAAGGCGATGGCCCCGATGGGCTGCACCACCGTCAGGGGTGCCGACACCAAGGCAATGGCGTTCATGCACATGCCCAAGGCAAGCAACAGCAGGCCGAGCACCCACCGCGGATTTCGGAGAAGCCTCAGGAAACCCTGCGAACTGAGGGCGAGGCCACCGGTATCGGCCTTGACCGCGCTGCCCTGGCGCTGGGCGCCAATGGCGAGGCAGAAAGCGCCAAGCACCGCAAGAAGGACTGCGAACCAGGCCATCAGCTGCGGCCGCCGTCGTGGGCTTTGAGTTCTTTGCCCTTGCGGAGGATTGCCCAGAAGTAGTTGTAGGCCGCCACCCAGTGCCCTGCCAGACCCAAGCCCAGGCAGACCCAGGCGATCACGAAGTAGACGTTGGTGTAGGGAATCGAAAGCTTCGAGAGGACCAGAAGAGGCGTGCCGAGGAGCAGGAACGCCGTCCGGATCTTGCCGATCCGGCTCACCGGGAGGTCGGGGTGGCTATGGAAATAGAACAGCGAAGCGGTGGCAAGAACGACGTCGGGCACCACCAGGGCGGCCAAGTACCACCAATCCACCACCCCGGCGATGGCGAGAGTCACAGCGACGGTGATGAGGGCCAGACGGTCCGCGACGGGATCGAGGATGCGGCCCAGTTTGGAGGTTTGGTTGAAACGCCGCGCGACGTAGCCGTCCACCCAGTCTGTGCCGCCCATGACCGCTAGCACGAGCACAGCGAAACCGTATTCCCTTTGCCACAGCACCAGCCACACGAACAGCGGGACACCCATGAAGCGCAACACAGTCAGGAAATTGGGGACGGTGAAGATGAGATCGTGGTCAATCTGTGGCTGGCCCGGGCGTGCGCCTGCACCGATGAACTTCACCTGTCCCCCTTTCCGTAGTCCGCAGCTGGCGCTGCTGCTTGCCGTCCCGATTACTTCTTGAACAGCTTCCGCAGTCCTACTGCGGCCACCGTGGCGGAAGCGGCGAAGAGAAAGAGCTCTTTCCAGCGCGCGGCGAGCCGCTCCGGCAGCCCGGCTGGAACCTTCTCACTGAAATCTGCGAGCTTGTCGGCAGCAAGCCGGAGTCCGTCGTCGAGCTTTTGCCCTGCAACGTCGCGCAGGACCTTTCCCTGGGTCTTGACGTCGAGCTCGACGCCCAGCTGATCGCGAACGTCGGCGAGGTGCTCGCGCCGCTGCTCCAGACGGCGGAGCAGCTCAGCTTCGCTCGGGGCGGGGGGCTGCTCGGCCTTGTGTGCTTCTGCCTTGGCGGCCTTTTCGGCCTTGGCCTTCTCGGCGGCGGCCGTTTTCGCTGCTTCCGCCGCTTTGTAGGCTTCCGACGACGGGTCAAGGATGCTGGCGTCGAAGGACGTGCCTTCCTTGACTATGCCGAGATCGTGCTTGATGCCTCGGATGGTCTTCTCAGGTACAAACGGCATGGCCCCCTTGAACGCGCGGAAGGCGACGAGGGCTCCGATGAGGATGATCAATAGGAACGCTGCCGCGACCACGAGCGCAGCCAGCCACGGAGGCATGACGGTGGCCAAACCCAAGATGGCCGCTACAACCAAGGCGATGACGAGCAAAGAGAGAAAGATCAGCGCAACGCCAACGAAAGCACCGGCGATACCCAGCTGTTTTCCTTTGCCCTTGAGTTCAAGCTTGGCAAGGCTGATTTCGTCATTGAGCTGCCGCGGCGCGAGCCTGGCCGCAAGTTTCAGGGTGTTCGGCAACGCCGAAATGCCCGGGCGTTGGCCAGCCCGGCCGCTGTGACGTCCACTCATAGGTTCCGCCTCACTGCTTCCTTCTTGCTCGTACCCGGCTCCGGCACGGAGACGAATACAACCGCCCACGCGCACCTGTCCACAAAACTACCATTCAGCTTCAGCCTCAACTTCCGGACGGTCCTGCGGCGCGCCTCCGCCATCGCCGATAAATATGATCTGTCGCACATAGGATTGATAATCGTGAACACTCCCCCTGTACCGGGCGATTCCCTCAGTCGACGCGAAAAACTCCTCTATATCCTGCTACTTGGCGCATTGACCGCCTTGGGTCCATTTACAGTGGATCTCTATTTGCCGGCGTTTCCCGCGCTGGAGCATCATTTCGACGTGTCTGCGGCTGCGATCCAACTCACACTGACTGGCACAACAGTTGGCTTCGCCATTGGCCAATTGGTGGTGGGGCCGTTCAGCGACAAATTCGGACGCCGCATGCCCTTGATCCTGGCGACGGCCCTGCACATCGGGTCCTCCCTCGGCGCCGCACTGTCCACGGACATCAGCACCCTTGCCCTGTTCCGTGTCCTGATGGGCGTCGGTGCAGCCGGCGGTGGCGTGGTGGCAATGGCCATGGTCCGGGACCTCTTCGCGGGCTACGCCATGGTGCGGATGTTCTCCCGCATGTCGCTGGTGAACGGCCTCGCGCCTATTCTGGCTCCGATCATCGGTTCACAACTGCTGTTGATAATGCCATGGCCCGGGATCTTCTACTTCCTGGCCAGCTACGGAATCCTGGTGATCATTGCCGCAGTGTTCCTCATCCGGGAAACGTATCCTGCCGAACTCCGCCGGCAGACGACGTCGACGGCGGGCCAACGCTACAAGGCCGTCTTCGCCGACCGGATTTTCGTCGGGATGCTGCTCGTGGGCGGGTTCAACTTCGGCGGACTGTTTGCCTACCTTTCCGCGTCCACTTTCCTGTTCCAACAGGTCTACAACTTCTCCCCGCAGGAATACGGTCTGCTGTTCGGTGTCAACTCCCTGGGCATCGTAGCCGGCGTCCAAATCAGCTCCAGGGTCATCAGGCGAGTGGCACCCCAGTGGATCATGGCGTTCGCCACGGTCTGGATGTTCCTGATGGCGGTGCTGATCGTGGTGTTCGATCTGCTCGGCTTCGGTCTGTGGGGCGTCATGGTCCCGCTGTGGTTCTACATCCTAGCCACCGGGTTCATGTTCCCCTGTGTCCAGGTGATTGCCCTGGCCAACCATGGCGCGCAGGCCGGAACCGCGGCTTCCCTGCTGGGTGCCTCGAACTTCCTGATGGCCGGAATCATCCCGCCCGTGGTTGGCTGGCTTGGCGTCGGCTCTGCCGTTCCCATGGGTGCCGTCCAGGCCGTGTGCCTCGCAGGCGCCGTGGCCGCCCTCTGGCTCGTCGTGCGGCCGCGGTCCGTGCCCTCCATCCACTGATGCACAGTCCACTGATGTTCGAGGCCCGGACCTGTGCGCCGGCAAGTAGGCTCAAGCCATGACGCGCAAACCGCACCGCAACGGCAGGGGACTTTTCCTCGGAGCGATGCTTGGCGCCGTCGTCGGCTTCTTCCTTGGCCGCGGGGCCGGAAACCCTGTATTCGGAGCCCTGCTGGGCGCCGTCGTCGGTTCCGCAATCCTCTACCGGATCAATCCCGGGCCCTGGAAACGGGACTAGGCAGGCCTCCCCTTGGTTCGAGGCCTGTTGCCGGTCATGGCCCGGCGATAAAGTTGAGGTGTGCCCCGTTGGCAGGAACTGCAACCCATTCCAGCCCCATGGCAGCGCAGGGATGATGGCATCCTGCCGCTGTGGTGGGATCGTCTATGCACGGTGACAAGCCCGCAATCCGCGGCCCTCTATGCGGCCGGACTCTTCACGGAGGACCGCCGCCGCCCGATTGCGCAATGGTTCAATCCGACAAATGGCGCGGCACTGCTCGTGGCTCCGGAGACCTCTCCTGAATGGCCCGTCCAACGCTTCGGAATCTTCTACGCACCACCGGGTGGCGGATTCACCCGAGTCCATTCCGCCGCCCACGAATGGCATCCGAGGGAACCGAGGACGCCGCCCACCGAGGATGACGCCTTCCAGTCCGCCGTGGCCGAAGCAGCAAGGTTCCTGCAAGTGGAGATGGATTTCGTCTAAAGACGTGGCGGCGGGATTCTGCCGTTCGAATGATGGAACAAAATCAGGCAAAAAATAAGGCCCCGCACCTGGAAAACCGGTGCGGGGCCTTTGCGCTCCTCCGACTGGACTTGAACCAGTAACCCTTCGATTAACAGTCGAATGCTCTGCCAATTGAGCTACGGAGGAATGAAGCGGTTATGACTTTAGCAAAGGTTTTGCCTCAAGTGAAATCGAGCCTCGGGCACTGCGGGAGGGACGGCACAATACCCCTCCCGGGTATCGCCAGCACTGCGGAGCCCGCGCCCTCACCGAGGATAAGATGGTCCGGCGCGCACGAGGCGCGCACGAGGCACCTCCGAGGCCCATACGGGGCGCCTCCTAGGCCCATGTGGACAGGGGAAGCATGTCGAAGAACTGGTCTGCTGAGGACAACGTGAAGGAAGTTGCCGAGGACGTCTTTTTCGTCCAAGGCCCCGCTGTCAACTGGACGATCCTCAAGCGGGACGAAGAATTCACCCTCATTGACACGGGCTATCCCGGTAACTGGCCATTGCTCCAATCGAGCATCAATTTCCTGGGACTGGCCATGGAAAATGCCGCCGGAGTTCTCCTGACGCATGGTCACTCGGATCACATCGGCAATGCAGCGAGAATATCGGCAATGGGCATTCCGGTATTTGCGTCTCATGCGGAGTTGCCAAACATTCGCCGCGAGGTCCTCGAACAAGTCACCGTCAAGGATCTTGGATTGCGCATCCTCCGCCCCAGGGTCGGCGCGTGGGCCATACACGCCATCCGATCCGGGGGCTTGTCCGACGTCGCCGTCCCGGGCGTCGCTGCGATGACCCAGGACATTCTGGACGCGCTCCCGGGATCTCCCCGGATCATTGCCACCGGCGGGCACACCAGCGGCCATGCATCGTTCTTCGTCCGTTCAGCCAAGGCCGTGGTCACCGGGGACGCGCTCATCACTGGCCACGCGGTCAGTCCGGTCTGCGGGCTTCAGCTGTTGCCCGCCGTCTTCCATCACCGCCCGGCGGAAATCTTGGCCAGCGTAGAAGTCCTCAAGCAGTTGGGCGCAGAGATCATCCTGCCGGGCCATGGGCCGGCGTTGAGCTCACTCGACGGGACAATCGAGCTAGTCTCTGACGGCACGTACTCCCCCTTCGCTTGAGTCGGCAGCCTCCCGGCCGGATACGCGTATCGGAGCCCGAGTGAAGAGAGCGGGGACGCGGTCCAAAACGGGTACCACCCACTCTTAACCTTGCCTTGCATAGCCAATAGGCTCCGGACCTGGGGATTCCGACCCGGTCTGTTCAGAAAAAGGGGAAGCCGATGCGGCTCCTGACCATACTGTTCCGGCGGCACCCGGGGCGCTCTTCCGCTGGGCACCCCTCCGCTTGGCATGGGAGGACACCAGGCATCCGGAACGCATGGTTCCGCTTCGCCACGGCCGCGTCCGTGCTGTTGTTGCTCGGCTACACCGTTGTCTACTCGGGGACCCCTGCGCGGGCTGCAGTGCCGAAAACAATCATCAGCCTGACCTTCGACGATGGCAACGCCGATCAGCTCCCTGCCGAACAGTTGCTGAAATCGCTCGGATTGCACGGCACCTTCTTCATTACGACCAGTTGGATCGATAATCCGTCATGGCTCACGCGAGCCAACTTGAACACCATCGCTGCGGACGGCAACGAGATCGGTGGCCACACCATCACCCACCCGGACCTCACCACGTTGTCCACCTCGGCCGCCACCAACGAGGTTTGCGGCGGACGGACCACGCTTGCAAGCTGGGGGTTCAACGCCACAGATTTCGCATATCCCTTCGCCGCCGAAAACTCTTCCGTCGAGCAAATCGTGAAGAATTGCGGTTTTGCTAGTGCGCGCAATTTGGGGGACATCCGTTCGCCGGCCAGTTGCTCGGGCTGCCCCTTCGCCGAAACCCTTCCCCCGGCCAATCCATACAACACAGCGGCTCCGGACGAAGTCGACAGCACCTGGACGCTGCAGAACCTCGAGAACCTGGTTACCAACGCGGAACCGGGAGGGGGCTGGGTCCAGCTGACCTTCCACCACATCGCCGTCGGGACAGATCCCACTTTGACCATCGACCCCAATCTCTTCAAGACCTTTGTCACTTGGCTGGCGGGGAGAACAGCCAACGGAACCACATCCGTTCAAACGGTCGCCCAGGCGCTGGGCAACGCATCAACCGTGACGGCGCCTGCGGCTCCGGCCGGGGTGGCCGCGACGGCGGGCAACGCCTCGGCGGTGGTGTCGTGGACGGCTCCGGCCAACGGCGGCTCGGCGATCACTTCTTACGCCGTGACCCCGCATGCGGGGGCCGCGTCCCTGGCTCCGGTGACGGTTACCGGAAATCCGCCCTCGACGACGGCGACCGTCAC